>NZ_JAUIZP010000008.1:0-18481 GCF_041414735.1 Rhodococcus sp. GXMU-t2271
GCCCGGCAGGCCGAGACCCCGCAGGCCGCCCGCGAGCCCGAGCCGGTGTAGCGCGGAGTACGGACCCGGCCCCGCAGCGACCGCTGCGGGGCCGCGACCGTGCGACGAGTCGACGCCACCGGCGGTCCACCCGGGCTCACCTGTCCGGGCGGATTCCGTCAGGCGGTCCCGAGCGTCACCTGGTGACGTCGCGCTGGGCGAGGATCGCAGGTCCCATCCAGCGTCTGAGGTAGCGCCGCAAGTCGTCGTCGCTGCGCGGGGGATCGTCGGGGGAGACGAAGAAGGACTGCATCGTGCGCAGGACGTACTCGACGAGCTCGCGCAGGGCCGCTTCGTCGTATCCGTAGCACTCCCAATCGACGTCGAAGCGCCCGATCATCGTCATCCCGAACTCCTGTGCCTCGTCGGACGTCAGGCCGTCGGGACGGACGTTCGGGTACGTGCCGGTGAGCAGAAGCCCCAGGTGCGGCGTGCGCCGTACCTCGGCGAGGGTGTAGACGACCCCTTCCGTCATCGCGTCGACCGGGTCCGTGATGCCGCCGATGTGCCGGGCGAGACGATCGAGGAATCCGTCGACCGACGCGATCGCCGCGGCCCGCATCAGCGCATCCGCGCTGGGGAAGTAGCGGTACACCGTCTGGCGGATGACACCCAGCGATTCCGCGACATCGGCCAGGCTGATGACGCAGCCCGTCCGGCCGATCAGATCGACTGCGGCGGAAACGATCCGGCGAGACGCCTCGTCGTCGTTCTCCGGGGGGCTGCCGCCCCAACCGCGTCGTCGTGCCACTGCCCGCTTCCTCGGATCGAAACCGCATCGGGACCGGCGGGTCCCCGGGCGGGATCTGTCGACCGTCCGCTCGAACGACCGACGGTAGCACGGCGGTGGCCTCCGCCCGTGGCGCCGCAAATGTAACGCGTTCTCATCATACGTCAACTGCGATATGCGTATGATCACTGCACCGGGGCTTCGGAGCCGTCGCGGGGCCGCCGGACCAGCCCATCCCCGCAAGACGAGGTGTAGCGCCCGTGACCGACCTGCAGATCCGAAAAATGAACTTCGCGTTCGAGGAATACGACGTGCCGTTTCTGTGGAACGAGGAGAATCCGGCCTTCTCGAGCATGGCGAACGCGGTCTCGTTCCTGGCGATCGGCTTCGAGAAGATGATCGTGAAGATGATCCTCCAGGCCAAGCCCCTGATCACCGACCCGGCCGTCGCCGCGGAGGCGGACGCGTTCATGCGTCAGGAAGGCCAGCACTCGACCGCACACCGGCAGCATGTCAAGGCCCTGATCGAGCGGTACCCCGGCCTCCGGGACACCCTCGCCGCCGTCATCGCGGAATTCGACCGGCTCACCGCACGGGCGTCGCTGAACTACCGGCTCGCCTACACCGCGGACCTCGAAGCAACCTTCACACCGGTGTTCAAGTTGATGCTCGACAACGAGGCCACCCTGTTCCGGCCCGGAGACGACCGGGTGGCGTCGTTGTTCATCTGGCACTTCGTCGAGGAGGTCGAACACCGGAGTTCGGCGCTCGTCGTGTTCGACTCCGTCGTCGGGTCCGACATCTACCGGATGCGGGTGGCCCCCTCGGTCTTCCGTCATGTGCTGAGGGTCATCCGACTGGCCTGCCAGGGCTTCAACGACCATGTTCCGTTGGCGGACCGCAAGATCGACGCCCTGTCGATGTTCGCGTCGTACCGGCGCGCACAGCGCCTGCGCAGGTGGTTGCCGTTACTGCAGGCGCGGGACTGCGGCCCGATGCCACGCGCGTTCGACGATCTGCCGTTCGCCGAGCAACTCGTCGCGCTGGCGGGGGTGGTGCGCAGCCAGTTGCCGAAGCACGACCCGGCCCACGAGAAGTTGCCGGCGCTCGCAGACGTGTGGTTCCGGCGCTACGAGGACGGCTACGACGTCACGCGCTGGTACACCGCCGACGCGGTCGCCTCGTAGGGAGCCGGCGCGATGACCGACCTGTGCTCACCCACCTTCGCCGAACTGGCCGCGTCCCTGGGGTTCTCGTGCCAGGAGGCCGGCGGTCTCGTCGAGGTGCGCGACCCCTCGGCCCTGGAGAACTGGACCCTTCCCGTTCTCGAGGTCACCATCGTGCTCGGCGCGGTGCTCGCCCTCGTGCTCGCCGTCGTGCGCCTGCGCCGCCACGGCGATCCCACCACTCTGGTGCTCTGGTTCGGCGCCACCGCCTACCTGTTCGTCATCGAACCACCGCTGTACTTCCCGGCTGCCTTCGGCATCGAGGAGCACGTGGACACGATGTTCGCCCACAACGTGTTCACCGTGGAGTTCCTGTGGGGCCGGCTCCCGCTGTACATCGTCGCGATCTACCCGCTGATGGCCACGCTGGCGTTCGAGATCGTCAGAATGCTGGGGGTGTTCCGCCGCTACGGAGTCCTCGTCGGGGCCGTGTGCGCCGGTTTCGTGCACCACGCGTTCTACGAGATCTTCGACCATCTCGGACCCCAGTTGCGATGGTGGCACTGGGCGGTGACGAATCCTGTCAACCAGCCCATGGTCGACGCGGTCCCGCTCCCGAGCGTGGTGGTGTTCGCCGCGCTCTGGCCGATGTCGCTCGCGCTGTGCGTGCAGTTCTTCGTCGGTCGCCACGTCGACCGCGGCCGACACTTTTCCGGTCTCGAACTGGTGTGGCGCACCGTCGTGATCGGCCTGCTGGCGTCGCTGGGCACGTTCGTCCTCCCGCTGCCGGCGACCGTCCTGGGCATGGGGAGCACCACGGTCCGGGCGGTGGTCTATGCGGTGGAACTGGTCGTCGTCACCGTCGTCGGGGTCGTGGTGCTCGTTCGCCGCTGGGTGCGCCTGCGACGGGGCGAGCCGGATGTTCCCCCGTACACGAACCGATTCGTCCAGGTCTACAGCGTCGTGTACCTGGTCGTCATGGCGTTCCTGTGGGTCACCGCGCTGCCGGAGTTCTTCCGTGCCGTCGACGGCGTGACGAGCACCGGCGACCCGGTGGGCAACCTGTGGTACACGCTGGCGTGCTTCGTCGTCGCGGCACTCTGCGTGGCCGGCACACTCACCGTGCCGCAGGCAACGAGCGACACCACACCCGTCCACGCGCGGGCGCACGCCGCGTAGCGGCCCGCGTACCCCGGAGACAGGAGGGGACCGCAGACACGAGTCCACCCGCCTCGCGGAACGCAAGGCGGGTGGACTCGTGACGAACTACGTGCGGGACCGGCTCAGCAGTCGTAGTACAGCTGGAACTCGTAGGGGTGCGGCCGCAGGTTGACCGGGGCGATCTCCTGCTCGCGCTTGAGCGAGATCCAGGTCTCGATCAGGTCGGAGGTGAACACGCCGCCCTCGGTGAGGTACTCGTGGTCGCGCTCGAGGTTGTCGATCACGGTCGCGAGGCTGGTCGGGGCCTGCGGGATGTTCCGGGCCTCCTCCGGCGGGAGCTCGTAGAGGTCCTTGTCGACCGGCGCCATCGGCTCGATCTTGTTCTTGATGCCGTCCAGGCCGGCGAGCATCTGCGCGGCGAACGACAGGTACGGGTTGCCCGAGGCGTCCGGCGCGCGGAACTCGAGGCGCTTGGCCTTCGGGTTGTTGCCGGTGATCGGGATGCGGACCGCGGCGGAGCGGTTGCGCTGGCTGTAGACCAGGTTGATCGGGGCCTCGTAGCCGGGCACGAGGCGGTGGTACGAGTTGATCGTGGGGTTGGTGAACGCCAGCAGCGACGGCGCGTGGTGCAGGATGCCGCCGATGTACCAGCGCGCCAGGTCCGACAGGCCCGCGTAACCGGACTCGTCGTGGAACAGCGGCTTGCCTTCCTTCCACAGCGACTGGTGCACGTGCATGCCCGAGCCGTTGTCACCGAACAGCGGCTTCGGCATGAAGGTCACCGACTTGCCGTGCTTCCACGCGGTGTTCTTGACGATGTACTTGAACAGCTGCAGGTCGTCGGCCGCACCGAGCAGGGTGTTGAACTTGTAGTTGATCTCGGCCTGACCGGCGGTACCGACCTCGTGATGGCCGCGCTCGAGTTCGAAGCCGGCGTTCTGCAGGTTGGTGGAGATCTCGTCGCGCAGGTCCACGTAGTGGTCGTACGGCGCGACGGGGAAGTAGCCGCCCTTCGGGCGGACCTTGTAGCCGAGGTTCGGCGAGCCGTCGGCGTTGGCCTCGACGCCGGTGTTCCACGCGCCGGAGACCGAGTCGATCTCGTAGAACGCGCCGTTCATCTGCGAGTCGTAGCGGATCGAGTCGAAGATGTAGAACTCGGCCTCGGCGCCGAAGAACGCGGTGTCGGCGATGCCGGTGCTGGCCAGGTACTCCTCGGCCTTACGGGCGACGTTGCGCGGGTCGCGGCTGTAGGACTCGCGGGTGAAAGGGTCGTGGACGAAGAAGTTGATGTTGAGCGTCTTGGCAGCGCGGAAGGGATCGATGCGCGCGGTGGTCACGTCCGGCAGCAGCATCATGTCCGACTCGTGGATGGACTGGAAGCCGCGGACGGAGGAACCGTCGAACGCCAAGCCGTCCTCGAACACGTCCTTGGTGAACGCACCCGCGGGGATCGAGAAGTGCTGCTGGATGCCGGGGAGGTCGCTGAACCGGACATCGACGTACTCGACGTTTTCGTCCTCGATGTACTTGATGACCTCTTCGGCCGAGGTGAACGCCACGCTTGTGCTCCTTCAGTCAATGCGCGCCATGGGGATGGGGCGTCTGCGTCGGATACAGACCGTATTGAGCTGGTGTTGCCCGACCATCAATCCCATGTTTCACCGATGTTACAGCTCGTCTTCCGGTGTCGTGAGGACTGCATTTGTGGTAGAAGTCACCGGCGGGCACGTGGGGTCGGGCCGGTCCGTCCGTTGCACCCTATCCTGGACACCATGGCACGCATGACCGGCAGCTGGCTCTCCGGACCCGCTGCGGCGATCCCCAAGGGGCAGGACAAGGCCCAGGACTACCGCGGGCAGTTGCTCGGACTGCCCGCGACCGGACGCGGTGCGCTCGCCGGCACCGGCCGGCGCGCGAGCGCGCTGGCGATCGACTGGCTCACCTCCGTCGGCATCGCGACTGCGATCGTGGGGGAGCGTCCCTTCGAGAACCCGCAGCTGTCCACCTACACCCTGCTGGTGTGGTTCGTGGTCGGGGTGCTCACGGTGACGCTGTTCTCGTTCACCCCGGGGCAGTATCTGGTCGGCCTGCAGGTCGCCCGGGTCGACGCGCCGGTGCGGGTGGGACTGATTCGCGCCCTGGCCCGGCAGCTGCTGCTCGTGTTCATCGCGCCGGCCGTCGTCACCGACGTCGACGGCCGCGGTCTGCAGGACCGGGCGACCGGCACGGCTCTCGTTCGGTCCCGCTGACGTGTCCTTCCCGAAACGCCGAACGGGAGCCCGCACCGGGTAGGTGCGGGCTCCCGCGGTCCGGACGGATCTCAGCGGCGGCGCATGGTGCGCTGCACGCTGCGCATCTTCGCGCCGGCCGGCATCGGACCCTTCGGGAGCGCGGCGCCGGACTTCTTCGTGCTCAGGGCGGCCAGCCGGCCCTCGATCGCGTCCATCCGCTTGGTGTCGATGTTGCGCGGCAGTTTCGACAGGTGCTTCTGCAGCTGTGACAGCGGGACCTGGCCCTCGTCGTTGCCGACCACGATGTCGTAGATCGGCGTGTCGCCCACGAGGCGCGCGACCCGCTTCTTCTCCTGCGCGAGAAGGCCTTTCACGCGCTGCGGTGCTCCCTCGGCCACCAGGATCACGCCCGGGCGGCCGATGACGCGGTGCACGGCGTCGAGCTGCGTGGTGCCGGCCACCGCATGCGTGACGCGCCAGGAGCCCTGCAGGTTGTCCAGCGCCCACGCCGCCGCCCCGGCCTGGCCCTCGGCCTTGCCGTACACCGTCTTCTGCACCCGGCGGCCGAAGATGACGAACGCGAGCAGCACCCCCACGAGCAGGCCGACCGGCAGAAGGAACCACTCGATACCGAAGATCAGCCCGACGAGGAAGAACACCAGGGTGGAGACGACGATCGCACCGATCATCCACGGCAGCAGCAGCTTGTCTTCCTTGCGCTGCAGCTGGAACGCCTGCCAGAGCTGGGTTCGCCGCTCCTTCGACGCCTGCTTGCGCGCGGCCTTCGCTGCGGCCTTCGCTTCCTTGTCGGGTTTGCTGCCTCTCGCCATAGCTCCCAGGATACTTTCCCCGCGGTGCGCTTTTCGCCACCGCGGGGTCCGGTGCGGCTAAGAGGTGGTCAGGCGCGCCAGCACGGAGCTGGCTTCCTGGGCCGCTGTGCCCCCCTCGGCCAGGTGCGCCTGGGCGGCGGGCAGCTCGCGGCCGTGGTGTGCCATCGCCTGCGCGTACAGCCGCCCCGCGCGGTACGACGACCGGACCAGCGGCCCGGCCATCACGCCCGCGAAACCGATCTCCTCGGCGGTCTTCGAGTGCGCCACGAATTCCTCGGGCTTGACCCAGCGCTCGACGGGATGGTGCCGCGGCGACGGGCGCAGGTACTGGGTGATGGTGACGATGTCGCAGCCGGCGGCGTGCAGGTCGTGCAGCGCCTCGGTGACCTCCTCCGGCGTCTCGCCCATGCCGAGGATGAGGTTGGACTTGGTCACCAGCCCGAACTCGCGGGCCGCGGTGATCACGTCCAGCGACCGCTGGTAGCGGAACGCCGGGCGGATGCGCTTGAAGATCCGGGGCACGGTCTCGACGTTGTGCGCGAGCACCTCGGGCCGTGATTCGAAGACCTCGGTGAGCAGCTCCGGCTTGCCGTTGAAGTCGGGAATGAGATTCTCGACGCCGGTGCCCGGGTTGAGCTCGTGGATCTGCCGCACGGTCTCGGCGTAGAGCCACGCACCGCCGTCGGGCAGGTCGTCGCGGGCGACACCGGTGATCGTCGAGTACCGCAGGCCCATGGCCTGCACCGACTCGGCGACCCGGCGCGGCTCGTCGCGGTCGAGCGTGGCGGGCTTACCGGTGTCGATCTGACAGAAATCGCATCGACGGGTGCACTGCTCGCCACCGATGAGGAACGTCGCCTCCCGGTCCTCCCAGCATTCGTAGATGTTGGGACAACCGGCCTCCTCGCAGACCGTGTGCAGGCCTTCGCGCCGCACCAGTCCCTTCAGCTCGGAGTACTCCGGGCCCATCTTCGCCCGGGTCCTGATCCAGTTCGGCTTACGTTCGATCGGCGTCTGTGCGTTTCGGGTCTCGATCCGCAGCAGCTTGCGTCCTTCTGGGGCCACAGTCACGGACCCGATCCTACGCCCGGCGGCACGGGCCGGGCCCACCCCGGTGCGGGCCTCTCGGGGGAGCCGGTCAGCCGTACCGCACCGTGGTGAACTCCGGCCGCGGGGTCTGCGGCGGTTCGGCACCGACGGCCTGTTCGAACGTCACCCGCTCGATGTCGTGATCCGTCACCGGCAGGCGGCCGTCGAGAGCGTCGATCACCGCCGCGGTCACGGCCGGCATCACCTCGGCGACGGTGACGTCCCGTCCGAGTTCACCGGTGAGCGAGGTGACGCCCGCGTCGCGGATGCCGCACGGCACGATCGAGTCGAACGCGTCGAGGGTGGCATCGCAGTTGAGGGAGAACCCGTGCATCGTCACCCCGCGCTGCACCCGCACCCCGATCGCGGCGATCTTGCGTTCGGGGAGCCAGTGCCCGTCGCGCAGCTCGGCCGGCAGCCACACCCCCGAGCGGCCCTCCACGCGGCCGCACACGAGGCCGAGATCGGTGCAGACCTCGATCAGGGCCTGCTCGAGACGTCGCACGTAGCCGACGACGTCGATGGGTTCGCCGAGCCGGACGATCGGGTAGCCCACCAGCTGGCCGGGCCCGTGCCAGGTGATCTTGCCGCCGCGATCGACGTCGATCACCGGGGTGCCGTCGGTGGGCCGGTCCTCCGGGGCAGTGCGTTTGCCGGCGGTGTACACGGGCGGATGCTCGAGCAACAGCAGGGTGTCGACGCCGCGGCCCTCGGCCCGGTCGGCGGCGATCTCCCGTTGCCGCTCCCACGCTTCCAGGTATCCGATCAGCCCCAGATGCGCCACCGCGACGGGTTCGGAATCGAAACGGGCGGAGGAAGATGCGCTGCTCATAGTCCTCGACCCTACGCCGTCGGGGAGCTGTGGCGAAGAGGTGGCTTCAGGTTCCGAACGCGTGTGCCAGGGCGCCTCCGATCGTCGGATACCGGAACTCGAAGCCCGCCGACTCGAGCACCGTCGGCAGCGCGCGTTGCCCGGTGAGCACCAGCGCGTGCGCCATCTCCCCGACGATCGCGTCGACCACGAATCCGGGCGTCGTCCACGGCGCCGGACGGTGCACCGAGTGCGCCAGCGCCTCCGTGAATCGGGCGTTGGTCACGGGAGCCGGGCCGGTGACGTCGACCGGCCCGGCGATATCGCCGCGGCCGAGGACGAAACCCAGCGCCGACACCACATCCTCGAGCGCCACCCACGACATGTACTGCCGGCCGTCACCGAGCCGGGAACCGAGACCGAGCCGGAAGAGCGGCTGGAGGCGGCGCAGGATGCCGCCGTGCGGGCTGAGAACGATCCCGATGCGGAGAACGATCGTGCGCACCCCGGCGGCCCGCGCGGGCGCGGTGGCAGCTTCCCAGTCGCGGCACAGGTCCGCGACGAACCCCTGCCCGGCGGGGCTGCGTTCGTCCACCACGTCCTCGCCGGTGTGCCCGTAGACGCCGACGGCGCCTGCGTTGACCAGTGTCGGCACCCCGGCGGAGGCGGCGGCGGTGGCGAGGACGTCGGTCGGGACGATCCGGCTGTCGCGCAGTTCCTGCTTGACCGCGCCGGACCAGCGACGCTCGTCCACGCTCGAGCCGCACAGATTCACCACGGCATCGACGCGGTCGAACGCCGAAGGATCGACCCGGCCCGTCGGCGGGTCCCAGAACCACTCGTCCGGCGCCGCCGGGGGACGGCGGACGAGGCGGCGCACCTCGTGATCGTGTGCCCGCAACCATGCCACCGAGGCCGTTCCGATCAGCCCCGACGAGCCCGCTACGAGGATGCGCATGCCGGAGATTGTCCCGCATCCGCAGAGGCCGGGACGCGGAAGCGGGGGCCTCGTCGGTGTGACGATGCCCCCGCTTCCGGGTCTGGTGGGTGCCGGGCTACACGCCCTGGATCACAGGCCCAGGTCCGCGTCGAACGCCGCTTCCTCGAGACGGTGCTTGATCGTGGTGAGGAACCGGCCCGCGTCCGCACCGTCGACCAACCGGTGGTCGTAGGTCAGCGGCAGGTAGCACATCGACCGCACACCGATCGACTCGTTGCCCACCTCGTCGGTGACGACCACCGGACGCTTGACGATCGCGCCGGTGCCCAGCATCGCCGCCTGCGGCGGCACCAGGATCGGTGTGTCGAACAGGGCGCCCTGGCTGCCGATGTTCGTGATCGTGAAGGTGCCACCGGCCAGTTCGTCCGGCTTGAGGCCGCCGCTGCGCGCCCGCTTGGCGATGTCCGCGATCGCGCGGGCCAGGCCGGCCAGCGACAGGTCGCCGGCGTTGTGGATCACCGGGGAGAGCAGGCCCTGCTCGGTGTCCACGGCGATGCCGAGGTGCTCGGCCGCGTGGTAGGTGATCTCCTTCTTGTCCTCGTCGTAGGAGGCGTTGATGTTCGGATGCGCCTTGAGGGCCTCCACGACGGCCTTCGCGAAGAAGGGCAGGAAGGTGAGGTTGACGCCCTCGCGCTCGGCGAAGGTCGCCTTCGCCTGCGCCCGCAGATGCGCGATCTTGGTGACGTCGACCTCGAAGGTCTGGGTGAGCTGCGCGGTGGTCTGCAGCGACTCGCGAGTCTTGATCGCCGTGATCTGACGGATCCGGTTGACCTTCTGCGTGGTGCCGCGCAGGTGGGCGAGCTCGGGCCGGACACCGGCGGTCGCGGCCGGAGCGGCGGCGGGAGCCTTGGCGGCGGGAGCCTTCGGGGCCTCGGCCGCGGGGGCCTTCGCGGCCTCGGCGGCGGCGAGCACGTCCTGCTTGCGGATGCGTCCGCCGACTCCGGTGCCGGACACCGTCGACAGGTCGACGTCGTGTTCGGCGGCGAGCTTGCGGACGAGGGGTGTGACGTACGGCGTGGCGCCACCCGGGGTCTCCGCACCCGCGGCAGCCGGGGCGGGCGCCGGGGCTACCTGCTTCGCGGGTTCCGGGGCGGGCTGCTTCGCCGGCTCGGGGGCCGCCTGCTTCGCCGGCTCGGGCTCGGGCTTCGGTTCGGGCTTCGGTTCGGGCTTGGGTTCGGGCTTGGGTTCGGGCTTCGACGGCGCCGCGGCCGGGGTTCCCGACCCGATCACCGCGAGCTGTCCGCCGACCTCGACGGTCTCGTCCTCGTCGGCGTTGATCTCGAGGAGCACACCGGCCACGGGGGACGGGATCTCCGTGTCGACCTTGTCCGTGGACACCTCGAGCAGGGGTTCGTCGACCGCGACCTCGTCCCCGACGGACTTCAGCCACCGGGTGACGGTGCCCTCGGTCACGGACTCACCGAGCGCCGGCATGGTGACCGGAGTGCCTTCGGCGGAGCCGGTGTCGGAACCGGACGAAGCCGGCTCGGGCTCCGGCTCGGGTTCCGGCTCGGGGGTGGACTCTTCCTCGGGTGCCGCCTCCTCCGACGGGGCGGCAGCGGGAGCGGTGGACGATCCTCCGTCGTCGGCGGAGTCACCGATCACCGCCAGCTCACCGCCGATCTCGATCGTCTCGTCCTCCTGGGCGACGATCTTCACCAGCACACCGGCCGCGGGCGAGGGGATCTCGGTGTCGACCTTGTCCGTGGAAACTTCGAGCAGCGGCTCGTCGACTTCGACCGTGTCTCCTTCCTGCTTGAGCCATCGCGTGACAGTTCCCTCGGTGACGCTCTCACCAAGCGCTGGCATCTGGACGGAGAAGGCCATGTCTGTTGACTCCTCGACGGTTGTGTTCGGGTGTGTTGAGTTGTGCCGACCGATGGTCGCGGACCATTGTGTGGTCGCTGACCATTGTGCTCGAGGCCACGGTCTCGTGCGGTGTCTTGCGGTGTTCGGTTGAGACCACACCCGATGCCGGGTATGACCTCGACCATCCTTGCACTGATCCCTCGGCGACGTTCGACGAGGGTTGGGTCACGTGCGCCCGCGCGTCCCTGCACCCCGGCAGGGACGCGCGGGACGGATCACCCGTTGTTCGCGATGTCCTCGATGACCGCGATGAGGGTTCGCACCGGTACGCCGGTGCCGCCCTTGCCGACATAGCCGAACGGGCTCCCGGTGTTGAAGGCCGGCCCGGCGATGTCGATGTGGGCCCACTGCACACCCTCGGCCACGAACTCCTTCAGGTACAGGCCGGCGGCGAGCATCCCGCCCCAGCGATGCGGCGTGACGTTGGCCAGGTCGGCCACCCGGGACTTCAGGTCCGCGCGCAGTTCGGCCGGCAGCGGCATCGCCCACCCGTTCTCGCCCACCTCCTGCGAGAGCCGGGCGACCCGGTCCCGGAACTCGTCGGTGCCCATGACGCCGGGCGTCCGGGTCCCCAGTGCGACCATCTGCGCGCCGGTGAGCGTCGCGGTGTCGATCAGGTAGTCGGGCTCGTCCTCGCAGGCACGGACGATGGCGTCGGCCAGGATGAGCCGACCCTCGGCGTCCGTGTTGATCACCTCGACGGTGGTGCCGCCGTACTGGGTCAGCACGTCGCCGGGTCGCTGTGCCGTCGCGGACGGCATGTTCTCGGCCATCGGTACCGTCGCGGTCACGTCCGCCGCCACCCCGAGCTTCGCGGCGAGCACGACCGTCGCGACCACCGCCGCCGCACCGCCCATGTCGGACGTCATGTTCTCCATTCCGGCGGCCGGCTTGATGGAGATGCCGCCGGTGTCGAACGTGATGCCCTTGCCGACGAGCGCGACCTTCGGCGCCTTCCGCTTCTTGGCCGAGTAGCTCAGGCGCACGAGCCGCGGCGGGCGCGACGAGCCCTTGCCGACCCCGACGATGCCGCCGTAGCCCTGCTGCTCGAGCGCCTTCTCGTCCAGCACCTCGACCTTCAGCCCGGCGGCGGTACCGAGCGCCTTCGCGCGCTCGGCGAACTCGGCCGGGAACAGGTGGCTCGGCGGGGTGTCGACGAACTGGCGCGCGGTGGCGACCGCCTCGGCGACGGCGGCCGACCGGGCCAGCTCCGCCTTGGTCTCCCGGGCGCGGGGCGACGAGACGAGAAGTTCGATCCGGGCGGGCGGCTGCGCGTCGCCGGAGTTCGACTTGGTGGTGCGGAACTCGGTGAACGTGTAGGCGCCGAGCGCGAAGCCCTCCGCGGTTGCGCCGAGATCCACGGCGGACAGGGTCGTCGCGACCACGGAGACGCCGGCGAGGGCGCGCGCCGCAGCGCCGGCGGACCGGCGCACCTGCTCGGCGTCGAGCTTGTCGGCGGCGCCGAGCCCGACGGCGAGCACGCTGGTGACCGGCAGGGCGGCGGGCGCGGGGATCCGGGTGACCTCCTCGGCCTTGCCCGCGGCACCGACGGACTGCAGGGTGTCGAGCAGTCCGCCGAGGACGTCCTCGTCCACCAGGCCGTCGCCGAGCAGGGCCTCGGGGCCGCTGTCGCCGGCGGTCAGGCCGACGACGAGGACGTCCGCGCGCTTGGACACGCTTCCGGCGAGAACGAGTTCGGGCAGGGTGGGCGAAAGGGCACTCACAGGCGTCTCCTACGGGAAAGGGGGGTCGTGGCACCGATGCTAGTGATCCCGGGGGGTGGGATAGCGTGGGGCACATGAGCGACCAGCCATTGCTGCAGGGCCCGATCCACGCCGTCCACACCGAACTCGGAGCGACCTTCGCGGCCTTCGGTGGCTGGCAGATGCCCGTCTCGTACGCCGGTACCGTGGCCGAACACACCGCCGTGCGCGAGAACGTCGGCCTGTTCGACGTCAGTCATCTGGGCAAGGCCCTCGTCGCCGGGCCGGGTGCGGCGGACTACGTGAACGCGACACTCACCAACGACCTGCGCAAGATCGGGCCGGGCAAGGCGCAGTACACCCTCTGCTGCAACGAAGCCGGCGGCGTCACCGACGACCTGATCGTCTACTACGTCTCCGACGAGGAATTGTTCCTCGTGCCGAACGCCGCGAACACCGCAGCGGTGGTCGAGGTCCTCGCCGCGCATGCCCCCGAAGGCGTGACCGTGACGAACCAGCACCGGGACTACGGTGTGTTCGCCGTGCAGGGACCGAACGCCGAGGCCGTCCTGCAGGGGCTGGGTCTGCCCACCGAGCTGGGCTACATGAGCTTCGTGGACGCCCGGTGGAACGATCGGCCGGTACGGGTGTGCCGCACCGGATACACCGGTGAGCGCGGCTTCGAACTGGTACCGCGGTGGGCCGACGCGGAGTCGCTGTTCCGTGCCCTGGCCGACGCCGTGCGTGCGGCCGGCGGTCAGGCCGCCGGCCTCGGGGCTCGCGACACCCTGCGGACCGAGATGGGCTACCCGTTGCACGGACACGAACTGTCGGAGACCATCTCGCCCCTGCAGGCCCGCTGCGGGTGGGCCGTGGGCTGGAGCAAGCCGGCATTCCGCGGCCGCGCGGCGCTCGTCGCGGAGAAGGAGTCCGGTCCCGCGCGGCGACTGTGGGGACTGCGGGCGCTCGATCGCGGGGTGCTGCGACCCGGCCTGAAGGTGTCGCGCGACGGAACTCCGGTGGGGGAGACGACGTCCGGCACGTTCTCCCCGACGTTGAAGGTCGGGATCGCGCTGGCGCTCCTCGAGACTGCCGGGGAGCCGGCCGCCGGTGACGAGGTCACGGTCGACGTCCGGGGACGCGCCCTGCGCGCCCAGCTCGTCGCGCCTCCGTTCGTCCCCGACCACACCAAGTAGGACCGTGCGAGCGGTTCGATAGGATCATCGGTCATGACCGGTGTCCTCGAATTCGCCCACCTTCCGCACCCCTCGCCCGCCTCCGCGGAACGGCGGGGAGAAGTACTGGCGGATCCGGGATTCGGCCGGTACTTCACCGATCACATGGTCACGATCGACTACACCGAGGGCCGCGGCTGGCACGACGCCACCGTTCAGCCCTACGGACCGATGCAGCTCGACCCGGCCGCGATGGTGTTGCACTACGGGCAGGCGATCTTCGAGGGTCTGAAGGTCTACCGGCAGCCCGACGGCAGCATCGCAGCCTTCCGCGTGTACTCCAACGCCGAGCGGATGCGCCGGTCCTCGCGGCGCCTGGCAATGGCCGAGCTGCCGGACGAGTTGTTCGTCCGGTCGATCGCGGAACTGGTCGAGGCCGACCACGAATGGGTGCCGGCCGCCGGGGGCGAGGAGTCGCTGTATCTGCGGCCGTTCATGTTCTCCACCGAGGCGGGGCTCGGCGTGCGGCCCGCGAATCAGTACCGGTACGTGCTGATCGCGTCCCCGGCCGGCGCGTACTTCCCTCGTGGCGTCAAGCCGGTGAGCGTGTGGATCTCGCAGGAGTACGTGCGGGCCGCACCGGGCGGCACCGGCGACGCCAAGTTCTCCGGCAACTACGCGGCGTCGCTGCTGGCCCAGGCGCAAGCCGTCGAGCAGGGGTGCGACCAGGTGGTGTGGCTCGACGCCGTCGAGCGTCGCTACATCGAGGAGATGGGCGGCATGAATCTGTGCTTCATCTTCGGGTCGGGCGCCGACGCGAAGCTGGTGACGCCGGAGCTGTCCGGCTCGTTGCTGCCCGGCATCACCCGGGACTCGCTGCTCACGCTGGCCAGGGAGGCCGGCCTCGAAGTGGAGGAGCGCAAGATCTCGGTGCAGGAATGGGAGTCCGAGGTCGCCAGCGGGCAGATCACCGAGGTCTTCGCGTGCGGGACCGCGGCGGTGATCACCCCGGTCGGTACCGTCAAGAGCCGCGACGGCGAGTTCACCGTCGGCGACGGCGAGCCCGGCGAGGTCACCATGGCGTTGCGCGACACCCTCACCGGGATCCAGCGCGGCACCTTCGCCGACACGCACGGCTGGCTGACCACGCTGCGCTGAGCCCGGCGCGGCCGTCCTATCCGACGGCCGCGCTCAACGCCGCCGCCACAACCGTCACCGTCGTCTCGAGGCCGGCGCCGAGCGCGTCACCGTTGAGACCGCCGAACCGGCGGACGCAGTGCCGAACCAGCAGCAGTGCGGCCACGAGCCCCACGGCGACCGTCGCCGGGCCGGCCCACCAGGCGCCCGGCACGCACCAGGCAGCCGCGACGACCACGACGACGGCCCACAGGAGGCGCACCCCGAGCGGCTGCGTCCCGGCGACCAGGGCACCGAACCCGCTGCCCGGTGCTGCGGCGACACCACGGCGGCATGCGAGGACGACCGTGACCCGGCCGGCGGTGACCGCGAGGACCACGGCGAACCAGGATCGAGCGTCGGCGAGCGCTCCGAACGAGGCTGCCTGCGCCCCCAGCACGAGTACCAGGGTGGCCACCCCGAACGGTCCGGCGCCGCCCGACTTCATCACCTCACGTGCCCGCTCCGGCGGTCCGTAGCAGCCGAGCCCGTCGGCGGTGTCGCACAGGCCGTCGAGGTGCATGCCACGCGTCGCGAGGCCCAGGAATCCCACCCCGATCAGGCCCGCGAGCAGGGGAGTGCAGCCGATGGCGACGGCCGCCCACAGCACGCCCGCGGTGCCCAGGCCCAGCACGAGGCCGGCCACCGGTGCCGCGGCGACGGCCGCGCCCCCCGCGCTGCGATCGATGTGCCCAGGACCCCGGATAGGCAGCACAGTGAGCCAGGACAGAGCGAGAGCGACGCCGCGCATCAGTCGCCGCGCGTCTCGGTGACCGGCGCGGCGTCCTCGTCACGGGTGCTCACGCCGGCTTCGGCGAACGTCGCCATGTTCGTGAGCACCGCGACCGCACCGTGCAGGATCGGCAGCGCGGCAACCGCTCCCGAACCCTCGCCGAGGCGCATTCCCAGGTCGACGAGGGGATCGAGGTTCAGGTGCCGCAGGGCCAGCGTATGAGCCGGTTCGGTGGAGCGGTGCCCGGCAACCCACCAGTCCCGGGCCCCGGGCGCCAGTTCCTCGGCGACGAGTGCGGCAGCGGTGACCACGACCCCGTCGAGCACAACCGGGGTCCGGCGCACCGACGCCTGGGCGAGGTAGCCGGCCATCGCGGCGAGGTCGGCGCCGCCGGCGGTGCGCAGCAGGGCAACCGGGTTGCGGGCGTGGGGCCGGGCGCGTCGCATCGCGTCCCGGATCGCGGCGACCTTGCGCATCCACGCGGCGTCGTCGATCCCGGTGCCACGGCCGACCGCCGCGACGGGTTCGGTGCCGGTGAGGGTGGCGATCAGCGCCGTCGCAGGGGTGGTGTTCCCGATCCCCATGTCGCCCGCGACGAGGAGGTCGGCTCCCGCGTCGACCTCCTCGTCGGCCACGGTTCGTCCGGCGGCGATCGCCTGCAGGGTCTCCTGCTCGGTGAGCGCGTCCTCCCGGTCGACGGCCCCGCTCGATCGGCGCACCTTGTGCGCGGAGACGGCCGGATCCGTGTCGCCGTCGACGGCCATGTCCACGACCCGGACCCCGGCGCCGGCGACCTCGGCGAGCACGTTGACCGCGGCACCACCGGCGAGGAAGTTGGCAACCATCTGAGCGGTGACCTCGGGGGGATACGCCGAGACGCCGCCGCGGGCCACCCCGTGATCACCGGCGAACACCACCACGCGGGGGCGGGTGAAGGGCCGGGGCGGGACCTGTCCTTGGCAGGACGCGACCCAGCAGCCCAATTCCTCGAGCCGGCCGAGGGAACCGGCAGGCTTGGTGAGATCGCGCTGCCGGGCGTCGGCGCGCCGGCGGACCTCCGGATCGGGCGCGACGACGGGCGGGAAGACGACGTCGGCGGAGGAAACGGATTCGCTGCTCACGGGGCACCTTTCACGAAGTCGCGGAGGCCGAAGCCACCGCTGGACGCTATCAACCCGCACTGCGGCAGAAAATCGACGGTAGATGGCATTGCTGCCACTGTCTCGGCCGGGTCGCCGGCGACAGACTGTCCGTCATGAGCCAGATCGCCGTGATCGTCCTCGTGCCGATCACACTCTTCGCCGGCGTCGAACTCGCCCGGGCCCGTTCCCGTCCCGCCCCGCGATGGGTGACCCGGGCGTGGTGGCGCTGGAACCAGTTCCGGCCGCAGGACCCGTCGCCCATCGGTGGCGACCCGACGGCCGACTGGGTGCGCAGCACGATCGACGCGCGTCGGTCGCCGCATCACTGACCGGCGTGCCGGTCGCCGTATCACTGACCGGTGTGCCGGTCGCCGTATCACTGACCGGTGTGCCGGTCGCCGTATCACCGACCGGCGTGCCGGTGGGCTGCGGTCAGACGGCGTCGCCGGGGGAGACCCGGGGCAGTGGCGCCCGGAGCTTGCGGATCTGGGAGGCCCGCACGAACGCGTACCACCCGAGACCGAATCCGCCCTCGGTGGTGTCGGGGAAACGGGCCCGGACCTTCTTGTTCACGAGACGGCCGAGGTAGATCCCTTCGATCACCATGAGCACGATCATCGCGAACATCGCCAGCGTCACGTACTGCTGGACCACCGGACCGAGGAACATCGTCATGATCAGGATGAGCGCCATCGGCATGAAAAGACCGACCAGGTTGCGACGGCTGTCCACCAGATCGCGGACGTAGGCCCGCACGGGACCCTTGTCGCGGGGCAGCAGATACTTCTCTTCGCCCGCGAGCATCCGGGTGCGGCGCTCGCCCGCGGCGGCGCGACGCTCGGCCGCTTGCGCCTTGCGTTCATCCTTGGAGAGGGACTGTTTGGCTGCCTTGCGGCGTGCCCTCGCCTCCTTGGCAGTCAGCGGAGCCGGAGCGACGGGACCGCGCCGACGCGCCTCGGCCTCCCGGCGCTTCGGAGTGGGACGGCCCTTACCGGTCGTCCCCTTGCCTCCCTCGGACTGGGGGGCGGCGACGGACTCGGACGCGCCGAGGTCCTCGTTGTCGGATTCGTCGGAACCGCCGCGGCGTAGCAACTTCACCCCTCCAGGCTATGGGAAAACCGGCCCGGCCGGGAAATCGCCCCCGGTCAGGCCCCCGCGCGGTCCGGTACCGCGCATGAGGAATAGATCCACGCGCGGTACCGTTGAGGGAACCGGGTTTCGACACGAAAGACGAGGGAGCGCCCATGACTGTGCAGGACGAGACCGCCACTCACGGCGTCACCATGACCGAGGCCGCCTCCGCCAAGGCGAAGGCGCTGCTCGACCAGGAGGGCCGCGACGACCTCTCGCTGCGCATCGCCGTGCAGCCGGGCGGGTGTGCCGGCCTCCGCTACCAGCTGTTCTTCGACGACCGGACGCTCGACGGGGATCTCACCCGTGACTTCGGTGGCGTCATCCTCGCCGTCGACCGGATGAGCGCGCCCTACGTCGAAGGCGCGTCGATCGACTTCGTCGACACGATCGAGAAGCAGGGCTTCACGATCGACAACCCGAACGCCACCGGCTCCTGCGCCTGCGGCGATTCGTTCAACTGACGCGGGTCCCGTAGTGGGGGCCCCGCCCGCG
>NZ_JAUIZP010000080.1:0-35342 GCF_041414735.1 Rhodococcus sp. GXMU-t2271
GCTCGGCGAGATCGAGGCCGCCCTGCGCGGTCTCGACGACGTGCGCGACGTGGCCGTCGTCGTCCGCGACGACGACCGCGTCGGACCGCAGGTGATCGCCTACCTGGTCCCACAGCCGGGCGTCGTGCTCGACGTCGCCGATGTGAGCTCCCGCCTCGGGCGGGACCTGCCGTCGTACATGGTGCCGGCGGCGTTCGTGGTGCTCGAGGCGCTGCCGCTGAACGTCAACGGCAAGCTCGACCGCAAGGCGCTGCCGGCGCCGGTGTTCGAGGCGCGGGAGTTCCGGGCCCCGACCACCGTCACCGAGGAGGCCGTGGCACGGGTGTTCGCCGAGGTCCTCGACCTCGAGCGGGTGGGCCTCGACGACGACTTCTTCGCGCTCGGCGGCGACAGCATCGTCTCGATCCAGTTGGTCTCGCGGGCGAAGGCCCGCGGCGTGGTGTTCACCCCGCGGGACGTGTTCGAGCGCAAGACCGTCGCGGGGCTGGCGGAGATCGCCACCCTCACCGGCGGCGTCGAGCGTGCACTGACCGAACTGCCCGGCGGCGGCATCGGGGACGTCCCGTTGACCCCGGTGATGCGTGCAGCCCTCGAGGCTTCCGGCGACGTCGACCGGCTCGCCGTGTCGACTGCGGTGACCCTGCCCGCCGGCGTCGACGCCGCCGCGCTGGCCGGTGCGGTCGGCGCGGTCGTCGATCACCACGACGCGCTGCGCACGATCGTCGAACACGATGCCGACGGTGCCGTCACCCTGCGGGTGCGGGCCACCGGCACCGTCGACCCGGAAACCCTGCTGGCACAGGCGGAACCGGCGATCGGCACGCCCGACGACCGGCAGGACCGCGCCGAACGAGCCCTCGCGGCGGCCGTCGACCGACTCGACCCCGCCGCAGGCCGGATGGTGCAGTTCGTCCGCATCGACGACGAGCGCGGCGAGACGTTGCTGATCGTCGCCCACCGTTTCGTTGCCGACGACGCGTCCTGGCGGATCCTGATCGACGATCTGGCCGCCGCGTACGAGGCTCTCGCATCCGGGCAGCCCGTGGTGCTGCCGCCGGTCGGAACCTCCCTGCGCCGCTGGACGCACGGGCTGGCCGAGGCGGCCGGCCGCACCGAGCGCCGAACGGAACTCGCCCTGTGGCGGTCGATCCTGGACACCCCGGACTTCCCGATCGGGGACCGTCCGCTCGACCCGGCCGTCGATGTCGGCGCCACCGTCGAGCACGTGCACAGCACGGTACCGGCGTCGGACGCGGAGGCACTGCTCGTCGCGGTGCCCGAGCGGTTCCACGGCACCGTCCGCGACGGTCTGGTCACCGCGCTGGGTCTGGCCCTGGTGCGGTGGCGCCGGGACCGGGGCATCGACGAGACGGCCACGCTGCTCGAGGTGGACGGGGACGGACGTGACTCCACGGTGGTGCCCGGAGCCGACCTGTCGCGGACGGTCGGATGCTTCACCATCGCCTTCCCGTTCCGTGCGGGATTCGGAGGGATCGACGTCGACGACGCATTCGCCGGGGGACCGGCGATGGGCGACGCAGTCAAGGCGGTCAAGGAACAGCTGCGGGCTCTGCCCGACGGCGGTGCCGGCTTCGGTCTGCTGCGGTACCTCGACCCCGGCTCCGACGGGGACCTGGGCGCTCCGCGGCCGCAGGTCGCCCTCCACTTCGGCGAGCCGGCCGTGTCCGTCGAGGGCGGCGCGTGGTCGCCGACGGCGGCACCCGGCGACCGGACCGTCCGTCCCGCCGGGACGCCGGTCACCACGACGGTCGACGTCACCGCGACCGTGTCGTACGGACCGGACGGCAGGCAGCTCGAGGCGCACTTCGGTTTCCCAGCCGGGGTGGTCGAGCGCTCGGAGATCGAGGAGCTGGCCCAGCACTGGCATGAGGCACTCACGGCGCTGGCCCGCCACGTCCGCGAGCCGGGCGCCGGCGGCCTGACCCCGTCGGACGTGCCGCTCGTCTCGGTCGCCCAGCACGACCTCGACGTGTGGCAGTCGCGGTATCCCTCGGCCACCGACGTGTGGCCGCTGTCGCCGCTGCAGGCGGGTCTGCACTTCCATGCGCTCATGACCGAGGCGAGCGTGGACGTCTACACGATGCAGGCGGTGCTCGAGCTCGGCGGGGCGGTGGATCCGGAGCGGCTGCGCGCCGCTGCACAGGCCCTGCTGAACCGGTACCCGAACCTGCGGACGGTGTTCGTCACCGACAGCGGCGACCCGGTGCAGCTGGTGCTGGGCGACGTCGAGGTGCAGTGGCGGCACGAGCACCTCGGCGACCTCGCCGAGGCCGCCCGCGACGCCGAGCTGGCCCGCATCCTGCGCGACGAGCAGGTCCGGCGCTTCGACCTCGGCCGGGCACCGCTGATCCGGTTCCTGTTCGTCGACCTGACCGAGGGGCGTTCGCTGCTCGCGGTGACGGTCCATCACATCCTGCTCGACGGCTGGTCCATGCCGGTCCTCATGCAGGACCTCATGGCGCTGTACGTCACGCGCGGGGACACCACCGCGCTGCCCGCCGCCCACTCCTACCGGGAGTTCCTCGAGTGGCTCACCGAGCAGGACCGGGAGGCGTCGCTCGAGGTGTGGGCGAAGGCACTCGCCGGTGTCGAGGAGCCGACGGTCCTCGCCCCGTCGGTGCGCCGGCCCGACGCGGACGCCATCTCCTCGGTGCACGTGGTGTTCGACGAGGAACGCGCCGCGGCGGTGTCGGCCCTGGCCGCGAGCCTCGGCATCACCGTGAACACGCTGGTGCAGGCGGCCTGGGCGGTGCTGCTCGGCCGGATCGTGGGTCGCTCCGATGTGACCTTCGGTGCCACCGTCTCCGGCCGCCCCGCCGAGCTGCCCGGCGTCGAGTCGATGGTCGGCCTGTTCATCAACACCCTGCCGGTGCGGGTGGACACGGACGACGACGAGACGATCGCGCAGCTGCTGCGGCGCGTGCAGGCGCAGCAGGCGGACCTGCTCGGCCACCACTACCTGGGTCTCACCGAGATCCAGCAGCGGGCGGGCGGCCGGATCGGCTTCGACACCCTCCTTGTGTTCGAGTCGTACCCGATCGACCGGGCCGCCCTGTCGGCGGCCGCGACGGACCTCGACGGGATGACCGTCACGGACGTCCGGCTCGACGACGCGACGCACTACCCGCTGACCCTGCTCACCCTCGCGCAGTCGGAGATCGTGTTCACCTTCAAGTACCTCGAGCGGTACTTCGACGAGTCCGAGGTGAACGTGCTCTCGCAGCGGTTCGTGCGGGTCCTCGAGGCGTTCGTGGCCGACCCGCAGGCCGTGGTGGGAGACATCGATCTGATGGACGCGGCGGAGCGGGCGCACCTCGTCGCCGAGGCCGAACCCGCGGCGGCCCCGGTCGCGAGCACCGGCCGCACGCTCGCCGCGGTGCTGGCGAACGTGGTCGAGGAGGATCCGGAGGCCCCGGCCGTCGCCGTCGACGGCACCGAGGTGCCGTACCGCGAACTGGACGCGCGGTCCTCGCGGCTGGCGCGGGTGCTCGTCGCGCGGGGTGTCGGTGCCGGCGACGTGGTCGCCGTCGCCGTCCCGCGGTCGGTCCAGTCCGTGGTCGCGCAGTGGGCGGTCGCCAAGACCGGGGCGGCCCTGCTGATGGTCGATCCCGCCGTCCCGGCAGCTGGGATGCCGGACTCGGCCCGGGTGACGCTGGGTCTGACGGTGACGGGCGTCACCGGCCTGCCCGGCGCCGTCCCGTGGCTGCAGCTCGACGACGAGCAGCTGCGTGCCGAGCAGGCGGCGCAGGCCGCACACCCGGTCTCCTACGCGGACCGGCTCCGCCCGGTCGAGCCCGAGAGCCCGGCCCTGGTGACCGCGACGCGCACGCTCACCCAGGCGGAGGTGATCGACCGGATCGGTGAGCTGCGCGAGCAGTACGGCCTGACGTACGAGTCGCGCAGCGCCGCGGTCGGCTCGCCGGCGGCGGAAAGCGGGGTTCTCGAGCCGCTGCTGGTCACGGCCACCGGCGCGACGGTCGTCGTGGTGCCGGAGGGCGCCGACTCGGGGGACGCCCTCGACGCCGCCCTGTACGACGAGTGGGTCACCCACGCCCACCTGACCGCCGACGCGCTCGACACCCTCGAACCCGGGGGACTCGAGGATCTGGCGGTGGTGGTCGTCGTCGACCGCGCCCCCGACGAGTTGCTCGAACGGTGGCGCGCGGCACATCGGGTCGTCGTCGTCTGACGCCGTGCCGGCGTGGTGGGCTCCCTTCGGCTGGCGGGAGCCCACCACGTTCCGGCAGGTGAGGCCCGTAAAGGTAACGTCGCGGGCGTCTCGGTGGATGAACGGGTGGCGGCTACCGGCCGGTACGGTCCCGCCGAGGGCGCCGGGCGCAGTGACTATGCTTGATCGTTCGCGCGCGCTGGCAACGGAATCGAAGCGAAGGATGTGGGCACCTACATGCGGTCTTCTCGACACGACGGCAGTCCGGGCGAGAGCGATCCGGCGATCGCTCCGGAGCCGTCCGCCGGGAGGCACCGCGAACGCCCTGCCCGCAGCCGCCGTCCGTCCCCGGCCCGCCCCCAGCGCGGCGCCCGTGCCCGCAGCCAGGTGGCCCTGCTGCCCCAGCTGCTGACGTCGACCGTCGAGGAACGCGGCGACCATCCGGCGGTCGTCACGCCCGGCGGAACGGGCCTCACGTACCGGGAGTTGGACGCGAGGTCGTCGCAGTTGGCGCGAGTGCTGATCGCCCGGGGCGTCGGGCCCGGCGACGTGGTGGCCGTTGCCGTGCCGCGCTCGGTGGAGTCCGTCCTGTCCGTCTGGGCGGTCGCCAAGTCGGGCGCGACCTTCCTGCCCGTGGATCCGAAGTACCCCGCCGAGCGGGTTCAGCACATGATGTCCGACTCGGGTGCGGCCGTCGGACTGACCCTGGCCGCCTTCGCCGGCGCTCTCCCGGGATCGACGCAGTGGACCGCGCTCGACGATCCCGGCGTGGCCGCCGACATCGCGGCCCGTCCCAGCCACCCGGTGTCGTACGCCGACCGGCTCCGCCCCCTGTCGGAGCTGCATCCGGCGTGGATGATCTACACGTCGGGATCGACGGGCCTGCCCAAGGGCGTCTCCGTCCCGCACAGCGGCATCGCCGCTCTGATCACCGCGGAACGTGAGCACTACCGGGTCACCGCGGACGCCCGGGTGCTGCACATCTGCTCGCCCAGCTTCGACGTGTCGATGCTCGAGCTGCTGACCACGTTCGGTGCCGGCGCGACCCTCGTGGTCTCGCCGCCGACGATCGTCGGCGGCACGGACCTGTCGGAGCTGCTCGCGGCCGAGCGCGTCACCCATACGTTCATCACCCCGGCCGCCCTCGGGTCGGCGGACCCTCGGGGGCTCGACGACCTGCGCGTGGTCGTGGTGGCGGGGGAGAGCTTCGGACCCGATCTCGTCGAACGGTGGGCCGCGCCCCACCGCGACTTCTTCAACGGCTACGGCCCGACCGAGGCGACCATCCTCGCGGTCAGCAGCGCCGCCCTGCACCCGGGTGACCCGATCCGCATCGGTACCCCGATCCCCGGTGTGGGGGCATACGTGCTCGACACGCACCTGCGGCCGGTCCCCGCCGGCGTCACCGGCGAGCTGTACCTGGCGGGCGCACAGCTCGCGCTCGGATATCACGCCCGGCCGGGTCTGACCGCCGACCGGTTCGTCGCCAACCCGTTCACCGACGGCGGGGCGCGCATGTACCGCACCGGCGACCTCGTGCGCCGCGACGACGGCGGTGCGATCGAGTACCTCGGCCGCTCCGACTTCCAGGTCAAGATCCGCGGCTACCGCATCGAACTCACCGAGATCGACGCGGTCCTCGTCCGGCACCCGGACGTCGAGTTCGCCACCACCGTGGGCCGCCCGCTGCCGTCCGGGGAGACCGCGCTCGTCTCCTACGTCGTACCGGCAGGTGCGGCCGCGGACCTCGACACCGGGGCGCTCGTCGAGTTCGCGGCCGGCTTCCTGCCCGACTACATGCTCCCGGCAGCGATCGTCCCCATCCCCGAGGTGCCCCTCAATCCCGTCGGCAAGCTCGACCGCGCGGCCCTTCCCGACCCGGTCTTCGCGGTTCGCGAGTACCGGGCGCCGCAGACGCCGACCGAGCAGGCCGTCGCCGAGGTCTTCGCCGACGTCCTCGGCGTCGAGCGCGTCGGCCTCGACGACTCCTTCCTCGACCTCGGCGGCAACTCGCTCGTCGCCACCCGGCTCGTCGCCCGGCTCGGCGCGGTCCTCGACACGCGGGTGCCGGTGCCGCTGGTGTTCGAGGCCCCGACGGTGCAGGCGCTCGCCGACCGGCTCGAGGCGCAGGCCGGGTCCGGGGCCGTGGCGCTCGTCGCCCGCGAGCGCCCCGAGCGGGTCCCGTTGTCGCTCGCCCAGCAGCGGATGTGGTTCCTGAACCGTTTCGCGCCCGAGTCGGCGGTCGACAACATCCCCGTCGCGATCCGTCTCACGGGACACCTCGACGTCGATGCCCTGCAGGGTGCGGTCGCCGACCTCGTCGCCCGGCACGAGTCGCTGCGGACGGTGTACCCGGAGGTCGACGGCGACGGCTACCAGGTGGTGCTGCCGGCGGCCGAGGCCGTCCCGGATCTCACGCCCGTCGACGTCGCGGTCGAGGACGTTCCCGCCCGGGTGCTCGACCTGGTCGGCACCGGGTTCGACGTCACCGCCGCCGTGCCGTGGCGCGTCGCCCTGCTGCGTCTCTCGGCCGAGGAGCACGTACTCGTCGTCGTCGTGCACCACATCTCCGGCGACGGCTTCTCCATGACGCCGCTGACCCGCGACATCGTCGCGTCCTATCGGGCGCGTACCCGTAACGAGCCGAACCCGTTGCCGCCGTTGTCGGTCCAGTACGCCGACTATGCACTCTGGCAGCGGGAGGTGCTCGGCGGCGAGGACGATCCCGAGTCGGTGCTGTCCCGGCAGCTCGCCTACTGGCGAGCGCAGCTCGCGGACCTGCCGGAGGAGCTCGGCCTCCCGGCCGACCGCCCGCGCCCCGCCGTTTCCTCCAATCGTGGTGCCGCCCTTCGTTTCCCGATCGACAAGGAAGTGCACGCCGCGCTCGCCGAGCTGGCCCGCACCCACAACGCGAGCGTGTTCATGGTGGTGCACACGGCACTGGCCGTGCTGCTGGCCCGCCTGTCCGGTACCGACGACATCGCCGTCGGCACCCCCGTCGCGGGCCGCGGCGAGGCTGCTCTGGACGACGTGATCGGCATGTTCGTCAACACGCTGGTGCTGCGCACCGCCGTCGCGCCGGATGAGTCGTTCGCCGACCTGCTCGCCCGGGTACGCGGCACCGACCTCGAGGCGTTCGCGAATGCAGACGTGCCGTTCGAACGACTCGTCGAGGTACTCGACCCGCCCCGCTCGCAGGCAAGGCACCCGCTGTTCCAGGTGATGCTCACCTTCCAGAACCTGCCGCAGTCCACCCTCGAGCTGCCGGGTCTGCGCATCTCCGGTGTCGAATTCGACACGGCGATCGCGAAGTTCGACCTGCAGGTCACCGTCGCCGAGCAGGTCTCGGACCGCGGCGCGCCGGGCGGGATGACAGTCGAACTCGCCTACGCCACCGATCTTTTCGACGCCGACACCATGCAGTCCTTCGCCGACCGGTTCACCCGGATCCTGCGCGGGGCCGCCACGTCCGCCGCCACCCCGATCGGCATGCTGCCGTTGCTCGGCGACGCCGAGGCCGAGCGGGTCCTCACCGAGTGGAGCAGTCTCGGACCCGGCGCCCGGGTGCCGGCCGAGGCGACCCTCGTCGACCGTTTCGACGCCGTCGTCCGCCGCAGCCCCGACGCCCCGGCCGTCACGTTCGCCGGGCGCACCCTGACGTTCGCCGAGCTCGACGCGCGGGCCGACCGCCTGGCCCGGCGGCTCGTCGCGGCCGGAGCCGGCCCGGAAGAGCTCGTCGCCGTCGCGCTGCCCCGGTCGGCCGACCTGATCGTGGCGCTGCTGGCGGTGCTCAAGTCGGGTGCCGCGTATCTGCCCACCGACACCACCTATCCCGCCGAGCGCCTGCGGTACATGCTCGAGGACGCCCGGCCGCGCTGCCTCCTCACCGACGCAGGTGGTGACCTGCCGGACCTCGGCCTGCCACGGGTGCACGTCGAGGACGACGACCCGCACGCCCCGAGCGGGCCCGTCACCGACGCCGAGCGGATCGCGCCGCTGCGCGCGGACAACCGTGCGTACGTCATCTACACCTCCGGCTCGACGGGCCGCCCGAAAGGCGTCGCGGTCACCCACCGCAACGTGCTGACCCTGTTCGCCAACGCCGAACCGCTGTTCGGGTTCGGCTCCGACGACGTGTGGACGCTGTTCCACTCCTATGCGTTCGACTTCACGGTGTGGGAGCTGTGGGGACCGCTCCTGTACGGCGGCCGGCTGGTCGTCGTCGACTACCTCACGTCGCGCTCGCCCGAGCAGTTCCTCGAGCTGCTGCGGGCCGAGCGGGTCACCGTGCTGAACCAGACCCCTTCGGCGTTCCTCCAGCTCGACGAGGCCGACCGGGTGGCATCGGTGGAGCGCCCCGACGCCGGTCCGCTCGCCCTGCGCTACGTCGTGTTCGGCGGCGAGGCCCTCGACCTCGGCAAGCTCGGGGGCTGGTACGGGCGGCGGCCCGTGGCACCGACTCTGGTCAACATGTACGGCATCACCGAGACCACGGTCCACGTGTCGTTCCTGGCCCTCGACCGCGGTGCCGCCCGCGCCGGCGCCGCCAGCCGGATCGGCCGCTCGCTGCCGGGTCTGCGGCTGCGGGTGCTCGACCGGCTGCTGCAGCCCGTCCCGGTGGGCGTGCCGGGCGAGGTGTACGTCTCGGGCGATCAGCTCTCGCGCGGCTATCTCGGCCGCCCGGGGCTGACCGCCGCACGGTTCGTCGCCGACCCGTTCGGGTCGGGCCGGCTCTACCGCACCGGCGACGTCGCCCGGTGGAACGCCGACGGTGAACTCGAGTACGCCGGGCGCAGCGACGCGCAGGTGCAGTTGCGGGGCTTCCGCATCGAGCTCGGCGAGGTCGAGGCGGCGCTGATGCGTGCCGACGCGGTGGCCCAGGCGGTCGCCGTGGTCCGCGACGACGGCCTCGGCGATCGGCTCGTCGCATACGTGGTGCCCCGCGCCGGTGAGGACCTCGACGTGGCCCGCGTGCGCGAGCAGCTCGGTGCCTTCCTCACCGGCTACATGGTTCCGGACGTCGTGGTCGTTCTCGACGAGCTGCCACTCACCGTCAACGGCAAGCTCGACCGGCGCGCCCTGCCGGTGCCCCAGGCAACCACCACGGCGGGCACGCGCCGCGAGCCGGCCACCGACGCCGAACGCGCCGTCGCGCAGGTCTTCGCCGACGTGCTCGGCGTCGAGGGGATCGGGGCGGACGACTCGTTCTTCGACCTCGGCGGCAACTCGCTCATCGCGACGCGGGTGATCGCGCGGGTCAACGAGTCGCTGGGAACCGCCCTGGCGATCCGGGAGCTGTTCGAGGCGCCGACGGTCGCCGAACTCGCGGCCCGGGCCGACGCGCACGCGGAGTCGGCGCCCCGGCCCGCGCTGACCGCCGGCCCCCGCCCCGACCGGGTGCCGCTCTCCCTCGCCCAGCAGCGCATGTGGGTGCTCAACCAGCTCGATCCCGCGTCCGCGAGCTACAACATCCCGCTCGCGATCCGGCTGCGCGGCCGCCTCGACACCGCGGCCCTCACCGCGGCGGTGCGCGACGTGATCGAGCGGCACGAGTCGCTGCGCACCCGGTACCCGCAGGACGAGACGGGGCCCTACCAGCACATTCTCGACGCCGGCGCGGTCGTGCCCGCGGTGGTGCCGGTCGAGGCGGCGTCCGAGCAGGAGGCGCTCGCCGAGGTCGTCGCCCTCGCCGCGGAAGGATTCGACGTCTCGTCGCAGGTGCCGGTGCGCGGCCGGATCGTCTCGGTCGGCTCCGACGACCATGTGCTCGCCCTCGTCGTCCACCACATCTCCGCCGACGGTGCGTCGCTGGCGCCGCTGGCGCGGGACCTGATGACCGCCTACGCGTCGCGGTTGTCGGGCGATGCCCCCGCCTGGGCGCCGCTCGAGGTGCAGTACGCCGACTACGCGCTCTGGCAACGCCGGGTCCTCGGCGACGCCGACGACGCGCAGTCCCCGGCCGGTGCCCAGCTCGACTACTGGCGTTCGCGCCTGACGGGCGTGCCCGAACTCCTCGATCTGCCCACGGACCGTCCCCGGCCGCCGCAGCCGTCGCTGCGCGGCGGCACGGTAGCCGTGCAGGTCGACGAGCGCACCCGGCAGCGGCTCGACGCACTCGCGCTCGAGCATCGGGCCTCGCTGTTCATGGTGGTCCACGCGGCGCTCGCGGTGCTGCTGGCCCGCCTCAGCGGAACCCACGACATCGTCATCGGCACACCCGTCGCGGGCCGCGGCGACCGGCGCCTCGACGACCTGGTCGGGATGTTCGTCAACACTCTCGCGCTGCGTACGGACGTCGACCCGGCGGCGACCTTCGCCGAGCTGCTCGACCGGGCCCGCGCCGTCGACCTCGAGGCGTTCGGTCACGCCGACGTGCCGTTCGAGCGGGTGGTCGACGATGTGGTGGCCGCGCGCTCTCCGGCCCGGCACCCCGTCTTCCAGACGGTGCTGTCGTTCCAGAACACCGAGGCGGCGCGGCTCGAACTGCCGGATCTCACCGTCGAGGCGCTCGACGGCGGTGAACTCGCCGCCAAGTTCGACCTGCAGGTGACCGTCGATCCGCGTGAGCACCCGGGCGGCTCGGCCGCCGGCATGCACGTCGGGTTCACCTACGCCGTGGACCTGTTCGACGCCGGCACCGTCGCCACCTTCGCCGAACGCTTCGTGACCGTCCTGCGCGCCGTCGCGGCGAGCCCCCGGGCCGTGGTCGGGGACATCGATATCCGTACCGAGACCGAGCGCTCGGCGCCCGCGGACATCGAGCCCGAACCGGTGGCGGCCCCCGACCGGGTCGAGCGGACCGTGCCGCAGGAGTGGCAGGTCGCCGTGGAGTCCGACCCGGAGGCCCCGGCGTTCGTCGCGGACGGCACCGAGGTCACCTATCTCGAGCTCGATCGCCGGTCGTCGCAGTGGGCCCGGCATCTCATCGCCCAGGGTGTCGGACCCGGCGACGGTGTCGCGGTCGCCGCGCCGGCCGGACCGGAACTGATCACCGCGCTCTGGGCGATCACGAAGGCGGGCGCTGCGATCGTGCCTGCTGTCTCCGGCTCCACCGCGGCCGCGCAGACGCCCGAGCTCGGGTTGGCGACGCACGGGGCGGACGTCCGGCCGTCGGCCGCCGCGCGCTGGCTGTACCTCGACGACCCGGCGACGGCGGCCACCGTGGCAGCGCTGTCCACCCGTCCGGTCGACTACTCGGAGCGGGTCCGGGTCCTGCAGCCGCAGCACCCCGCGCTGCGGGTGGCCGACCGTGTGGTCGACCACGGCGAACTGGTCGCCCTGGCCCGCGGCGGAGGGGCGGCGGGGAAGCTGGACTACGAGTCGCGGTTGCTGGTGTGCGACGGTACGGCGGAGCAGTGGCGCGTCTTCGCCGTCCTGGCGGCCGGGATCGCCGGTGCGGTGGTGGTCGTGGCCGAGCCGGACGCCGACCTCGCCGCCGTGGTGTCCAACGAGTGGGTGACCCACGCATTCGTCCCGTCTTCGCTGGTAGAGGCGTTGAACGACGCGCCCGCCGAGGACCTCCGGGTCGTGGTCGTCACCGACCGTGACGAGATTCCCGCGGGTTCCGCCGCGGCGGGTGACGAGTGGGCGACCGTGGCCGCCGTCGACCCGTGGAGTATGCGGAACTGAATACCGGCCGGTAGATTGCCTGCGGGCGGGACGAGTTCTCCATTCTCTTCCCGCGTGTGGAAGGAGCTGTTCCGTAGTGCAACGCAGGAGCCCGGTCCGGGCAGATCGAGGTCCGGGCGCGTGAGGCGGGAGTCGGGGGTGCGGCGCCGGGAACGGGGTCGTCCGCGTAGCCGGGCCGCGCGTGTGGCACCGCTGCCGACTCTGCTGACGTCTGCGGTGGAACTGCGCGGCGACCACCCGGCGGTGGTGTGTGCCGCCGGGGGCGGCTCCCTGTCGTACCGGGAGCTGGACGAGACGTCGTCGCGATGGGCACGGTGGCTGATCGGTCGCGGCGTCGGGCCGGGTGACGCGGTCGCGGTGGCGATACCCCGTTCCCTGGAGTCGGTGCTCGCGCTGTGGGCGGTGGCGAAGTCGGGGGCGACGTTCGTCCCTGTCGATCCGCGCTACCCGGTCGAGCGGGTGGAATTCATGCTGGCGGACTCCGGCGCAGCCTTGTGCATGACGGTGAACGACTTCTCCGCGGCCGTGCCGGCCGGAGTCGAACAGGTGCGGCTCGACGACGCGGCGACGGCCGGACAGGTCGAGCAGTTGCCCGGGCATCCGATCTCGTACGCCGACCGGACGCGCGCGCTCGAGGGCCTGGACGTCGCATGGATGATCTACACGTCCGGCTCCACAGGCCGCCCCAAGGGCGTCGCTGTCACGCACGCGGGCATCGCCGGCGTGATCTCCGCCGAGCGTGAGCACTACGAGGTCGATGCGGACGCGCGGGTGCTGCACGTGTGCTCGCCGAGCTTCGACGTCTCCCTGCTCGAGTTGCTGACCGGGTTCTCCGCGGGTGCGACGGTCGTGGTGGCGCCGGCGTCGGTGGGCGGCGGCGCCGACCTGGCCGAGGTGCTGACGGCCGCTGCGGTGACGCACGTGTTCATCACCCCGGCGGCGCTGAGTTCGGTGGATCCCGCGGGGCTGACGGACCTGCGGTTCGTGGTGGCAGCCGGCGAGGCCTTCGGGCCGGAACTGGTGAACCGCTGGTCGGCTCCCGGCCGGCGGTTCTTCAACGCGTACGGGCCGACGGAGGCGACGATCCTGGCCACCAGCAGCGCGCCGCTGGTGGCCGGCGAGCCGATCACGATCGGCACCCCGATCCCGGGAGTGGGCGCGTACGTCCTCGACGGCCGGTTGCGGCCGGTGCCGCCGGGGGTGGTCGGTGAGCTGTATCTGGCCGGCGCTCAGGTCGCGCGCGGCTACCACCGTCGACCGGGGCTGACGGCGGAGCGGTTCGTGGCCGATCCGTTCGGGTCGGATCCGGGCACCCGGATGTACCGGACCGGGGACCTGGTCCGTCGCGCGGCCGACGGCCCGATCGAGTACCTCGGGCGCAGCGACTTCCAGGTCAAGATCCGCGGGTTCCGGGTGGAACTGGGGGAGGTCGACGCGGCTCTGACGGCGCGGCCGGACATCGAGTTCGCGGCGACCCTCGGCAAGGTGCTGCCGTCCGGGGAGGCGGCACTGGTCTCGTACGTGCTGCCGGTGGCCGGAACCCGGCTGGAGGTGCCGGCGGTGCTCGCCGAGTTGGCGGAGACGCTGCCCGCCCACATGGTGCCGGCCCTGGTGACGGTGCTCGACACGGTGCCACTGACGCCGGTGGGCAAGCTCGATCGCGCGGCGTTGCCCGAACCGGTGTTCGCCCAGCGGGAATACCGGGCGCCGCGCACCTCGGTCGAGGAGACCGTCGCGTCGGTGTTCGCCGAGGTGCTCGGTCGCGAGCGCATCGGACTGGACGATTCCTTCCTCGAGCTGGGTGGGAATTCTCTGCTGGCAACCCGGCTGGTGGCGCGCCTGGGTGCAGCCCTGGAGACCCGGGTGCCGGTGCCCGCGGTGTTCGAGGCGCCGACGGTCGCCGCGTTGGCGGCCCGGCTCGAGTCGGGTGGCCTTGCGGTCCGGGCGGTTCCGTTGGCGGCCCGGGAACGCCCGGACCACGTACCGCTGTCGTTCGCGCAGCAGCGGATGTGGTTCCTCAATCGGTTCGATCCGGCCTCCGCGGCCGACAACATCCCGGTGGCGATCCGGCTGACGGGCCGACTCGACGTCGATGCCTTGCGAAAGTCCGTGTTCGACATCGCAACCCGGCACGAGATCCTGCGCACCCGGTATCCGGAGCGGGACGGGCTGCCGTACCAGGCGATCGTTCCCGTCGCCGGGTACACGCCCGACTGGGCGTCGGAGTCGGTGCGTCCGACGGATCTGGCGGACCGCATCGCCGACGTGGTGGCCACCGGATTCGACGTGACCACCGAAGTGCCGTTCCGGGTGCGGCTGTTCCGCGTCGCGGACGACGAACACGTGCTCGTGTTCGTTGCCCACCACATCAGCGCCGACGGCTGGTCGATGACGCCGCTGACCCGAGATCTGATGACCGCCTATGCCGCGCGTGCCGCCGGCGGGGAACCCGCATGGGAACCGCTGCCGCTGCAGTACGCGGACTTCGCGCTGTGGCAGCGCGAGGCGCTCGGATCGGAGGGCGACGCCGGCAGTCCACTGGCGGCGCAGGCGCAGTACTGGCAGCGGGTCCTCGAGGATCTGCCCGAGGAGTTGCACCTGCCGGCCGACCGCGCCCGCCCCCCGGTGCAGTCCTTCGCCGGCGGCCGGATCGCCTTCGACATCGACGCTCCGACGCATCGGCGGGCGGCGGAACTGGCGCAGCAGAACGGGTCGACCCTGTTCATGGTCCTGCACACCGCACTCGCAGTGTTCCTCGCCCGGATGTCGTCGTCGCACGACATCGCCGTAGGTACCGCAGTCGCCGGCCGCGGTGACGCCGCGCTGGACGACATGGTCGGCATGTTCGTCAACACCCTGGTGTTGCGGACCCGGGTCGATCCCGGGTCCGGGTTCGCGGACCACCTCGCCCGAGTCCGCGACAACGACCTCGAGGCGTTCACCCATGCCGAGATCCCCTTCGAACGAGTCGTGGAACTGCTCGCTCCGGAACGTTCGACCGCGCGGCACCCGCTGTTCCAGGTTGCCCTCGCGCTCGAGAACCTCCCCCCCGCGGGGCTCGAACTACCGGGCCTCAGCCTGGCGGCGGTGCCCTTCGAGGTGACCACCGCGAAGTTCGACCTGTCGTTGACCCTGCGCGAACGCACGGACCTCGACGGGAAACCCGCGGGAATGTCGGCGGAGTTCGTGTTCGCGCGGGATCTCTTCGACGACGAGACCGTGGCCGGATTCGCGCGACGGTTCGTGCGGTTGCTGGCCGCCGCCGTGGTGGACCCGGCCGTGCCGGTCGGCGACCTGGCGCTCCTCACCGGCGACGAGGCCGCCCGGCTCACGCGTGCCCCGGACGCCGTGCCGGGCGGTGCCCGCACGCTCGCCGAGATCCTGACCGCGGCGGTTTCCCGCGACCCCGCCGCGCCGGCCGTCCGGTACCGGGGCCGGACGATCACCTACCGCGAACTCGACGAGTCGTCGTCGCGGCTCGCACGAGAGCTGGCAGCACGGGGCATCGGCCCCGACGATGTCGTGGCCCTGGCGTTCCCGCGTTCGTACGAGATGGTGCTCGGGGTGTGGGCGGTCGCGAAGGCCGGCGCCGCACACCTTCCGGTGGACCCGTCCTATCCGGTGGACCGGGTCCGGTACATGCTCGCCGATTCCGGTGCGGCGGTGTGCCTCACCACCACCGAGTACGCCTCCGCGCTGCCCGACTCCCCGCCCCGGCTGGAACTGGACGATCCCGAGTTCGCGCGGCTCGTCGCGACGCGATCCGCCGCCGGGACGCCCGAGCGCGTCCGGCCCCTGTCGGTGCAGCACGCGGCATACGTCATCTACACGTCGGGGTCGACCGGGCAGCCCAAGGGAGTGGTGGTCACCCACGCGGGCCTCGACCCGCTGCTCGACGCCGCCGTCACGCTGTACGGCGTGACGTCACGGGCGCGCTTCCTGCACGTGTGCTCGCCGAGCTTCGACCCTTCGGTGCTCGAATGGATGGTCGCGTTCTCCCAGGGGGCGACGCTGGTCGTGGTGCCGTCCACGATCGTCGGCGGACCGGAACTGGCGGAACTGATCCGAGCCGAACGGGTCAGCCACACCATCGTCACCCCTGCCGTCCTCGGGACGGTCGATCCGTCGGGCCTCGAGAGCCTCGAGGCCGTCTCGGTCGGCGGGGACGTGACAACGCCGCACCTGCTGGCGCGGTGGGCGCCGGGGCGGAAGTACTTCAACGGCTACGGGCCGACGGAGACGACGATCATCTCCTCGTTCGCGCGGCTGCAGCCCGGCCGTCCGGTCACCGTCGGCCGGCCCGTCCCGGGAGTGTCCGCACTGGTGCTGGACTCCCGGTTGCGGCCGGTGCCACCCGGCGTCGCGGGCGAGCTGTACCTGGCCGGGACCGCCCTCGCCCGGGGATACCACCGGCGCAGCGCCCTGTCGGCCGCACGGTTCGTGGCGAATCCGTTCGGGACGCCGGGCACGCGGATGTACCGGACCGGTGACACGGTGCGCTGGCGCGGCACCGGTGGGCTCGCCGAGCTGGAGTACCTCGGGCGCGGCGACTCGCAGGTCAAGCTGCGTGGATTCCGGGTCGAGCTCGGAGAGATCGACGCCGCGCTCGAGCGGGATCCGTCGGTCGCGCAGGCAGTTACGGTGCTGCACACCGATCCGCACGGCGGGGACAGGCTCGTCGGCTACGTCGTCGGAGCGGCCGGCGCCGCACCCGACCCGGCGCATCTGCGCGAGTTCCTCGCCAGGACGCTGCCGCACCACATGGTGCCCGGCCACGTCGTCGTGCTCGACGCCCTGCCCCTCACCGCCGGAGGCAAGCTGGACAGGCGGGCACTGCCGGTGCCGCAGCCCGAATCGGCCGAGTACTGCGCCCCGGCGACGCCCGACGAGCAGGCGGTCGCAGACGTGTACGGCGCCGTGCTCGGGGTCGAGCGGGTCGGCCGCGCCGACGACTTCTTCGCGCTCGGCGGCAACTCGCTGCTCGCGATGCAAGTGGTCGCGCGGCTCGATGCCGCCCTCGGTGTCCGGGTGCCGGTGCGGACGTTGTTCGAGGCGCCGACGGTGTCGGCCCTGGCGGCGCGGATGGGGGACCCGGTCGCCGTCCCGTCCCGGATGCCGCTGCGGCACCGGCAGCGCCCCGAGCGGATTCCGCTGTCGCTCGCGCAACGGCGGATGTGGTTCTTCAACCGGTTCGATCCGGACTCCGCCGCCTTCAACATCCCGCTCGTGCTGCGACTCACCGGCGAGCTGGACGTGCCCGCCCTGCAGACGGCACTGCGCGACCTGCTCGCACGGCACGAGGCGCTGCGCACCGTCTTCCCCGACTCCGGTTCCGGACCGTTCCAGGTGATCGTTCCGGTCGAGGACGTGCCCCTCGATCCGGCGGCGCACGACGTGACCGAGGACGAGCTGTCCTCGCGGGTCGCCGCACTCGTCTCCCGCGGGTTCGACGTCACCACCGCGGTACCCGTCCGGGCGGCCCTGCTGCGCCTCACCGACCGGGACCACGTGCTGGTCGTCGTCGTCCACCACATCGCCGGCGACGGCGGATCCCGGGCCCCGATGGCCCGGGACCTGGCCACCGCGTACCTGGCCCGCAGAGCGGGCGTCGAGCCGGCGTGGGAACCCCTGCCCGTCCAGTACGCCGACTACGCGTTGTGGCAACAGGATGTGCTGGGATCCGAGGACGATCCCGATTCGCTGCTCTCGCGTCAGATGCACTACTGGACCACGGCGCTGGCGGGTCTGCCGGACCTGCTGGAGCTGCCCACCGACCGTCCGCGGCCCGCCGTGCAGACCGGCCGCGGCGCGAGCGTGGACTTCACGCTGGACGAGTCGTCGGCCGCCCGGCTCGATCGGCTCTCGCGGGACCACGGGGTGACGTTCTTCATGCTCGTGCACGCCGCGCTCGCGGTCCTGCTGGCCCGCCTGTCCGGTACCGACGACATTCCCGTCGGGGCGCAGGTCGCCGGCCGCGGCGAGGAGGCACTGGACGATCTGGTGGGGATGTTCGGCAACACCCTCGTGCTGCGCACCCGGATCGACCCGGATGCCACCTTCGCCGAGGTCCTCGCCTCCGTGCGAGAGGTCGACCTCGCCGCGTTCGGCAACCCCGACGTGCCGCTCGAACGTCTCGTGGAGGTCCTCGACCCCGTCCGGTCCACCGCGCATTCGGCGCTGTTCCAGGTGCTGCTCGTGGTGCACAACTTCGCCCGTTCCGAGATCGCACTGCCGGACCTGCAGATCGCGCCGGTCGCAACGCCCCCGGGTGGCGCCAAACTCGATCTCGAGATCCACCTGACCGAGACGCGCGACGAGCAGGGGCGCCGAGAGGGGATCTCCGGATCCGTCGTCTACGCCTGCGACCTGTTCGACGAGGACACCGTGCGGACGTTCGCTGCGAGACTCGTGTCGATCCTGGAGGTGGCGGCGGCTGATCCGGGCGTCGCGGTCGGCGGCATCGACCTGCGAACGGTGGAGGAACGCGCCCGGCTCGACGAGCTGAACCGGACGGCTGCGCCGCTCGGCGACCGCTCGGTTCTGGACGCGTTCACCCGGCAGGTCCGGCGCACCCCGGACGCGACGGCAGTCGTCTTCGAGGACACCGCGCTGACCTACGCGCAGTTCGCCTCCCGGGTGGATCGGCTCGCGCGGCGCCTCGTCGCGTGCGGCGTCGGCCCCGAGCGTCTGGTCGGTGTCCACATGAGCCGATCGGTCGAGATGATGGTCGGCATCTATGCCGTGCTCCGGGCCGGTGGCGGGTACGTGCCGCTCGACCCGGAACATCCCGCCGAGCGAACGGCGTACGTTTTGGACACCGCCCAGCCGGTGGTGGTGCTGACCACGACACACGACCGGGACACGCTCCCCGATACCGTCCCGGCCCTCGTGGTCGACGAATCGGACGTCGCACCGGCGCCGGCCACCGAGTTCGCCGACCACGAGCGCCTGGCGCCGCTGCACGAGGCGCACGTCGCCTACGTGCTCTACACCTCCGGGTCGACCGGCCGCCCCAAGGGCGTGGCCGTGACCCACGGCGCCGTCGTGAACCAGATGACGTGGATGCGCGAGCGCTACGAACTCGGCATCGGGGACACGGCCCTGCAGAAGACCCCGGTCACGTTCGACGCGTCGGTGTGGGAGCTGTTCTTCCCGTTGCAGGTCGGTGCACGACTCGTGATCGCGGCACCGGGAGGCCATCGCGACCCGGACTACCTCGTCCGCCTCTCGCGGCAGTGGGCGGTCTGCATCCTCGAGTTCGTCCCGACGATGCTCGCCCTGTTTCTCGCGGATCCCGACCTCGAACTTCCGGCGACGCTCGAGTACCTGTCCGTCGGGGGCGAGGCGCTGCCCGGCGAGCTCGCGGCCCGGTTCGCCGAGCGTTCGGATGCGCTGCTCGACAACACCTACGGCCCGACCGAGGCAACCGTCACCGCGACCGTGCTGCGCTGCGCCGGCCGTCGCACCGATGCCGGCACCGTTCCGATCGGCCGCCCGATCCGCAACACCACCGCCTACGTTCTCGACGAGCGGCTGAATCCGGTGCCGATCGGGGTACCGGGGGAGCTGTATCTCGGTGGGGTGCAACTTGCCCGCGGCTACCACACCCGTCCGGATCTCACGGCGGAACGGTTCGTCGCGTACCCGGGCGGGACGCGGATGTACCGCACCGGTGACCGAGTCCGATGGTTGCGGGACGGAACCCTGGAGTTCCTGGGCCGCAACGACTTCCAGGTGAAGGTGCGCGGCCTGCGGATCGAGCTGGGGGAGATCGAGGCAGCACTTCTGGCGCAGCCGGAGGTGGCGCAGGCCGCCGTGACCGTCCACGACGGGACCCACGGTCCGCAGATCACCGCGTACGTCGTGCCGGTGGACGGTGCCGCGGCCGACGGCGGCGCCGTTCGTGCGGCCGTGGGACGCGTGCTGCCGCGGTACATGGTGCCCGACGTGGTGACCGTGCTCGGCACGCTCCCGCTCACCACCTCCGGGAAGGTGGATCGCCGGGCCCTGCCCGAACCCGTCCCGGCCGTCCGGGAGTTCCGCCCGCCCGCGACCGCGGTCGAAAAGGCCGTGGCCTCGGTGATCGGGGAGGTGCTCGGTGCGGAGCGGCTCGGGCTCGACGACGACTTCTTCGCTCTCGGCGGGAATTCGCTGATCGCCACGCGCGTCGTCGCCCGCCTCGGAGCGGCGCTGCATGCGTCGGTCCCCGTGCGCGTGATCTTCGAGGCATCGACGATCGAGTCGCTGTCGGCAGCCGTGGGACGCTACATCGGGTCCGGCGGCTCGCCCGCCCTGGCCGCCCGGCCGCGTCCGGAGCGGATTCCGCTGTCGCCCGCCCAGCAGCGGATGTGGTTCCTCAGCCGGTTCGAGGCGACCGCCGCGGCCTACAACATTCCGATGGCAGTGCGGCTGACCGGCCGACTGGATCCGGCGGCGTTGCAGTCGGCGGTCGCCGATGTCGTCGTCCGCCACGAGGTCCTCCGGACCTTCTACCCCGAGGTCGACGGGGTGCCGGTCCAGCAGATACTGCCCGCCGGCGCGGGTGCGCCGGCCCTGCACCCGACGGACGTCGACGAACCGGCACTCCGCGCTGCCGTCCGGTCGGCGGCGGCGACCCGGTTCGACGTCACCGGGTCCGTGCCGGTCCTCGTGCGGCTGTTCCGGTTGTCCCCGGCCGAACACGTCCTGCTCGTCGTGGTGCACCACATCGCCGCCGACGGATATTCCGTGGCGCCCCTCGTCCGGGATCTCGCCCTCGCGTACAGCGCGCGACAAGAGGGGCGCGAACCCGCGTGGCAGCCACTTCCCGTGCAGTACGCGGACTACACCCTGTGGCAGCGGGACCTCCTGGGCAGCGAGAGCGACCCGGAGTCGCGCGTCTCCCGCCAGCTCGCCTTCTGGGCCGACGAACTGGCCGATCTGCCCGATCAGTTGCCGATGCCCACGACCCGTCCGCGGCCTCCGGTGCAGTCCTATCGGGGCGACCGGGTTCCCGTCACGATCGACGCGGATCTGCACGGCAGGGTGGCGGCACTCGCGGCAACAACGAGGACGACGCCGTTCACCGTCGTGCACGCGGCCTTCGCCGTGCTGCTGGCCCGGTTGTCCGGCACCGAGGACATCGCCGTGGGCACCCCGGTGGCCGGTCGAGGCGAGGCAGCCCTCGACGACCTCATCGGGATGTTCGTGAACACCCTCGTGTTCCGCACCCGAGTCGACCCGGCTGTCTCCTTCACCTCGCTCCTCGCGCAGGCCCGGGAGAAGAACCTCCAGGTCCTGGCCCATGCGGACGTCCCGTTCGAACAGCTCGTCGAGGCGCTGGCGCCGGCCCGGTCCATGGCGCGGCATCCGCTGTTCCAGGTGGGCCTGTCGTTCCAGAACCTCGGCACGGTCGATTTCGAACTCGCCGGCCTGACGGCGGCCCGGTTCGACATCGCGGGGGAGATCGCCCAGTTCGACCTGCACCTGATCGTCGGTGACAGCTACGGGGCGGACGGGACGCCGGCGGGGATCGGCGGGCATCTGTCGTACGCCACCGATCTCTTCGACCGACATGCGGCCGCGTCCATCGTGGACCGGTTCGTCCGGATCCTGGGCGAACTGGTTTCGGCTCCAGACCGCGCGGTCGGCGACGCCGAGCTCCTCGGCGCCCGGGAACGACAGGCGCTGCTCGAGGCGGCGAACGACACCCGCGTCGACATCGCGGCCGGTGACTGCCTTCCCGATCTGCTCGGACGCCAGGTACGCGAACGCCCGGACGCGGTCGCGCTCGTCGGGGACGGGGTGCAGTCGACGTTCGGTGAACTCGGTGCCCGAGTCGCCCGGCTGGCCCGCGCGCTGGTGGCGGACGGTGTCGGACCGGAGGTCCGGGTCGGTCTGCTGATCCCCGGATCGGTGGATCTCGTCGTCGCGATGTACGCGGTCGCCGCCGCAGGCGGCGCGTACGTTCCGCTCGATCCGTCGCTTCCGGTCGCCCGGCTGACGCGCATGGTCGCGGCGGCGCGACCGGCGACGGTGCTCGTGTCTGCGGCATCCGCAGGCGTCGCGAGCGCGGTTGTGCCGGAGCCGGTCCGGGTTCTCGATGTCTCGAGCGTGGACCTGTCGCAGTACTCGGCCGCCCCGGTGACCGACGCCGACAGGACCGCGCCGCTGCATCCCGCGAACCTCGCCTACATCCTGTTCACGTCGGGATCGACGGGGGTGCCCAAGGGTGTGGCGGTGGACCACGGGGCGGTGGTCAACCAGTTGCGTTGGCTGCATGCGGAGTTCGGGTTCGGTCCGGGGGAGGTGACGGTACAGCGGACCGTGGCCACGTTCGACCTGTCGGTGTGGGAGTTCTGGGGCGCCACGACGTGCGGTGGCCGGCTGGTGGTCGCCGACCCCGAGGCCCGCCGCGATCCGGTCCGCTTGCTGGCGCTCGTCGAACGCGAAGCCGTCACGACGCTGTACCTGGTTCCGTCCCTGCTGAGCGCCCTGATCGCTGTTGCAGACGGACAGTTGCCGACCTCGGTGCGACGGGTGCTTTCGATCGGGGAGACGCTTCCGGGGGCTGTCGCCGGGGCGTGCCGGCGGTCGAGCCGGGCGGAACTCGTCAACCTGTACGGACCCACCGAGGCGGCCGTGTCGGTGACGGCGCACCGGGTCACGCCCGCAGACACCGACCAGGTGCCGATCGGAGTGCCCGAGTGGAACACCCGCGTGTATGTACTCGACCGGCGGCTGCGACCCGTGCCGGCCGGAGTGACCGGAGAGCTCTACCTGGCGGGCCGGCAGCTTGCGCGGGGATACAGCGGAAGCCCCGGGGTGACCGCGGACCGTTTCGTTGCCGACCCCTTCGGGGCCGGGGGACGTCTGTACCGTACCGGCGATCTGGCCCGGTGGACCGCTGCGGGCGTCCTCGAGCACGTCGGGCGTGCAGACTCCCAGGTCAAGCTGCGCGGATTCCGGATCGAGCTCGGGGACATCGAAGCGGCGCTGCTGCGTCTGCCCCTCGTGTCGGCCGCGGTCGCGACAGTGCATCAGGACGCGGCGACCGGTGCGCGAATCATCGCGTATGTCGTTGCTGCACAGTCCGAATCGGACTTCGATGCGGCGTCCCTGCGGGGCGTGCTCGCGGACGAGCTGCCGAACTACATGGTGCCGGCCTCGATCGTGCGCCTGGACCGGCTCCCCGTCGGCGCGACGGGCAAGGTCGATCGTGGCGCGCTGCCCACGCCGATGCCCGAGCGGGCGTCCTACCGAGCCACGGCGACACCGGTCGAGCGCGCGGTGGCGCAGGTGTTCGCGGATGTCCTTGCCGCGGACCGGGTCGGATCCGACGACGACTTCTTCGTTCTCGGCGGATCCTCCCTCGTGGCCGTGCGGGTGACCCGCGAGCTCACGCGCCGACTCGATCGTCCGGTCCCACTCGAATGGGTCTTCGCTCATCCGAAGGTGGCCGACCTTGCGGCCCGGATCGAGCGGTCGGTGGAGGAGCGGCCGGCGGGGAGCGAAGCCGCCGACGCGGCCCTGGCCGTTCTGCTTCCTCTGCGGGAGGGTGACGAGGGACGCGATCCGGTGTTCTTCGTGCACCCGGTGATCGGCCTCGCCTGGAGCTTCGCGTCGCTCGCCGGGTACGTCGAGCCCGGCCGCGCGGTCTACGGATTGCAGTCCCCGGCACTGTCGGGTGAGTCGGACCTACCGGATTCGATCGAGTCCTGGGCGGCTCGGTACGTCTCGGAGGTCCGGCGGGTCCACCCGGACGGTCCCTTCCATCTGGTCGGGTGGTCCCTCGGCGGCGTGATCGCGCACGAGATGGCGGTCCAGCTCCAGCGGGCCGGACTCGAGGTCGGTTCACTCGTGCTCCTCGACTCCTACCTGCCCGACGCCGTGCGCTCCCCGGTCGATCCGGTCTCGGTGGCGGCAGTGGCTCTGAACGCGAGCCACGGCGGCGGACCCGGTGGGGTCGAGGACGGTCTCGATGTGCTCGCCGACGACATCGACCCGGATCTGACGGCGTCCGTCCTGACGAGCATCGAGCGCTCGTTCGATGCGCTCGAGGGGCATGTTCCGGGCCGGTACGACGGGCGCATGCTGTTCGTCGGCGCCGCGCCGCACACCGGGTCGGACGGGGGCCGGGACTGGGCGCCCTACGTCGCGGACGAGGTGCATCGGCACGATCTCCCCGTCTCGCACTGGGAGATGACCGGGCCGAGTGCGTGCACTCGTCTCGGACCGCTGTTGGCGGGCTGGACGTCGGTCGGCTCCTGCCCGGAATGCGGGTGCGCCGCGCGCTGACTCGGAGGTGTCGGGCATTGCGCACGAGCGGTCGGCAGGCGGCCGTCGTGTCCGACATCACATCGAACACCCCGGAGTGAATTGTCCAATCCTTGGACGAAATGGGGAGAGTGTCGGTCCTCGGTCCGTTGCGGTCATGGAGGTCGTCGGATCGAACCGGCGGGACGGCGAGGAACTCTTCCAAGCCGGGTTCCGGCTCCGTATTCAGAAACCGCAGGTGCCGCGTCTTTCCCGTGGGGCAGTCGGAGACTTCCCGGATGCCGGTCGGGGGCACGGGCGCCTTCGGAAGCGGCGCTGCGGCGTGCGGCGAATCGGGCATTCGGATGTGCCGGTGCTCCCGGCGGGACGGGACCCGCGCTGTCCGGAATGCCGGTCTACCCTTCGGTAACTTAGTTTCTGGACGTACGAACAGGTGGCACGGTTTGTTTTCGTATGGAATGGTGGCGAAGTGCTCTCGAGCCGGGAATCGTCGGGGTTCCGGTGCGCGAGACGACAGCGAAGCGGTGTCCGTCGGGGAGGGCGGGTGTCGCCGCAGTTCGTGACACCCCGACCGTGATCGGAACCGGTATGCGCACGCGCACAACGGATCCGGAATTCGGAGGGGACAGCCGATGAAGGTGATCGACCGAACCGCCCGTGCAAAGCTCCGCGCTTCGCGGCGCCGGCCGCCCACGACGATGCTGCCGCACCTGCTGTCGGCCGCCGTCGAACGCGACCCCGGCGCCCCGGCTCTCACGGCCGGGGAACACACCCTCACCTATCGGGAGGCCGACGCCGAATCGTCCCGGCTCGCCCGCCTGCTCATTGCCCGGGGCATCGGCCCCGAGGACCGCGTCGCGGTGCTCCTCACCCGCTCGATCCGGTCCGTTCTCGCCGTCTGGGCGGTGGCCAAAGCCGGCGCCGCGTTCGTCCCGGTGGACCCGCTCTACCCGGCCGATCGCGTCCGGTACATGCTGTCGGACTCCGACGCCCGTCTCGCCCTCACGGTGGGCGCACACCGGGGGGTCGTTCCCGACGGGTTCGACACCGTCGTCCTGGACGAGCCCGAAGTCGGGAGGGAACTCGACGCCTGCCCGGCAGACCCGCTCACCTTCGTCGACCGCGTACGCCCGCTGCGCGCCGAGCATCCCGCATACGTCATCTACACCTCGGGCTCGACGGGACACCCGAAAGGGGTGGTGGTCACCCACACCGGACTCGCGGCCTTCTGCGCCGAACAGGTCGAGCGCTACCGGCTCACCCCCGCCGCCCGCACCCTGCATTTCGCGTCCCCCAGCTTCGACGCGTCGGTGCTCGAACTGTTGCTCGCCGTCGGATCCGGATCGACGATGGTCGTCGCGCCGCCGTCCGTGTACGGCGGCGACGAACTGGCCGAGCTGCTGCGGAGGGAACGGGTCACCCACGCGTTCGTGACGCCGGCCGCCCTCGCGTCGGTGGATCCCACCGGACTGGACGACCTGGAGACGGTGGTGGTCGGCGGCGAGGCGTGCCCTCCGGATCTGGTGGCGCGCTGGGCGCCCGGCCGCCGGTTCCACAACGGGTACGGGCCCACCGAGACCACGATCATGACCAACATCTCCGGGCCGCTCGAGCCCGGGGAACCCGTCACCATCGGCAGACCCGTTCGTGAAGCCGCTGCCCAGATCCTCGACACCCGCCTGCGGCCCGTGCCGGCAGGCACGGCCGGCGAGCTGTACCTGACCGGATCCGGCCTCGCCCGCGGGTATCACGATCGCCCCGGACTGACGGCCACCCGCTTCGTCGCCGCCCCCGACGGCGCCCGGCGGTACCGCACCGGCGACCTGGTGCGGTCCCCGCGTTCGGCGCGAGAAGGCATCACGTACCTGGGCCGCAACGACTTCCAGGTCAAGGTGCGTGGCTTCCGCATCGAGCTCGGCGAGATCGACGCGGCATTCGCCGCGCATCCCACCGTCGACTTCGCCGCCACCGTCGGTCACCGGGGCGCGACGGGGGACACCCGCCTCGTCACGTACGTGCACGCCACCGCCGGTTCCGCGATCGACGTCGCCGTGCTCACCGCGTTCGTCGCCGAGCGGTTGCCGGCCCACATGATCCCGTCGTCGGTGATCGCGCTGGAGACCATCCCGCTCACGCCCGTGGGCAAGCTCGACCGGGCGGCTCTGCCCGAGCCCGAGATCGCGTCGGCTCCGTACCGAGCGCCGGCCTCCGCCGCCGAGGTGGCCGTCGCGGAGGCGTTCGGCGACGTGCTCGGGGTGCAGCGGGTCTCGGTCCACGACGACTTCTTCGACCTCGGCGGCAACTCGCTGCTCGCCACGCGCGTGATCGGCCGGATCAGGGCAGCACTCGGCGTCACCGTCTCGGCCGCCGACCTGTTCGACGCCACCACGGTCGAGGCGCTCGCAGCCCGGGTGGCGGCCGCGCCGACGGCCGCCCGCGCCCTGCAGCCGCGCCGCCCGCGACCCGATCGGATCCCGCTCTCTCCGGCGCAGCAGCGCATGTGGTTCCTCAACCGCCTCGACCCGGACTCGGCGGTGTTCAACATCCCGCTCGCCGTCCGGTTGTCCGGCGGGCTCGACGTCGACGCGATGCGAACGGCGGTGCGGGACGTCGTCGCGCGGCACGAGACGCTCCGGACGGTGTACCCCGAGGTCGACGGCGTCGGCGAGCAGCGCATCCTCGACGTCGGCGACGTCCCGCTCGACCTCGGGCCCGAGGACGCGACCGACTCCGACGCCCCGGCCCGGCTCGCCGGTTTCGTGGGAAGGCGGTTCGACGTCACCGGAGAAGTTCCCGTACGAGCCCGGCTCTTCCGCCTCGCCGACCACGAGCACGTGCTTGCGGTGGCCCTCCACCACATCGCCGGGGACGGCTCGTCGCTGGGTCCGCTCGTCCGGGACCTCGTCACCGCCTACACTGCACGCTCGACGGGCCGGGAACCGGCGTGGGAACCGCTGCCCGTCCAGTACGCCGACTACACCCTGTGGCAGCTCGACGCCCTCGGCGACGAGGACGATCCCCGCTCCGGCACGGCTCGGCAGCTGGCCTACTGGCGGCGCGCCCTCGACGGCATCCCCGAACACCTCGAACTCGCCACGGACCGGCCCCGGCCCGCCGTCGTCGGTCATGCGGGGGACCGGGTCTCGGCGCACGTCGACGAGGCCACCTACGACGCGATCAGCGCACTCGCCCGCGAGCGCGGCGTGACACCCTTCATGGTGCTGCACGCCGTCCTCGCGGTGCTGCTGGCGCGAGTGTCGAACACGCACGACGTCGTCGTCGGCACCCCCGTTGCGGGGCGCACGGCCCCCGAACTCGACGGGCTGATCGGCATGTTCGTCAACATGCTCGCACTGCGGACCGACGTCGACGCCGCCACCTCGTTCGCGACGCTGCTCGAGCAGGTCCGCGACACCGACCTGCAGGCGTTCGCACACGCCGATGTCCCCTTCGAACGCCTCGTCGAGGTGCTCGACCCGGTCCGGTCCACCGCGCGCCATCCGATCTTCCAGGTCGGGTTCTCCTACCAGAACTTCGCCCGGGAAGCCCTCGAGCTGCCGGGCCTGCGGATCACGCCGGTCGAGAGCGATTCGTACGCAGCGCGTTTCGATCTGCACGTCACGGTGGTCGATCACGCCGCGGGCGGTGGGCCCGGCGGTTTCGACATCGAATTCGGTTACGCCACCGACCTGTTCGACGCACCGTCGATCCAGCGCCTGCTCGCGCGGTATCTGCGGATACTCCGGGCGGTCGTCGCCGACCCCTCTGCCGTCGTCGGCGACATCGACCTGCACGACTCTGCGGAACTGGCCGAGATGATGCGGGCGTGGGAAGCCGAACAGGCCGACCTGTCCGCCGGCCGGACCCTCGTCGACCTGTTCGACGAGCAGGTCGCGGCCACCCCGGACGCCCCCGCCCTCGTGTTCCGCGGCGGCACCCTCACCTATCGGGACTTCGATGCGCGGGTCAACCGGCTCGCCCGTCACTTCGTGACCCAGGGCGTGGGGCCGGAATCCACAGTGGCTCTCTGTATCCGGCGTTCGGTCGACCTCGTGGTGGCGATGTACGCCGTCGCCAAGGCCGGCGGCGCCTACCTGCCCCTGGACCCCGACCACCCCGCGGCCCGCAACCGGTACATCCTCGATGCGGCGGCCCCGCAGTGCGTGCTGTCGACCACCGGGGACCGGGTCGACGCCCTGGCGGGCCGGACGGTGCTCGACGTCGACCGCCTCGACCTGAGCGACGTCGATCCCACACCGCTCGCCGACACGGATCGGCGGGCACCGCTGCGCGCCGCGAACACCGCGTACGTCATCTACACCTCCGGCTCGACCGGACGCCCGAAGGGCGTGGCGGTGCCGCACGAGGCGATCGTCAACCAGATCGCCTGGAAGCGGGCGCACTACGATCTCGGTCCCGACGACGCGGTACTGCTCAAGACGGCCGCGACCTTCGACCTGTCGGTGTGGGAGTTCTGGTCCGCACTCACGTGCGGCGCCCGGCTGGTGATCGCCGCCCCCGACGGTCACCGTGACCCGTCCTACCTCAACGACGTGATCCGCCGTGAGAAGGTCACGACCCTGCACGTGGTGCCGTCGATGCTCGAGGCGCTGCTCGAGGACTCGGCCGGCGCGCTGCCCGCCACCTTGCGCCGTGTCCTCGCCATCGGTGAGGTACTGCCCGCCCCGACGGCGCGACGCGCGCTCGGCGCCTCGAGTGCGGACCTGGTGAACCTGTACGGCCCGACGGAGGCGGCGGTCTCCGTGACCGCCCACGCGGTCACCACGCCGACGCTCACCTCCGTGCCCATCGGCGACCCGGTCCCCAACACCCAGACGTTCGTCCTCGACGAACGGATGCATCCCGTGCCGCCGGGCGTGGCCGGTGAGATGTACCTCGCCGGCGTGCAGCTCGCCCGCGGGTACCTGGGCCGTCCCGGCCTGACCGCCGAGCGGTTCGTGGCCAACCCCTTCGGTGACCCGGGCACCCGCCTCTACCGCACCGGGGACGTGGTGCGGTGGCGCATCGACGGCGACGGCCGCGGCACCCTGGAGTACCTCGAGCGCGCCGACTTCCAGGTCAAGGTGCACGGGTTCCGGATCGAACTCGGCGAGATCGAGGCCGCGCTGCGCGCCCACCCGGCGGTCCGCGACGCCGCGGTCGCCGTCCACGGCGGGGACCGGCTGGTGGCCTTCGTGGTTCCGACCGCCGGGCGGATCGACGTGGCCGGCCTCCGCGCGTCGCTGGCCGAGACCCTGCCCTCCTACATGGTGCCCGCCGGCGTCGTCACCCTCGATGCGCTGCCGCTGAACCCGCACGGCAAGCTCGACCGTGCGGCCCTCCCCGAGCCGGTGATCGCCCCGCGGCGCCACCGACCGCCGCGCACTCCGCTCGAGACGGAGGTCGCCGCCGCCTACTGCGAGGTTCTCGGGCCGGCGGGGGACGCCGGCGAGTTCCGAGTCGGTCTCGACGACGACTTCTTCGACCTCGGCGGCACGTCGCTGAGCGCGGTGCGGGTGATCGCCCGGCTGCGCGAACGCACGAACCTGCCGGTGTCGTTGCAGTGGATGTTCCTCACCCCCACCGTCGAAGCCCTCGCCGCCCGGATCGAGGGATCCGCCGGCGACCCGGTTGATCACACCGTCGGGTTCGACGCGGTGCTGACGTTGCGCCCGGGCGGTGCCGCCGAGCCGGTGTTCTGCATCCATCCGGTGATCGGTCTGTCGTGGAGCTTCGCGGGCCTGGCCCGCCACCTCGACCCCGAGCGGGCCCTCTACGGTCTGCAGTCGCCGGCCCTGCGCGACGACGAACCGCTGCCCGAGAGCATCGACGCGTGGGCCGCGGCGTATGTGGACCGGATCCGGCGGATCCAGCCCGCCGGCCCCTACCATCTCGTCGGCTGGTCGCTCGGCGGCATCATCGCCCACGCCGCCGCAGTCCGGCTGCGGGCGGACGGCCACGAGGTCGCCACCCTCGCCCTGCTCGACGCGCACCCACCCGCCGCACCCGTCGAGACGGTCCCGCCCGCGGTCAGCGTCGCCGACCTGCTCGGCGCCATCGGAACCGACGTCGGGGCCGGCCTCGACCCGGCGCAGTTCACTCCCGAACAGGCATTGGAGCTGGTCGCCGACCTGCCGGCCCCGTTCGACGCGCTGACCCTGCCCCGCCTCGAGCGCATCTTCGAAGGCGTGCGCCTGTCCTACCGGCTGCTCGCCGAGCACCGGCCCGCCCGCTTCGACGGGGACCTGCTGTTCTTCGCCGCGAGCGAGGACGGAACCTCGGCGACCCGCGCCGCGCAGCAGTGGCGGACACACGTCACCGGCACGCTTGCGGTCGAATCGGTCCAGGCCACCCACTGGAAGATGACGTCGCAGGATGCCGTCGCCCGGATCGGGCCGGTGCTCGACCGCTGGGTCGGGGGCGGCCGCTGACCCGTACCCCCGTCGTCCGCCGGCTGGTCGCGGAGTGTGATCCGCGGCCGACCTCGCAGTTTCGACCGTAACGAAGCGTCAGGCACCCCGATGGTCTAATGGGGCTGGCGCGTGCCACCCTGCACTGTCGTGTGCAGGGGGCGGCGGCTGAGACGATGAGGGATACGCGAGGTGGATGATGCTGGGTGTGCACGCGCAGGACGACCGGCGACGGAGCACGCAGGGATGAGTGTCGACGGTTCGGGGGACCGACGACCGGACGAATCACGAGGTCGCCGGCCGGTCCGGCAGCGACCCGGCCGCCGACGCGGACCCCGCGTCGCTCTGCTGCCCCAGCTCCTGGCCGCAGCGGTCGAACGTGATCCCGCCGCACCCGCAGTGGTGTTCGAGGAACGCACCCTGAGCTACGGCGAGCTCGACTCGGCCTCCTCCCGGCTGGCACGGCTGCTCATCCGGCGCGGGATCGGGCCGGAGGACGTGGTCGCCGTCGCTGCGACCCGGTCGATCGAGTCGGTGCTGTCGGTGTGGGCCGTCGCCAAGGCCGGCGCCGCGTTCGTGCCCGTGGACCCCAACTACCCGGAGGACCGGGTCCGGCACATGGTCGACGACTCGGGAGCCCGCGCCGGTCTGACCCTCACGGCTTCGGTTCCGGACCTGCCCGGCTCCGTGCCCTGGATCTCCCTCGATTCCGCCGAGACCCACGCCGCCCTCGCCGAACAGTCCGCAGCACCTGTCGCGCTCGACGACCGGGTCCGGACACTGCGGGCGGAGCACCCCGCGTACGTGATCTACACCTCGGGTTCCACGGGCCGGCCCAAGGGCGTGGTCGTCACCCACACCGGACTGGAGGGCTTCTGCGCCGAACAGGTCGAGCGCTACGCGCTGACCCCGGCCTCGCGCACCCTGCACTTCGCGTCCCCCAGCTTCGACGCCTCCGTCCTCGAGTTACTGCTCGCCGTCGGCGCGGGCTCGACCATGGTGATCGCCCCACCGTCCGTGTACGGCGGCGAGGATCTCGCCGAGCTGCTGCGCAGCCGGCAGGTCACCCACGCCTTCGTCACACCCGCAGCCCTGGCGTCCGTCGATCCGGCCGGACTGGACACCCTCGCGACGGTGGTCGTGGGCGGCGAGGCGTGCCCGCCGGACCTGGTCGCGCGATGGGCACCAGGGCGCCGCTTCTTCAACGGCTACGGGCCCACCGAGACCACCATCATGACCAACATCTCGCACGCGCTGCAGCCCGGCGAGCAGGTCACGATCGGCCGGGCCGTCCGCGGGATGACCGCGCACGTGCTGGACGAGCGCCTCAACCCGGTCCCGTCCGGGGTCGTGGGGGAGCTCTACCTCGAGGGCCCCGGGCTCGCCCGCGGCTACCATCGTCGCGCCGCGCTGACAGCCGAGCGGTTCGTCGCGGGTCCCGCCGGCACCCGCCTGTACCGCACCGGTGACCTCGTCCGATCGGGCGAGACCGGGCTGATCTACATGGGGCGCAACGACTTCCAGGTCAAGATCCGCGGATTCCGGATCGAGCTCGGGGAGATCGACGCCGCACTGGCCGCGCACCCCGATGCCGACTTCGCGGTCACGGTGGGACGCCAGACCCCCTCGGGAGAGGCCCGGCTGGTGTCGTACGTCCATCCCGTCCCGGGTGCGGACGTCGACCCCGACGCACTGACCGAGTTCGTCTCCCACCGGCTGCCGGCGCACATGGTGCCCGCTGTGATCGTGCCGCTCGACCGCATCCCACTGACCCCGGTCGGCAAGCTCGACCGGGCCGCACTGCCCGAACCGGAGTTGCCCGCGCACGAATACCGCGCACCCCGTTCCGCCACGGAACAGGCCGTGGCGGAGGTGTTCACGGAGCTGCTCGGTGCCGAACGGGCCGGCCTCGACGACGACTTCTTCGAACTCGGTGGCAATTCCCTCGTCGCCACCCGCGCGGCCGCCCGCCTCGGAGAACGCCTCGCTACCCGGGTCCCCGCGCGACTGTTGTTCGAGGCGTCCACCGTCGAAGGCCTCGCCGCACTCGTCGAACCCTTCGTCGGGGCGGGCGCGCCGCAACCGCTCGTCGCCGGGCCGCGCCCCGATCCGATCCCGCTGTCACTGGCGCAGCAGCGGATGTGGTTCCTCAACCGGTTCGATCCGGCGTCGGCGGCGAACAACATCCCCGTCGCGTTGCGCGTCCGCGGAGCGCTCGACGTCGATGCCCTGCGCCGGGCCCTCGCCGACGTCGTGGGCCGGCACGAGGTGCTGCGCACCGTCTACCCCGAGCACGACGGCATCGGATCCCAGCTGATCCTCCCGCCCGAGGAGGCGAGGCACCCCCTCGACCCGGTGCCGACCCCGCCCGACGAGATCGCCGGAGCGGTCGCCCGGCTCGCGGCGGCCGGCTTCGACGTGACGTCCGAGGTGCCGCTGCGGGTGAACCTGCTGCGGTCGGCCGACGACGAGCACGTCCTCGTCCTGGTCGTCCACCACATCGCCGCCGACGGCGCCTCCATCGCGCCCTTCGTGCGGGACCTGGTCACCGCGTACGTCGCACGCACCGGCGGTGCGGCCCCCGCGTGGGAACCGCTCGCGGTGCAGTACGCCGACTACGCCCTCTGGCAGCGCGCCGTACTCGGTGACGAGTCCGATCCCGCATCACCGGCGGCGCGGGAGATCGAGTTCTGGCGGGGCGCCCTCGCCGACCTCCCGGACCGTCTCGACCTGCCGACCGACCGGCCCCGACCGGTGGAGGCCTCGGGCCGCGGCGCCACCGTCGACTTCGAGATCGACGCCGCCCTGCACGAGGTGGTCGAAGCCGCCGCTCAGGCGACCGGCACGTCCGCGTTCATGGTCGTCCACGCCGCGCTCGCGGTACTGCTGTCGCGCCTGTCGGGCACCGCGGACATCGCGATCGGCACCCCCGTCGCCGGGCGCGGCGAGCGCGCACTCGACGATCTCGTCGGCATGTTCGTCAACACCCTCGTGCTGCGCACCCGCGTGGAGCCCGACGCCACGTTCGCCGAACTGCTCGGCCGGGTCAGAGACGCTGACCTCGCGGCCTTCGACAACGCGGAGCTGCCGTTCGAGCGGCTCGTGGAGGTGCTCGATCCGGTGCGATCGACCGGGCACCATCCGCTGTTCCAAGTGGCGCTGTTCTTCCAGAACCTCGACCGCGCCGAGGTGACCCTGCCGGACGTCGAGATCGAATCCGTCGACCTCGGTGGCGCCGTCGCCAAGTTCGATCTGCAGCTGACCGTCTCGCCCCGCGAGGAAGCCGGGAAGCCGGCCGGAATGTCGGCGCAGTTCACCTATGCGACCGATCTCTTCGACGAGCCCACGGTGCAGGGTTTCGCCGGGCGCCTGATCCGGGTGCTCGCCGCCCTGGCCGCGGGCACCGACCGCGTGGTGGGCGACCTCGACCTCCTCGACACCGCCGAGCACCGCGCCCTCGCTGCCGGCAACGACCGTGCCGTGCATCCGGTCCGGGCGACGGGACTGCTGGCCGCGTACCGGGACGCCGTCGCGCATCGTCCGGATGCGGTGGCCGTCGTCTTCGGCGACGAGACGCTCACCTACGCGCAGTTCGATGCGCGCGTCAACCGGCTCGCCCGGTACCTCGTCGGCCTCGGTGTCGGACCCGAAACCCTCGTGGCACTGGCCATCCGGCGTTCGATCGACCTCCCGGTCGCGATCTACGCGGTCATCGCGGCCGGCGGTGCCTACGTCCCGCTCGATCCCGACCATCCCGCCGACCGCATCGGGCACATCCTGTCCACCGCGCAACCGGTGTGCGTCCTGAGCACCCGCGCGGACGCGGCGGACCTGCCCGGCACGGTCGCCCCCGTCCTGGTCGACGACCTCGACCTGCGGGGCTACGCGCCCGACCCGATCCGGGACGACGAGCTGGCCGGTCCGATCCGTCCCGGTACCCCCGCCTACGTGATCTTCACGTCCGGCTCCACGGGACGTCCCAAGGGCGTGTGCGTCTCACACGAGGCCATCGTCAACCAGCTCGAGTGGATGGCCCACGAGTACGAGATCGCCGCCGGCGACGTCTATCTGCAGAAGACCGCCACCACCTTCGACGTGTCGCTGTGGGGCTGGTTCCTGCCCCTGCGCGCCGGCGCCACCCTCGTCGTCGCCACCCACGACGGTCACCGCGACCCCGTGTACGTCGCCGAGACGATCGCGCGGCACGGAGTGACGCTGACGGACTTCGTGCCGTCGATGCTGACCGTGTTCGCCGCGCATGCACCGGCCGGTACCTGCTCGACGCTGCGGCACGTGTTCGTGATCGGCGAAGCCCTCCCGCCCGAGACCGTCGACGCCTTCCGTCGCGTCTGCGCTGCCGCGGTGCACAATCTGTACGGCCCCACCGAGGCCGCGGTCTCGGTGACGTACTGGCCCGCCGGCGACGAGCAGCAGAGCGTGCCCATCGGCGTGCCCGAGTGGAACACCGAGGTCTACGTCCTCGACGGCCGGCTGCATCCGGTGCCGGTCGGCGTGCCCGGCGAGCTGTACCTCGCCGGAGTGCAACTCGCGCGCGGCTACGTGGGCCGGCCGGACCTCACCGCGGATCGCTTCGTCGCCGACCCGCTCGGTGCCCCCGGCGCTCGCATGTACCGCACCGGTGACCTCGTGCGGTGGCGCCGCACCGCGAGCGGTGAGCAGGTTCTCGACTACATCGGCCGTACCGATTTCCAGGTCAAGTTCCGTGGTCAGCGGATCGAGCTGGGGGAGATCGAGTCGGCGTTGCTCGCCCAGCCCACGGTCGGCCAGGCGGTCGCCCTCGTCGTCCCCACCGTCACCGGTGAGCAGCTGGTCGGGTATGTGGTTGCTGCGCCGGGTGC
>NZ_JAUIZP010000081.1:0-6765 GCF_041414735.1 Rhodococcus sp. GXMU-t2271
ACCCCACGAGCCCTTGACGGAACATAGGAGCATCATCGGGTCGATGTGATCGACGCGATGTGACATTCGGACCCCACCCAGGGCGGGGACGGCAAGCACCAGCGCCCCCGACGCGACGAGTGCGAACGGCCACCACTGCCGCTCGCCGGTCGTCTCCACCGTTACAACGTCGGATGACGAAGCGGCCGGCGACTTCGGCAGCGCGGCCGTCGCTTCCCGCACATTGTCGGAGACACCCTCGATCACCCCGGTGACCGGACCCACTCCGGCCACGAGCTGCCCGGTGCCGTCGACGAGTTGCCGGCCGCCGTCGTCGAGGAGCATCAGTCCGTCGCGCAGCTGCCGCGAGCCGTCGGCGGCCTGCGTCACGCCGGCGACGAACTGCGCGTCCGGGTCACTCAATTCGTAGGCGAGCTGCCGTGCGCCGCCGCGCAACTGCTCGAGCTGCGCGAGCGTCTCCGGTCCGAGCCCCTCGCTGTCCAGCCGGCCGACGAGCCCGTCGAGCCGGGCGGCGGCTTCCTGGGACACCGGGTCGGGTGAGCGCCGCAAGGTGCCGGCGACGGCCGTCAGCTGCTCGGTGACGCCCACCTGCATCTCTCCGAAACCACCGAGCCGGTCGACGACCTCGTCGACGCCGCCACTGACCTGGGTCGCACCGTCGCCGAGCTGGTCCACTCCGCCCTGCAGCTGCCCGAGCCCGTCGGCGAGTTGCTGCCCACCCGCACTGGCCTGCGCGAGTCCGTCGGCGAGCTGGTGCGCCCCGTCGTCGAGCTGCCGGCTGCCGTCGGTGAGCTGCCCGATTCCGCCGCCGAGCAGAGCGAGCGGCAGGCCGGCCTGCTGCAGGTTGTCGCGGGTGTCGGTGAGCGGGTCACTGGTCGACGGGGGCGGCACCTCGGTCGTCGTCGCGACGGTGGGCGCGTCGGCGTAGGCGAAGGCACTGCCGGTGCCGATCAGGCCGAGACCGGCGGCGACGAACAAGACGGGGAGGAGACTGGCACGCACGGCGGAGGACGCTAGTCCGGCAATCTGAGAGGGCTCTGAGACGGCGGCAGCCACCGCACCGCGACGGCGGCCAGGCCGAGCAACGGCACCGCCCATGCCGCGAGCACCGCCGCCAGCGGCAGCCACACCGTTCCGAGTGCGAATCCGGCGTAGACCGCCACCGACACGACCTCGCCGACGACGCCCGACACCGACGTGACGGTCGCGCGGGCGGTTCCGCTCATCGTGTCCTGCATCCGCGCCTCGGCGACGATCATCGCGTTGTTCAGGGCCCCGTAGCCGATCCCGATCGCCACGAAGCCCACCACTCCGCCGAGCACGGCCCCGGTCGCCAGCAGCAGGCCACCGACGGCGATCACCGCCCCCATCGCGCGACCGGTCGTCGCCGCGGTGCGGCCGGCGGTCGCGGCGCCGAGCACCTGTCCCGCCACGGTGATCGCCACCAGCGCCGGCGCCGCGGACGTGCTCGCCCCACCCTCGCGCGCGAGCAGCGCGAAATACTCCTCGAAAGCGAGGCACGCCGACAGCAGCGCCGCGAGCAGTACCACGCGCCGGACGCCGGCGCTGCGTCGCGCCTCGGCCGTCCCGGCGTGCAGCACCGCACGATAGCGAGTCACGAAACCGCCCGGGACGAAACCGGTCTCGTCCGCCGAGGTGTCGCGGGGCGCGGACGGCAGGGTCAGCACGAGCAACCCGTTGGCCACGGTGATTCCCACCGACAGCCATCCGACGAGCGGATAGCCGCCGAGCGCGTACAGCGGGGCGGCCGACAGCGTCGCGACGAGAACGCACGTCGTCTCGCCGGCGTTCGCGTAGCCCAGCACCGCCGTGAACCGGTGCGCCTCCCCACGCGCGGACAGTTCGTCGTACACCAGGGCCTCGAAGGTCCCGGACTTCAGCGATTCGCTGATCCCCCACGCCACGAAGCCGGCCGCGAACCCCCAGTAGCCGGGGAACAGCAGCCAGAGTGCGAAGCCCGCGGTGAACAGGGCCGAGCTGAGCAGCAGCAGACCGCGACGGGACACCGTGTCGGCCCATGCGCCCGACGGCACCTCCGCGACGAACGCGACGACGGACCACAGCACGAACAGCGACGAGATCTCGCCCGTACCGAGGCCGTGGTCCTCGAACAGCAGGGCGTACAGGCCGTAGAGCGGCACGAGTTCGCGGGTGGCCGCATACGCCACCACACGAACGGTCAGGGAAGGGGCGGAGCCGGATCAACATCGGTGTCGCATGACTCCAGCGTGGCACGCGCGGACGGGTTTGTCACCGCGCGATACGGTCGGCAGGTGACCGAACGCCAGCGCACCTACACCTGGGACGACCCCGCCCCGACGTCCGCCGCGAACCGCGACATGCACGGCCTGGACTTCCTGCGCGGACTGATCGACGGCTCCATCCCGCACCATCCGACGTCGCGCACCCTCGGTTTCCGGGTGACCGACGCCCGGGAGGGCTGGGTGGAGGTGAGCATGGAGCCGCAGGAGTTCCACGCCAACGCGGTGGGCAGCATGCACGGCGGGGTGATCGCGACGATGTTCGACACCGCCATGGGCTTCAGTGTGTCGAGCACGCTCGAGGCCGGTGTCGGATACACGACCCTGGACCTGCAGGTGCGGTATCTGCGCGGCATCCAAGCGGGCAGCGGCGTCGTGCGCGTGCACGGCATCTGCGAGTACAGCGGCCGTCGCACCGCCACCGCCCGCGGCGAGGCCCGCGACGAGAACGACCGGTTGCTCGCGACCGCGTCGACCACGTGCCTGATTCTGCGCTGACAACCGTCGCCGGGCCTGCACACTGAAGAACATGAGCGTGGAACGCACCGCACTGGACCGCTTCTTCACCCTCTCCGGGGAGGCACTCGCCGGGTTCGATGCCGAGGCCTCGGCCGCGCTGTGGGGGGAACCGGGCACGATCCTCACGGATTCGTTCGCCGGATCGCTGGCGACCCGGAAGGAGATCACCCAGGCCCTCGCGCAGAGCAACCAGACCTACCGGGAGCACGGTCTCGCCGGTGTGGGGCACGAGTTGCTCGACCTCTCCCCGGTCACCGAGAAGATCGTGCGGGCCCGGGTGCGCTGGTCCTTCCGGGATGCGAACGACAGCGTGCTGGGCACGAGCGACTACGAGTACCTGTTGCGCGACGATCCGGAGGGCCTGCACGCGTACGTGGCCGTCGGCTGCGACCCGGGCAGCTGAGCCCGCCCGCGCCACCGTCCTTGGCCTGCCTTCCGTGGCCTGCCTTCCGGGGCCGAATGTCACATCGGTTCGGTCAGATCGATGCGATGTCACATTCGGCCACCACCACCACCGCCGCCGCGGGCCCCACACGCACGGGACGGCTCACGCCGGCGGTTCGAGCACCTCACGTCCGACGAACGGCACGAGCGCCGACGGGACGCGCACGGACCCGTCGGCCTGCTGGTGGTTCTCGAGGATCGCCACGAGCCAGCGCGTGGTGGCGAGGGTGCCGTTCAGGGTGGCGGCGATCTGCGGCTTGCCGTTCTCGTCGCGGTACCGGACGCCGAGGCGGCGGGCCTGGAAGGTGGTGCAGTTCGAGGTGGAGGTCAGCTCCCGGTAACGCTCCTGGGTGGGCACCCATGCCTCGCAGTCGAACTTGCGGGCCGCCGACGAGCCGAGGTCGCCGCCGGCGACGTCGATGACCCGGTACGGCACCTCGATCGCGGCGAGCATGTCGCGCTCCCACGCGAGCAGCCGCTGGTGCTCGGCGGTGGCGTCCTCGGGCTTGCAGTAGACGAACATCTCCACCTTGTCGAACTGGTGGACCCGGATGATGCCGCGGGTGTCCTTGCCGTAGCTGCCGGCCTCGCGGCGGAAGCACGACGACCAGCCCGCGTACCGCTTCGGGCCGCCCGACAGGTCGAGGATCTCGCCGGAGTGGTAGCCGGCGAGCGGCACCTCCGACGTGCCGACGAGGTACAGGTCGTCGTCGGCGAGGTGGTAGATCTCGTCGGCGTGGGCGCCGAGAAAGCCGGTGCCCTGCATGATCTCCGGGCGCACGAGCACCGGGGGGATCATCATCTGGAAGCCGTTGGCGACGGCCCGCTGGGCCGCGAGTTGCAGCATGCCGAGCTGCAGCAGGGCGCCGTAGCCGGTGAGGAAGTAGAACCGGGCGCCGGAAACCTTCGCACCCCGTTCCATGTCGATCAGCCCCAGCGATTCCCCGAGGGTCAGGTGGTCCTTCGGCTCGAAGTCGAAGGTGGGCAGCTCGCCGACGGTCTCGAGGGTGACGAAGTCGTCCTCCCCGCCCGCGGGGGCACCCTCCTGCACGATGTTGGAGATCGCCATGTGCGCGCGCTCCAGCGCCTCCTCGGCGGCGGACTGCTCGGCCTCGAGCTTCTTGACGTTCGCGGCGAGTTCCTTCGCGCCCTCGAGCAGCGCGGGCCGTTCCTCCGGGGAGGCCTGGCCGACCTTCTTGCCCAGTGCCTTCTGCTCGGCACGGATGTTGTCGCCGGCCAGCACCGCGGCGCGGCGGGCCGCGTCGGCCTCGAGCAGCGCGTCGACGAGACCGGGGTCCTCGCCTCGGGTGCGCTGCGAGGCACGGACGGCGTCGGGATTCTCGCGGAGGAACTTGAGGTCGATCACGAGGTCACAGCCTACTCGGCGCCACCTGCAGGCGACTGCGGCCTACTGCGCCCACAGCTGCAGGCAGTCCTCGCGTTCGAACATCTTCGCCGAGTCCACGGCGTTCGGATGCCCGGCGTGCGGGTCGGCTCCGGCCTCGGTGAGCACCCGCACGACGTCGATCTCCCCTTTGAACACGGCGCCGGCGATCGGCGACTGACCGCGGTCGTTGAGCCGGTCGACGTCGGCACCCCGTTCGATCAGCGCCCGCACCGCGTCGGCGTGACCGTGGTAGGACGCCAGCATGAGCAGGGTGTCGCCCTTCTCGTTGCACAGGTTCACCGGCACTCCGGCGTCGACGTAGGCGGCGAGGGTCTCGACGTGCCCGGCGCGGGCGGCATCGAACAGTTGCTGCGCGATCTCCTGAACTTCGGGATCGATGGGGTCCGTCATGGGCACTGAAGTTACCCGGGGCTCCGTGCACAGGCATGATGGACGGTGATGGCCGAGGAGAGTGAGCAGCAGTCCGACCGGACGGCACCGTCCGGGTCGCGGGTCCGGCGTGCCCCGTCCGCGAAACTGACCCGTCGCGCCCTGATGCTGGTTGCCGCGGGCGCGGTGCTCGCGGCCGTCGTCACGGCGGTGGTAGCGGGATTCGGCGGGTCCGACGACGAACCCGGCGATTCGACCGGTGCCGTCGTGACCACCGGCGCGGTGGCCGGCGAGGCCTTCGGCACTGCGGTCGCCGGGGACTGCCTGAACTGGACCGAACTCGATGCGAGCGACCTCGCGAAGGTGGACTGCGCCGAGTCGCACCTGTTCGAGGTAGTGAAGGACATCGATCTGAGCGTGTACCCGGGCGCCGAATGGGGTCCCGGGTCGCGTTTCCCGTCGGTGCTGCGTTTCACCGAGCTGCGCGACGAACTGTGCGCACCGGCCGCGATGGACTATCTCGACGGCCGGTTCGACCCGCACGGCAAGTTCAGCGTGGGCCTGATCAACCCCGGGGAGGCGGGCTGGGCGGCCGGCGAACGGACGTTGCGCTGCGGCCTGCAGTTCTCCTCGACCACCGGCAACCTGCTGCCGATCGAGGGCAGCGTGGCCGACCAGGACCAGTCCAAGGTCTGGGACGTGGGCACGTGCATCGGCATCAACAACGGCGTGCCGGCGGACCCGGTGGACTGCGCCCAGCCACACGCCTTCGAGGTGATCTCCGTCGTGGATCTGTCCGGGCAGTTCCCCGGCGGTCTGCCCAGCGTCGAGGACCAGGACCGGTATCTCGAGGGGACGTGCACCGAGAACGCCAACGCCTACCTGGGCAGTCCCGACGCGCTACGCAACAAGACCCTCACGCTGTTCTGGGACAACCTCGACTTCGACAGTTGGCTCGCGGGCAGCCGCAAGGTCAACTGTTCGGTGGGCAAGCAGGTCGAGGGCGGCGGATTCGCGTCGGTCACCGGCTCGGCCAAGGGCGACATCCTCATCGACGGCCAGCCGCCGGTGCCGCCGCCCGCCGCGCCCGAGGGCCGCTCGCTGCCGACCCCGCTGCCGGGCGCGGGTCCCCTGCCGGGCTCCTGAGGTGAAAGCACGGATGGGCGACGAGCGGTTCGAGGAACTCGTCGGCGAGGCCCTGGATCTGATCCCCCCGGAACTCGCGCGGGCCATCGACAACGTGGTGGTGCTGGTCGAGCCCAGGAACGAGGAAGAGCCCGATCTGCTCGGGCTCTACCACGGGATCGCGCTCACCGAGCGCGACAGCCATTATGCGGGTGCGCTACCGGACACCGTGACCATCTACCGCGACGCGATTCTCGACATCTGCGACTCCGACGACGACGTGGTGCACGAGGTCGCGGTGACGGTCATTCACGAGATCGCTCACTACTTCGGAATCGAGGATGCTCGTCTGCACGAGCTGGGGTGGGGCTAGTGGCTCCGTAGCGCGGTCCCGTCGCGCCGTACTTCGGCTTGCGCTGCAGGAAGTGCGGGTTGATCGTCGAAATGATCAGCAGGGCGAGCGTTCCGATGATCACCTCTGCGACGACGATGTAGACGAAAGCAATACCGACGATCTTCGCGATCTCTTCCATGTGTCGATCACCTCCGGTCCGACCGTACCGCGGGACGGCGGTCCGGACGGGGTAACCGGCAGTGGGGGGTGCGGGGGGCCGGGGG
>NZ_JAUIZP010000082.1:0-24239 GCF_041414735.1 Rhodococcus sp. GXMU-t2271
AACAGCCACCGGTCACTCGATGCGGTCGAGATCGATGCCCTTGGTCTCGCGGCTGCTCAGCACCGCGACGACGGTGATCATCATGGTCACCACCAGATACGCGACGACGGTCCCGACCCCGAACCGATCGACGAGCCAGACGGCGATGAACGGCGCGGGTGCACCGGCGATGATGGACGAGCCCTGGAACACCAGCGAGGAGCCGGCGTACCGGTACCGGGTCGGGAACAGCTCGGTGATCCAGGCAGCCTCGGGACCGGCGAGAGCGCCGTGGAAGAAGGCACCGACGCAGACCCCCACCCACAGCAACGGCACGCTCTGCATTTGTACGAGCCAGAAGAACACGGGTGCCCACACTACGAGCACCACGGCCGGGACGAGCATCGCGACGCGGCGGCCGACCCGGTCGGACCAGCGTCCGCCGCCGATCATGCCGACGAACTGGAACACCGACGCGAAGGTCACGGCCAGCATCACGTCGCCTCGGGCGAAGCCGTGATAGGTGGTGGCGTACGCGATGACGAAGATCGTGTACACGTAGAACGCGATGTTCTCGCCGAGCCGCATGCCGATGCCGATCAGCAGCGGGCGCGGGCGGGACAGCGCTTCGACGATGCTCGACCGGGACTCGGGGCGGTCCGCCGCGGCGGACTGCGCCGCCCGGAACACCGGGGACTCCTCGACGCCGTGCCGGATCCAGAAGCCGATGACCAGGAGGGGAACGGCGAACAGGAATGCGATCCGCCAGCCCCATGCGTCGAACGCGTCGGCCGGAAGCAGCAGCACCAGGGTCGAGACGACCACGGCGGCGAGCACGGTCCCCGACGGTGCGCCCGCCTGGGGCCACGACGCCCAGAAGCCGCGGCGCTTCGGCTCGCCGTACTCGCTCACCAGCAGCACCGCCGCACCGAATTCACCGCCGAGCGCGAAACCCTGGATCATGCGCAGCGCGACGAGCAGAACCGTCGCCCAGATGCCGATCTGTTCGTAGGTCGGCAGCAGCCCGATCGACGCGGTGGCCGTACCCAGCATCACGAACGTGATCACGAGCATCGGTTTGCGGCCGAACCGGTCACCGAGATGACCGAAGACGATGCCGCCGAGCGGTCGGGCGATGAAGCCGAGTCCCTGGGTGGCGAGGGCGAGCAGCAGTTTGGTGATGCCGTCGGATCCGGGGAAGAACAACGGACCGAGGACGGTGGCGGCGAGGATGCCGTAGATCGCGAAGTCGTACCACTCGAGCACGGCACCGGCCATACTGCCGGTGAGAACCCGCTTGAAGCTGCTGCGTGGCACGTCCGGCGCGGTGCGCACGGCGATCGGGTCGAGCGTGGATCCCATGGCGGGTCCCTTTCGGATCGGGTGAGTCAGAGTCGGAGGGTCAGGCGGTCGCCGCAGGCACGCGAACAGCAGGTCATCATCTGCCGGTTCGCTGCCCGCTCGGCCTTGGTGAGCACGGTGTCGCGGTGGTCGACCTCGCCGTCGAGGACGGTGACCTCGCAGGAGCCGCAGAGGCCTTCCTCGCAGTCGCTGGGTACGTCGATGTTGTTGGCGCGCAACGCGTCGAGGACGGTCTGGGTGGACTCGACCCGCACGGTGAGCCCCGAGTCGCGCAGTTCGAGGTCGAAGGCGTGCTCGACGTCCGGATCGAGTGCCGTGAGGGACGAGGTGAAATGCTCGACGTGCAGCGCACCGTCGGGCCAGTGCCGGCTCGCGTCCTCGAGTCCGGCGAGCAGCCGTCCGGGCCCGCACGCGTAGATCTGGGTGCCGGGCACCGGCGTCGCGAGGAGGGCGGCGAGGTCGACCCGGGTGCCTTCCTCCGAGACGTGCAGGGTGGCCCGGTCCCCGTGCCCGGCGACCCGCTCGAGATAGGCCATGCCGGAACGGTTCCGGCCGCAGTAGTGCAGCTCGTAGCTCCATCCCCGGGCGCGGGCGTGGTCGGCCATGGCCAGGACGGGGGTGATGCCGATGCCGCCGGCGACGAACACGTAGTGCTCGGCGTCGGGGTCGAGCGCGAAGTGGTTCCGGGGGCCGCGAATCCGGAGCGAGCCCCCCACCCGGAGCTGTTCGTGGACGTAGCGCGAGCCGCCGCGGCTCTCGGGGTCCAGGAGAACGGCGATCTCGTAGGTGGACGCGTCGGACGCGCCGCACAGCGAGTACTGCCGCGACAGCGCACCGAGGTCGACGTCGATGTGGGCGCCGGGAGTCCACGCGGGCAACGCGTTTCCGGCGGGGTCTCGCAGGACGACGCGTAGCACGTCGTCGGCGATCCGGTCCAGGCGCTCGACGGTGACGGTGCGCGAGACCGACCGGGTCGAGGGCTCGCCGATGGTGACGGGATGGCGCCGTTGCAGCACGCCCGGGTCGGTGCGCTCGGGATTCGCCTGCGGATCCCACTGCACCCACACGTGATCGGGACCGCGGAACGAGGTGTTCGGCAGGTAGGTGAATTCCTGATCGGGCACGAGTTCCATGTGGGGAAGCCGCGTGGTCAGTTCCTCGAGGAAGATCTGCATCTCCATGCGGGCGAGGTTCTTGCCCATGCACTGGTGGCTGCCGTACCCGAAGGTGAGGTGGTCGCTCGAGTTCGGGCGCCGGATGTCGAACTCGTCGGGGTGATCGAAGTGCCGCTCGTCGTGGTTGGCGGACGCGTTGACCACGAGGAGTTTTGCACCGGCGGGAATGTCGACGTCGCCGATGCGGGTGTCGGCGGTGGCCACCCGTCGCCACGCCGCGACCGATCCCGAGTGGCGCAGGCATTCCTCGACGGCGTTGGGGATCAGCGACGGATCCGCGCAGATCTCCTCCCACACCGGGCGGTTCTCGAGCAGCAGCTTGAACGCGTTCGCGGACGCGTTGGCCGTGGTCTCGTGGGCGGCGACGATGCCGGCCATCATCATCGAGTGCAGGTAGGAGTCGGTGACGACGTCCGGCATCTGTTGCTGCATGCGGATCCCGAAGGGCATCCAGCCGTGTCCCGACGGGTCCTGCCGCAACTTCTCGAGCACCGTGCCCGCGTACTGCCAGAACTTGCCGACCGCTTCGGCGACTGCCACCTGCTCCTCGGGTGCGGGACGGCCCCAGGTGTTCACGGTGTGGGCGATCGAGTACTTGCGCATCGTCGCCATGTCCTCCTCCGGCACGCCGAGGAAGTGCAGGGCGACGGTGAGAGGAACCTCCCACAGCATCTCGTCCACGAGGTCGGCCTTGCCGGATTCGACGAAGCGGTCGACGTATTCGCGCGTGAGACGTCGCACCATCGGCTCGTGATGCGCCAGTTCCTTCGGGGTGAACGGGTCCATGAGCGCGCGGCGGCGCGGCATGTGGGCCGGCTCGTCCTCGTTCACGAGGGTCCGCGCCATGGCGTAGTCGTAGCGGGCGAGGGTCGCGGTGGCCTCCTCGGAGACCGGGGTGATCTTCTCGAGGGCGATCGCCGGTGAGAACACGAGGTTGTCGCGGAACACCGCCTTCACATCCTCGTAGCGGGTGACCACCCAGTAGCCGAGTTCGGGGCTGTAGAACACCGGCTCCTCGTCGCGGGACCAGCGCAGCGATTCGGCCGGATCGGCCTGGTAGGCGGGCCCGAACGGGTCGAACGCCGCGGCGTTCGCCGACACCGGACAGCCGCCGGCCAGGGCCGGGTGATCGACGGGGCACGCGGACGCCGACGCCGGAACTGATGCACTCATACTGACACCGAAAACCTCTCCACCTGCACTGTTACTTTTATCGAACAGTTTCGTCCTATATGAGGACAAGGGGCAGAGTAAGGGGCGTCACAGAGGAGGTCAAGCCGCAGCGGCGGTCACATCCGGCGCACTCCGCTCGAGGGAACACGCCTCTCCCCCGCGCCTGGCAACCTGTGCCCGACACCGGAACCCGGCAAACCGGACGTCCCGAGAAACACCCGCTCGGCCGGTACAGCCACGATCGCGCCCTCAGCCGGCGGCGGCACCGAACCACTCGGACAGCCGCCCGAGCAGATCCTGCTGGTCGTCACCGACCCACGCCACGTGGCCGTCCGGCCGCAGCAGCGCCGCGGGCACGTCCAGTTCCTCGCCGACGTCGACGACGTGGTCGACCCGATCCGCCCAGCCCGCCACCGACAACCGGCCGGTCCGATCGAGCAGCAACCCACGGCCGCCGTGCATCAGCTCGTAGAGACGGCCTCGCTTCAGCGCCACGTCCCGCATCCGCCGGCCGAGCAGCTCGTGCCCCTCGCCGAAGTCGTAGCGGACCCCGACGGCGGTGATCATCTCGGTGATGTGCCGGTTCACCTCCTCCAAATCCATCAGCTCGGAGAACAGTTCCCGCAGCGCGGTCGCGCCCGGATCGGTTCCCATCAGCGCGATCTGCGCGCGGGTGTTCGCCAGCACGCGGGCCCCCACCGGGTGGCGCTCGGCGTGGTAGCTGTCCAGCAACCCCTCCGGCGCCCAGCCGTCCACCGCCGCAGCCAGTTTCCAGCCCAGGTTGAACGCATCCTGGATGCCCAGGTTGAGTCCTTGCCCCCCGGTCGGCGGATGGATGTGCGCGGCGTCGCCGGCCAGCAGCACCCGGCCGACCCGGTAGCGCTCGGCCTGCCGGGTGGCGTCACCGAAGCGGGAGAGCCAGCGCGGCGAGTGTGCGCCGAAGTCGGTGCCGGCGATCGACCGCAGCTGCTGCGTGAACTCCCCGAGGGCCGGTGCGGCCGCGCGGTCCTCGCTCACCCCGTCGGCGGGCACGACGACGCGGTACATTCCGTCCCCGAGCGGTACCGCACCGAACCGCAGCTGGGTCTTGCGGACTTCCGTGACGACGGCGGCCACCGTCGCCGGGTCCTCGGTCATCCTCATCTCCCCCAGCAGCGTCTCGACCCTGCTGGGCTCGCCCGGAAAGCCCACGCCGAGCAGCTTGCGCACCGTGCTGCGGCCGCCGTCGCAGCCGACGAGGTACCGCGAGCGCAGCCGAGCGCCGTCGACCGTTTCGACCGTCACCCCGTGATCGTCCTGGCTCAGTCCGACCACCTCGCAGCCGCGCCGGACCTCGGCACCGAGTTCGAGGGCACGCTCGTCGAGCAACCGCTCGGTGACCGGTTGCGGAGTGGCGAGGCCGTACGGGTGCGCCGTGTCCAGCCGGTCCGGCCACGGCTTGACGATTCCGCCGAAAAGCCCGCCGACCCGGAACTTCTCGCTGACGGCGAGGAACCGATCCAGCAGGCCGCGCTGATCCATCATCTCGACGCTGCGCGCGTGCAGCCCCTGCCCGCGGGACTGCCCGCTCGGTGCGTTCAGCTTCTCGAGCACGAGCGTGCGCACGCCGTGCAGCCGCAACTCGGTGGCCAGCATCAAACCGGTCGGCCCACCGCCGACGACGATCACATCGATCATGAAAACCCCGTTCACTGGTTGAATTTCGGCCACCTCTCCACGCGGACCGGCACCCCACGTCCGCAGACCCCCACCCGGCGGCGCGACTCCCCTCGGGATCCCGTCCGCCGGCCGATCCCACCTGCGAATCCCCACTTTCCGCAGGTCCCGGCTTCGACTGGCGATTGTGCAGCACGACTGGGGCCTTGCGGCAAGGCCCCGTGCGCGATATACGTTGAAAGGGGCAGGGAATCGAAGACGTCCCGGCCGTTCTTTCTCCCGCACCGCATTCGATGCGCACCGGAGTTCCGTCGATCCCCGGACTCGTGTCCGGTGGCGGGAGTGTCAGTCGGTGAGCAGAACGCTCAGCCGCGCGGCCGCGTCCTGGACGGCGAGCGCCGCGGCGTCGACGTCGAGACCGGCGATGGCCACCACCCCCACACTGCATTCGAGACCGGCCCCCCGGGGCGCGCGCACCCCGGCAGCGACACCCACGGCGCCGTGTTCGAGCTGCCCCCGGGTGACGCTGTAGCCGAGCTCCCGGGCCTGCTTCACCGCGTCGGGGTCGCGGGCGTCCTCGGGCCGCAGCGCGAGGATCGCGATCCCGGCCGCACCGCGGTCGAGCGGGTGCCGGTTGCCCACCCGGTAGCCCACGTGCAAGAGCGCCCCCTCCGGCTCCGCGACGAGGATGACGATGCACTCGTCCCCTTGCGCGGCGGAGACGAAGGCCGTCGCCTGCGTGCGCTCGGCCAGGTCGTGCAGCACCGAACCGGCCGCGTGCTGGAACTGCGGCACGAACCGCGACGAAAGGACGGCGGCACCGGCGCCGAGCCGGATCCGGCCGTCGTCGGCCCGCACCACCAGCGAGTGGGATTCGAGCGTGGCAACGATCCGGTAGCAGATCGCCCGCGCGATCTCGAGCTCCTTGGCGAGGTCCGCGACCGTGATTCCGGCGGGCGACCGGGAGATGATGTCGAGCGCGCGCAGACCACGATCGAGCGTCTGCAGCGTACTCATGGTGTCCTCCGTCCGTCCGGATCCGACCCTACCGGCGCGGGCATCGTCCCCGATGCAGCGCATTGCAACGCTTGAGCACCGCGTGCCGCACTGATTGCCTTCGAGTGACACAGGTCACTACGGACAGGAGTCGGCATGGGCATCGAAGGAAAGGTCGCGCTGGTCACCGGCGCCGGACAGGGCATCGGACGGGCGATCGCGCTGCGCCTGGCGGCCGACGGTGCGGACGTCGCACTGCTCGATGTCGACGGCGGAAAGCTGGCGGCGGTCGAGGGCGAGGTGCGGGCGGCCGGCTCGAAGGCGATCTCCGTCGTCGCGGACGTGACCGACCGCGAGCAGATCCGAGCAGCCGTCGACCGGACGGAGGCCGAACTCGGCGGGTTCGACATCATCGTCAACAACGCCGGCATCGCACAGGTCAACCCGATCGCCGACGTGACGCCGGAGGAGGTGTCGCGGATCATGGCGGTCAACGTCGAAGGTGTGCTGTGGGGCATCCAGGTCGCCGCCGCCAAGTTCCGCGAGCGTGGGCACGGTGGCAAGATCGTCAACGCGTCCTCGATCGCCGGTCACGAAGGCTTCGCGATGCTCGGGGTGTACTCCGCGACCAAATTCGCCGTCCGGGCGCTCACGCAGGCGGCGGCCAAGGAGTACGCGTCCGACGGGATCACCGTCAATGCCTACTGCCCCGGCGTCGTCGGCACCGACATGTGGGTCACCATCGACGAACGCTTCGCGGCACTGACCGGGGCGCCGAAGGGAGCGACGTTCGAGAAGTTCGTCGGCGGCATCGCGCTCGGCCGGGCGCAGACACCGGAGGACGTCGCGGCCTACGTCTCCTACCTCGCGGGCCCGGACTCCGACTACATGACCGGGCAGTCCGGGCTGATCGACGGTGGCCTGGTCTATCGGTGACCCGAACCCGATGCACCGGAAGGATATTCCCGTGTTGACCAGAACGGTACGGGCACTGGCGGCCCCTGCTCGTGTTCCTCGACCACATGATGGCGCCGAAGCACTGCCCCGAGCTGTTCGAGCTCTCCGAGCAGCTCGCGGACCGACCCGACTGATCGGCGGGTTCCGGTTCGGCGGCGGACTTCGGCGCCGTTCTTCCCGTCCTCGCTGCACCCCGCCGCCACAGGTCGGCGAGCTCCGGCAGTTCCGCCGGGCCGGGAAGACCGGCGCGTAACGCTCGTACTGCGTCGACCGGTTGCGTGACGATGTGGCCGCGCACGAGTCGCGCCGTCGGCACGAGTGTTCAGCGGAACTTCCCGGCTCGGTGGCGGCGTACCGCGTCCGCATTTCCGCAACGGGCGCTGCAGTACGCCCGGCGGCCGTTGCGGCTGGTGTCGACGAACACAAGACTGCATCCCGCGTTCGCGCATGCGCCCAGCCGTCCCCCCTCGGCTTCGACCGTGAAGATCGCGAGCCCGCCCGCGGTGACCGCCGTCACGCGTCCGACGACGTCGTTCTCGTCCGGCGTGAAATGCAGATGGGGACGGCGGTTGTCGTGAGTGGTGAGGTACACGCTGGCTACCCCGTCGAGCAGCAGGGCGTTGATCGAGCGGCAGCGTTGCTCCTCGTCGGGTGCCACGAACACCGTCCGGAGCCGGGTCGACCACCGGCGCAGCGCCGGCAAGTCGCTCTCGCCGACATCCGACCACCGGATCGCGTGCTCGCGAAGCACCGCCTCGACCTCCGGGACGGTCCACACGCCCCGCGCCTGAAGGTTCACGAGGTCCGCGGCCAGCAGCGCGCCGGTCATGTTGTCATGGTTGAACTGCACTGACCGATTGCATCACGGTGGTCGCGTGCACCTGGTCACCACCGCCGTCCTCCCCGTCGTTCTCGTCCTCGCCCTGGGCGCTGTCCTCCGTCGCCGTGTCGTCACCGACGCCGGCTTCTGGCGTGGAATGGAGTGGCTGAGCTACCACGTGTTCACGCCTGCGTTGTTCGTCGAATCGATCGCCCGGACCTCGCTGCGGGAGGTCTCGCCGGTTCCGTTGCTTCTCAGCCTGTCGATCCCGGTCCTGGCCGTGTCGATGCTGCTCGTCGCCCTGCGTCGACCGCTTCGGGCCGAGGGGCCGCAGCTCACCTCGCTGGTGCAAGGAAGCATCCGCATCAACACCTACATCGGACTGGTGTTCGCCTCGGCGCTCGAAGGCACCGCCGGGGTGGCCGCGTTCGCACTCGCAGCCTCGGTGATGGTTCCGTTGGTCAACGTCGTCTCGGTCACCGCGCTGTCGTTCTTCGGTGCCCGCGATCACGAGGCTGCGACGACGAGTACGTGGCGCCACCTGGCCACCAACCCCTTGATCCTGGGATGCCTCGCGGGCTTGACGCTCAACCTCACCGGAATCGGGTTGCCCTCGGCGATCGCGGTGCCGGTCGAGATGCTGGCAGAACCCGCACTCGTCACCGGCACACTCGTGGCAGGGGCGGCGATCACTCTTCGGGTGCGGCTGCGCGACGGCCTCGACATCACCATCGCGTCGACGATCAAACTGATCGCCCTTCCGCTGGCTGCCGCGGCCCTCGCAAGTGCACTGGGCTTGAGCGCCGCGGCCCTGACCGCCGTCGTGCTCATCTGCGCCGTCCCCACCGCGCCCTCGGCGTACATCCTCGCCGGCCGCATGGGTGGCGACGCGCAACTGATGGCATCCATCACCGGAGCGCAGACAGTCCTTTCCACGGCGACTCTGCCGCTGGTCCTGCACCTGACCACAGCGACATGACCCAGGGCCTGCAACGACGTGCCGCGTGAGCGCAGCACCGTGACCGCCGGAAGCGACATGCCCGCCCAATGATCACCGACGGCGAGACACCTCGCGGCAACATCCCGGCTCATGCTTCCCAGTCCGGCCGAGTAAACAGTCGGTCGGCTGAGAACACGGAAGCTTCAGTAGAGAATCCGACCCCATCCACGCGCCCTCGCACTGTTCGCGCCCACACAGACGGGAGTTGCCCCGGTCACCGTCTCTTCGGCAGCTCGCAATGCCATCCGACCAGTTCCAGGCGGTGCGCCACACACACCAGGGGACGCCAGCCCCGCGAACCCCTCGCCGGAAAGCTCCCACCGGGTGCGTCCCCGCGCCCCGACACGAGTTTGACTTTGTGCGGCGCGTCACATAGCTTGTCGACTGCTAACCGAACGATCGATTGGCTATATACGTTCGCAGGAAGGGCAGCCATGGCCACCCCCTCGGTTTCACAGGCGCAGGAGACGACGCCCGGCGCGCCACAGCACGCCGCCCCGCAGAACACGCGGCGGGCGGCCCGTAAGGCCGCGTTCGCCGCAGCGGTGTCGACGTCCCTCGAGTGGTACGACTTCTTCATCTATGCCACTGCCGCGGCGCTCGTGTTCAACAAGACGTTCTTCGCCACCGGCAGCGAGGTCGTGGCCGCGCTCAATTCGTTCGCCACCGTCGCCGTCGGTTTCGTCGCCCGCCCGATCGGCGGGATCGTCTCGGGCCACTTCGGAGACAAGTACGGGCGCAAGCCGGTGCTCGTGACCGCCATCCTGCTCATGGGTGTCGCGACCACCCTGATCGGCTTCGTGCCGAACACGTCGATCACCTGGCTCGCTCCCGCGATGCTGGTCCTGCTCCGCATCTGCCAGGGCCTGGCCGTCGGGGCGCAGTGGGGTGGCGCGGTCCTGCTGGCCACCGAGTACGCTCCGGCCGATCGCCGCGGCTTCTACGGGAGCTTCGCCCAGCTCGGCATCCCGATCGGCGTGGTGATGGGAAACGCGGTCTTCCTGGCGGTGGCGTGGGCGGTCTCACCCGAGGCGTTCACGTCGTGGGGCTGGCGCGTGCCGTTCTGGATCAGCCTGTTCATGCTCTTCGTCGCGTTCGCCATCCACCGCTACCTCGAGGAGACCCCCGAGTTCCAGCAGGTCGAGGCCAAGCTCGCGGCCGCGCCGGCCCAGCGACGTTCCCCGGTCCTCGAGGTCCTCCGGCACAACAGTGGCACCGTGCTCATGGCGGGCGGCACCTATCTGGTCGGCATCGTGATGTTCTACATCACCATCACCGGCTCGGTGCAGGTGGCTACGACGAACCTCGGCATCGCGCGCTCGGACGTGCTGGCGATCATCCTGATCGCCGCGGGCGTCCTCGTACCGATGGTGCCGCTGACCGCCTACCTGTCGGACCGCTACGGCCGCAAGCTGATCTACGGCATCGGCATCGTCGGCATGGGTCTGTGGGCCGTGCCGATGTGGCTGCTCATCGGGGCGTCGTCGTCGGGCGACATCCTGCCGTTGGCCGTCGCGCTCATCGTCTCCTGCGTGGTCATGTCGTTCCAGACCGGACCGCAGGCCGCCCTGTTCGCCGAGCTCTTTCCGCCGGAGATCCGTTACTCCGGAGCATCTCTGGGATACCAGGCCGCGGCAATCCTCGGTGGTATGGCACCCATGGCGATGGTCGCGCTGATCAACGGGGAGGTCGCCAACCTCTGGCGCGTGGGTCTGCTCATCGCGGCGCTCTCGGTCCTCGCCCTCGCCTGCCTGGTGGCCCTCGCCCGTCGTCGCCCCTGAGCTCGTTGCCACTGAGCTCGTTGCCCCTGAGCTCGTTGCCACTGAGCTCGTTGCCACTGAGCTCGTTGCCACTGAGCTCGTCGCCCACCGAACGAACCCTGGAGAACCCATGTATCCCGGTGCCTATCTCGACACCGCTGCACACAAGCCCGCCGTGATCATGGCCGACACCGGCCGGACGGTCACCTTCGCCGAACTCGAAGCCAATTCGATCCGCATCGCCCGCCACCTCCGCGCGCTGGGACTGTGCCGCGGCGATCATGTCGCGGTGCTCGCCACCAACACACCCCGGGTGTTCGACATCTACTGGGCGGCGATGCGGTCGGGTCTCTACGTCACGATGGTGAACTGGCATCTCACCCCCGGCGAGGCCGCGTACATCGTCGACGACTGCGGCGCGAAGGCCGTGATCGTGGACGCCGCGCTCACGGAGATCGCCGGTGAGCTCCCTGCCCTGCTGCCGAACACCGAGCACCGCCTCGGCTTCGGCGGCACGCTTCCCGGGTATGCCGACCTGGATGCGGCCGCAGCTGCCGAGTCCGACGTGGCACTTGCGGATCAGCCGCGGGGGACGGACATGCTCTACTCGTCGGGCACCACGGGCCGCCCCAAGGGCATCAAGCCCGCCCTGCCCGACCGCCAGGTCCACGAACCCGGCGACACGATGACCGCAATGAATGCCTCGGTGTGGGGCGTGAATTCGGAGACCGTGTACCTGTCCCCCGCACCGCTGTACCACGCGGCGCCGCTGCGCACGTGCGCCGCGGTGCAGGCCCTCGGCGGCACGGTGGTCGTGATGGACCGCTTCGATGCCGAGAAGGCCCTCGAGTACATCGAGCGGTACCGCGTCACCTACAGCCAGTGGGTGCCCACCATGTTCGTGCGCATGCTCAAACTGCCGGAGGACGTGCGCTCCCGCTACGACGTGTCCAGCCTGCAGGTCGCCGTGCACGCCGCAGCCCCCTGCCCGATCGAGGTCAAGCGACAGATGATCGCGTGGTGGGGTCCGATCCTGTCGGAGTACTACTCCTCCACCGAACTCAACGGCCTCACCCTGGTCGACACGGACGAATGGCTGCGCAAGCCCGGAACGGTGGGCCGGGCCGCGCTCGGGATCGTCCACATCTGCGGCGAGAACGGCGACGACCTGCCCGCGGGGCAGATCGGCACGATCTACTTCGAGCGCGACGTGCTGCCGTTCGAATACCACAACGCGCCGGAGAAGACCCGCGATGCCCAGCACCCGCGCCACCCGGCGTGGACGACGACCGGTGACGTCGGTTACCTGGACGAGGACGGGTACCTGTTCCTCACCGACCGCGATTCGTTCATGATCATCTCCGGCGGGGTCAACATCTACCCGCAGGAGATCGAGAACGCGCTCGTCGAGCACCCCAAGGTCCTCGACGCCGGCGTGATCGGGGTGCCCGATGCCGAGATGGGTGAGATCGTGACCGCGGTGATCCAGCCCGCTCCCGGCGTCGACGGCGACGACACGCTCGCCGCCGAACTGGCCGACCACCTCCGCGGCCGCCTCGCCAAGTACAAGCTTCCGCGCCGGATCGTGTTCAGCGACGACATGCCCCGCACACCGACCGGCAAGCTCGTCAAGCGCAAGTTGAAGGAGCGCTTCGTCGACACTCCGGTGTGACACCGGACCACGAATCCTGTCGACTACGAATATGATTCGGCCTGCCGCTCGTTGCGAGCGGCAGGCCGAATCGTCGGTTCGAGGTCGCGTCCCGGCCGGTTCGGCACCCCTTGCGATCGCCGGACGCGTGCTCGGCGAGCTGCGCACCACTAGTCCGGTGCGCGTGGTGGATCCGGCCGGCATCGTTGCCGCGATGGGGGTGTGATCGCGCTCGACTCCTCTGACGGGCACTACCTGCCCGGGGCGCTGGTCACCGCACCTACGTGCACGGGGCGCTGTTCACCGCCCCTACGTGCACGGGGCGCTGGTCACCGCCCACAGCGCCGCACGCGCCCCGTGACTGCCGCCGAGTGCGGCACTCACGGGGCGCGTTCATCCGAGCGGCGGAGGCACCTGCACGAGTTGCTCCGGGGGTCTGTCGACTGGGCGCCCCCGGGTGGTCCTATCCGCGCACCTCGTGCAGCACCGGGGTGTCGGCGAACTCGGCGCGGGCGAGGGACCGGCGATGCACCTGGTCGGGGCCGTCGGCGATCTGCAGGAACCGTGCCTGCGAGTACAGCATCGCGAGTGGAGTGTCCTGGGACAGGCCCGCACCGCCGAAGATCTGGACGGCGTCGTCGACGATCTCCTTCACCGTCTGCGGCACCAGCACCTTGGCGGCGGCGATGTCGTGCCGGGCGGCCTTGGCGCCCTCGACGTCCATCCGCCAGGCGGCCCGCAGCACCATCAGCCGAGCCGCATCCACCCGGATGCGCGCGTCGGCGACGGTGGCTTGCACGACCCCTTCGTCGGCCAGCGGCCTGCCGAATGCGACGCGGGTGCGCGCCCGTTCCGTCATCAGCGCGACGGCGCGTTCGGCCATGCCGATCAGGCGCATGCAGTGGTGGATCCGGCCCGGACCCAGGCGGGCCTGCGCGACGGCGAAACCCTGGCCGCGCGGGCCGAGCAGGTTCTCCTTGGGCACCCGCACCCGGTCGAAGACGATCTCGCCGTGCCCGCCCTCGTGCCGGTCGTCGAATCCGAGCACGGTCGTGAAGCGGACGATGTCCAGGCCCGGGGTCTCCATCGGGACCAGCACGATCGAGTGCTTCGAGCCGGCGGGGGCGTCGGGGTCGGTGACGCCCATGACCATCGCGACGCGGCAGTCCTCCCGCAGTGCGGCGGTGGACCACCATTTGCGGCCGGTGAGCACCCACTCGTCGCCGTCGTCGGCGATCTCGAGGCGGACGTTGCTCGCGTCCGAGCTGGCGACGTCGGGTTCGGTCATCGAGAAACAGGACCGGATCTCACCTTCCAGCAGGGGGCCGAGCCACTGCTGCTTCTGAGCGTCGGTGCCGAAGCGGGCGAGCAGCTCCATGTTCCCGGCGTCCGGTGCGGCGCAGTTGAGCGCCTCCGGGGCGAGATGCGGGCTCCATCCGGTCAATTCGGCCAGCGGGGCGTATTCGAGATTGGTCAGGCCGGCCCCGCCCGCCTCGGGGAGGAAGAGGTTCCACAGCCCCTGCCGCTTGGCGGAAGCCTTGAGGTCGGCCATGATCGGCGGGGCACCCCAGTAGTCGGGCTTGCTCGCCAGTTGCTGCGCGGCGATCGGCTCGGCCGGCAGGATGCGTTCTTGCAGGAAGCCGGTGAGCCGGTCCTGCAGTTCGCGGACCTTGGGGCTGTATTCGAAATCCATTGTTCCTCCGGTTCGAGTGGTCGCCTAGCGGCGCAATGCGGGAAGGGCCGAGGTGGCGGCGAGATCGAGGGCGCGCCGGAGCAACGGTCCGACCATGTCGGCGATGCCGTCGAAGCCCTCTCCCACCGTCTCGCCCCGGTCGTGGCGAGCACCGATCCCCTCGAGGATCACGGCGATCTTGAAGTCGGCGAAGACGATGTACCAGTCGATGTCGGCGACGTCGATGCCACGCGCTCCGGCGTAGCGTTCGAGCAGCTCCGCGCGGGTGGGGAAGCCGTCGAGGGTGGCGAGGCCGCAGGTGATGGGGTTGGGTGTCGCACCGGGAACGTCCCAGAAGCTCAGCATGATTCCGATGTCGGCGAGGGTGTCGCCGAGAGTGGCCATCTCCCAGTCGAGTACGGCGGCGATGTGACCGCGGTCCTGCGGCGCGGCGAGGACGTTGTCGAGCTTGACGTCGCCGTGGACGATCCCCGGGTGGCGGGTCTGCGGCAGCGCGCGCCGGAGCTTGTCGAGCAGCACCGAGACCTCGGGCCGGTCGACCCTGCGGGACGCCTCCCACTGCTTCGCCCACCGGCCGAGCTGGCGCTCGAGGTAGCCGGCCGGCCGGCCGAAGCTGCCGAGCCCGACGGCGCCGGGGTCGATGTCGTGCAGCGCCGCGAGCGTGTCGGCGAGCGAGAACCCGAGGCGGCGGCGTTCGTCCGGGGTGAGGGCCGAGGCCTGGTCGACGGTGCCGACGGCCACACCGTCGACGAGTTCCATCAGATAGAAGGTCGCGCCGAGGATGCTCTCGTCCTCGCACAGGTGCACCGCGCGGGGCACCGGCACGGACGCGCCGCCGAGGGCGTCGATGACGGTGAACTCGCGCCGCATGTCGTGCGCGCTCGGCAGCACGTGCCCGTACGGCGGTCGGCGCAGCACCCATACGTGCTCGTCGTCGGCGAGGCGGTAGGTGGGGTTGGAGCGGCCACCGCCGATGAGGGAGGCGGTCAGTGCCCCGGAGACTCCACCGTCGAGTACGCGCTGCAGGTGGGCGGTCAGGGCGTCGAGATCGAGGCCGGCGACGGCGCCCGCAGGCGATGCAGTCATCACGGATTCCTTCCTGCGTCGGCCTGTCGGCCAAACGATCGTTCGGGTGACCTACAGAGTCACCGAACGAGCGTTCGGTGTCAACCTCGGTGCCGAAGAAAGGATCCGAACTGGAGAAACGCTGACGGGAGAAAGGAAGACTGCCACGCTCGAGACCGGGCAGCCGATCGACCGCTAGGAAACAGGGGCGCCGACGCGACGGGGGCGATGCTGCACCATCGCCAAGGCGAGATCCGCGTAGCGGTCCGCGAGTTCCTCCGCCCGCAGCGGCCCGTCGGACCGCCACCAGGTGCACACCGACTGGCCCATGTTGATGATCCCGCGCACCGCATCACGCGGGAACTCCACCTCGAAGGCCCCCTCTTCGACGCCCCGCTCGACGACGTCGCGGAACAGGCCCTCCTGTTCGTCGCGCAGCGCGACGACGAGCCGGCGACCGGCCTCGTTCAGGCTGCGCAGTTCCGTCGCACCCACCAGCGCATCGAGCTGCCGGGTGGTGTGGAACATGACCCACGCCCGCACCAGCGCCTGCAACTGCGCGTCCGGCGAACCACCCGCCCGCAGCAACGCCCCCCGGGTCATGGCGATCGCATCGTGCAGCGCCCGGGTCATGATGTCCTGCAGAATCTCCTGCTTGGACTTGAAGTGGTGGTAGATCGAGGCGACGGTGATGTCGGCGTCGCGGGCGATGTCCCGCATCGAGGTGCCGTGGTACCCGCGCTCGTTCATGTTCCGCAACGCCGAGTCGAGGATCGCCTGCCGGCCGTTACCGGTCCCGACCGTAGCCGCCTTCGCCGCGCTCATCGTCTACTCCGTCCCGCCGGTCGTGAACCGCTGACAGCGTAGTCGCAGGGCGGGTGCCCGAATCGGCCGGATCCGCCCCGCGAATCCCGAGACGGCCGTCTCCGCGTGCCGAACCCACGGATGTCGGTCCGACCTGGCAGCATCAGCCGCGGCAGCCTCGCCCGGGGCCGCTCACCATCGGACAACACAGGGGGCCGTCATGCCAGCACCCGTTCTCACCGACGAACAGCGCACCGCCGCACTCGCCAAGGCCGCCGAAGTGCGCAAGGCCCGCAGCGAGCTGCTCGCCGCCGTCAAGGCCGGCGAGCTCGACGTCCCGGCCGTGCTCGAGAAGGCGGAGACCGACGAGGTCGTGAAGAAGACGAAGGTCTCCGCCCTGATCAAGGCGCTGCCGGGAGTCGGCGCGGTCAAGGCCGCCAAGCTCCTCGAGCAGCTGTCGATCCCGGACACCCGCCGCATCGGGGGCCTCGGCGCCAACCAGCGTCAGGCGCTGCTCGACGCCACGACGGCCGCCTGACCCGTCGTTCGGCCCGGCGCAGGTGTTCCCACGTCCCGAAGGGGGAACACCTGCGCGGGCGCGTCGACCACGCGCTCCGCGACCACGGAAACCGACCGAGCGGGAGGAGTCGGATGACGACGTCCGTGCCCGAATCGCGGCAACAGCAGGACCGGCTGTTGTTCCGATTCATGCTGCTCTCCTTGGCCGCCGCGGTGGTCACCATCGTCCTCAAGGCGAGCGCCGCATGGGCGACCGGCTCGGTCGGGTTCCTCTCCGATGCCCTCGAATCCGGCGTCAACCTCGTCGCCGCAGTGGTGGCGCTGATCGCGCTGCGGGTGGCGGCCCGCCCCCCGGACGCGAGCCACCACTTCGGCCACGGCAAGGCCGAGTACGTCTCCGCCCTGGTCGAGGGCGCGATGATCTTCGTCGCCGCCACCGCCATCATCTGGACCGCGGTCGAACGCCTGATCAGCCCGGTTCCGCTCGTCCAGCCAGGGCTCGGACTGGCCCTGTCGACCGTCGCCTCGGTGATCAACCTCGGCGTCGGCCTCACCCTGCTGCGCGTGGGACGCACGCACCGCTCGATCACGCTCGTCGCGGACGGCAAGCACCTGCTGACCGACGTATGGACCTCCGCCGGAGTGATCGTCGGCATCGCGCTGGTCGCCGTCACCGGCTGGGAGCCCCTGGACCCGATCGTGGCGCTCGCCGTGGGCGTCAACATCCTGTGGACCGGGTACCGGTTGCTTCGCGGCTCGGTCAGCGGCCTGCTCAGCGCCGCCCTCCCCCAGCACGAACAGGACCAGGTCAACGCCGTACTGGACGGATTCCGTGCCGAGTGCCCCGTCAAGTTCGCGCCGCTGCGCACCGTCGAATCCGGCCGGCAGCGTCAAGTGTTCGTCGTCGTGACCGTGCCCGGCGACTGGACCGTGCGGACCGCCCACGACATGGCCGACCGCATCGAGGCGGCGATCGACGCGGTGCTGCCGCACACCGAGACCTTCATCCACGTGGAACCGGCCGGACCGGAGAACGCCTGACGGCAGCCACCTCGTCGCGGCCCGGTCGAGCGAGAGTTCGACACCTCGAGCGCGAGCGAACCGGAGGCGCGCCGAGCGATCCTGGCGGCACCGGTCGGGACGTTGGGCGACGGCGCGGAGACGCGGAGGGGGCGGAGGCGCGGCCACCGTGGCACGTGGACTACGGATACCAGATCACCATCGGTGCAAGGACTTTCGTCCACTTCGGCGCCGTCGCGCGACTCAGCGACGTTCCTGGATACGGACCATGTTGCCCGCCGGGTCTCGGAAGGCGCAGTCGCGGATGCCGTACGGCTGCTCGGTCGGCTCCTGCACGACCTCGACATCCCCGGACTGCACCTTCTCGAACGTGGCATCGAGATCGCGGGTGGCCAGCAGGATCCAGCCGTAGGTGCCCTTGGCCATCATCTCGGCGATGGTGCGACGCTCGTCGTCGGTGATACCCGGGTCGACGGCCGGCGGCGCCAGAAGGATGGACGTGTCGGGCTGACCTGCGGGACCGACTGTGATCCAGCGCATCTTGCCCTGCCCGACGTCGTTGCGGACCTCGAAGCCGAGGACATCGCGGTAGAAGGCGAGCGACGCCTCCGGGTCGTCGTGCGGCAGGAAGCTGGTGTGAATGGTGATATCCATGACGAGCAGAGTAGGAGCGTCTCCGCGTCCCGCGCTTCTCGATTCCTGATCGATCCGGGCAACCAGGTCGCCGCACCAGGACGGCTGCACGGTGATCACCGCGAGGTGGGACGATGGGTGTGAACGGCATGGCCGGCGAGGTGACGTGCGGTGTTGACCAGCGCCACATGGCTGAATGCCTGGGGCACGTTGCCGAGCTGCCGACGGGCGTGCGGATCGTACTCCTCGGCGAGCAACCCGACGTCGTTGCACACCGACAACAACCGCTCGAACAACGCCCGAGCTTCGCGGGTGCGGCCGGCCCCGTGCAGCGCGTCCGCGAGCCAGAAGCTGCAGGCCAGGAACGCTCCTTCCGGCTCGACGATGCCGTCGACGTGGTCGAGTTCCGGCCGATACCGCAGCAAGAAGCCGTCGTGACCGAGTTCGCGCTCTACGGTGGCCACGGTACTCAGCACGCGCGGATCGTCCCACGGCAGGAATCCGGTGCGGGGAATGAGCAGCGCCGCCGCGTCCACGCCGCGGCTGCCGTAGAACTGGGTGAAGGTGCCGCGATCGGAATCGAATCCCTTCGCCAGGATCTCGGTGCGGATCTGCTCGCGCAGCACGCGCCACCGATCGACCGGCCCGGCAAGCCCGAACCGTTCGACTGCCCGGATCCCCCGGTCGACCCCCGCCCACGCCATCACCTTGGAATGGACGAACGGGCGCCTCGGCCCGCGCACCTCCCACAGACCGTTGTCGGGTTCCTGCCAATGACTCTCGAGATAATCCAGCAACGCCACCTCGATGTCCCAGGCCGGGTCACCGCGCAGGCTGCTCTGCCGGGCCTGGTGCAGTCCGTCGAGCACCTCACCCCACACATCGAGCTGGAACTGCTCGGCGGCGGCGTTGCCGATGCGCACCGGCACCGAGTTCTCGTAACCGGACAACCACGACAGCTCGTATTCCGGGACGCGCCGGGCTCCGTCGAGCTGGTACATCATCTGCAGGTCCGCCGGGTTACCGGCCACCGCCCGCACCAGCCAGTTGCGCCAAGCCTTGGCTTCGACGACGAATCCGCAGCCGAGAAGCGCCTGCAGCGTGAAGGTGGCGTCCCGCAGCCAGCAGTACCGGTAGTCCCAGTTCCGGCTGCCGCCGATCTGCTCGGGCAATGAGGTGGTGGCCGCAGCCAAGATGCCCCCGGTGGGCCGATAGGTCAAGGCCTCCAGGGTGATCAGGGAACGATGCACGGCCTCGGAGTACTCCCCGGTGTAGTCGCACCGCTCGATCCACTCGGTCCAGTACGCCTCCGTGTCGGCGATCGCCCGCAGGGCGTCGAGCGGACGCGGGGTGTGCCCGTAGGACAACGCATAGGTCAGCACGAACGGGACACTCTCGCCGGCCCGGACCTCGAACTCCGCGGTGGTCCTCATGTCGTGGCCGTGCAACGGCACCGGGGTGCGCAGCCAGGCCGCATCCGGGCCGGCGACCGCGGTCAGACATCCGGGCAGGCGGCGCACCCACGGCACGACGTGCCCGTAGTCGAAGCGCAGCCGCACCTCGGTGCTCATCCGCACCGATCCCGTCAGTCCTTCGACGACACGGACGACGTCGGCGGCCTCGGCCCGCACCGGCATACAGTCGGTCACCCGCACGGTCCCGGTCGCGGTGACCCACTCGGTGTCCAGAACGAGGGTGTCGCGGCGGTACGCCCGCCGGGTGCACACCCCGCCGTCAACGGGGGCGAGCAACCATCGTCCGGCCTCCTCGCCGTCGAGCAGCGCCGCGAAACACGCCGGAGAATCGAACCGGGGCAGGCACAACCAGTCGATCGAGCCGTCCCGGCCCACCAGCGCCGCAGTGTGCAGATCACCGACCAACGCATAGTCCTCGATACGCTGCTGCATCACCCATCGACCTCCCGGGGTGCCGGCACATCGCCCCGCCGGTGTGGACAGGCACCGACCATGAGCGCGACGTAGCCGTCCACGGGCGCTGTGCCCGTCCAGTATGCCGAGCCCGGCGAAACCGCGGGGTACAAACAGGGCCCCGCTACCGCTGGGCAACTCCGCTGCGACGTGGCACGATCGCGTAGGTGACCGGGGGACCTGCTGACGCGCAGCACCTGCGCGATCTCGCGCGGCTGCGCCGCGTTCGTGATCGGATCGATCGGGAGTACGCCCAGCCGCTGGACGTCGAGGCGCTCGCTCGCGGGGTGCACATGTCGGCGGGACACCTCAGCAGGCAGTTCCGGGCGGCGTACGGGGAGTCGCCGTATGCGTATCTGATGACGCGGCGCATCGAACGCGCGATGGCACTGCTGCGTCGCGGCGATCTGAGTGTCACCGAGGTGTGTTTCGCGGTGGGCTGCTCGTCGCTGGGCACCTTCAGCACCCGCTTCACCGAGCTGGTCGGTGTGCCGCCCAGTGTCTACCGGCGTCAGGCGGCGCACGCGGCGGCGGGAATGCCGTCGTGTGTCGCGAAGACGGTGACCCGACCGATCAGGAATCGAGAAGCGGGAGCTGCGGAGCCGCAACTAGCCTGACCGCCATGACGTCACCGTTGACCCGAGCTTTCCCCTCCCGGCGGATGGAGACACCATGAGCATGGCCACGAAGACGGACACGCAACCCCCCACGCTGCACACTGCCGACAGCCACGATCTGATTCGCGTCCACGGTGCGCGCGTGAACAACCTCCACGACGTCAGCGTCGAGATCCCGAAGCGCCGGTTGACGGTGTTCACCGGGGTCTCCGGCTCGGGCAAGAGCTCGCTGGTGTTCGGCACGATCGCCGCGGAGTCGCAACGACTGATCAACGAGACCTACAGTGCCTTCGTACAGGGTTTCATGCCGACCCTGGCGCGTCCCGACGTCGACCTGCTCGAAGGGTTGACGACGGCGATCATCGTCGACCAGGAGCGGATGGGCTCGAATCCCCGCTCCACCGTCGGCACCGCCACGGACGCGCACGCGATGCTGCGCATCCTCTTCAGCCGGTTGGGGCAACCGCACATCGGTTCCCCCAACGCGTACTCGTTCAATGTCCCCTCGGTGAAAGCCAGCGGTGCGATCACGGTCGAGCGCGGCGCCGGCAGGACGAAGACCGAGAAGGCAACCTTCCACCGGCTCGGCGGCATGTGCCCCCGCTGCGAGGGGATGGGTTCGGTCACCGACTTCGACCGGTCCGCGTTGTACGACGAAAACCTGTCGCTGGACGAGGGCGCGCTCACGATCCCCGGCTACAGCATGGACGGCTGGTACGGCCGGATCTACCGGGGCTGCGGATTCTTCGACTCGGCCAAGCCGATCCGCAAGTACACCAAGAGGGAGCTGCACGACCTGCTCTACAAGGAACCGACCAAGATCAAGGTCGACGGGATCAACCTGACGTACGAGGGGCTGATCCCGAAGATCCAGAAGTCGATGCTGTCCAAGGACGTCGATGCTCTGCAGCCGCACATCCGGGCGTTCGTGGAACGGGCCGTGACCTTCTCCACCTGCCCCGAGTGCAACGGCACCCGGCTCGCCCAGGAGGCCCTGTCGTCGAAGATCGACGGCAGGAACATCGCCGACGTCTGCGCCATGCAGATCAGTGACCTGGCGGACTGGGTCCGCAGCCTGGACGAGCCATCGGTGGCTCCGCTGCTCACCGGGTTGCAGCACCTCCTCGACGCGTTCACCGAGATCGGCTTGGGATACCTCTCCCTCGACCGGCCGGCGGGCACCCTGTCCGGGGGAGAAGCCCAGCGCACCAAGATGATCCGACACCTCGGCTCCTCCCTCACCGACGTCACCTACGTCTTCGACGAGCCCACCATCGGACTGCACCCGCACGACATCGCCCGGATGAACGACCTGTTGCTGCAGTTGCGCGACAAGGGCAACACCGTGCTCGTCGTCGAGCACAAGCCGGAGGCGATCGCGATCGCCGACCACGTCGTCGACCTCGGGCCGGGGGCCGGCACCGAGGGCGGTGAGGTGGTGTTCGAGGGCACCGTCGAGGGGCTGCGCGCCAGTGGCACGCTCACCGGGCGGCACCTGGACGACCGCGCGTCGGTGAAGCCCGCGGTGCGGACCCCGTCGGGGGTGCTGGAGGTGCGCGGCGCCGACACGCACAACCTGCAGAACGTCGACGTGGACATCCCACTCGGCGTGCTGGTCGTCCTCACCGGCGTGGCGGGCTCCGGGAAGAGCTCGCTGATCGACGGTTCGGTAGCCGGGCGCGAGGGCGTGGTCACGGTCGACCAGGGGGCGATCAGGGGTTCGCGGCGGAGCAATCCGGCGACGTACACCGGGTTGCTCGACCCGATCCGAAAGGCGTTCGCGAAGGCCAACGGCGTGAAGCCGGCATTGTTCAGCGCCAACTCCGAGGGCGCGTGCCCGGCGTGCAACGGCGCCGGGGTCATCTACACCGACCTGGGAGTGATGGCCACCGTCGAATCCACCTGCGAGGAATGCGAAGGCAAGCGGTTCCAGTCCGCGGTGCTGGAGTTCACGTTCGGCGGCCGCAGCATCGCCGACGTGCTCGCGATGCCGGTGACCGAGGCCGAGGAGTTCTTCGGCGCGGGCGAGACGCGGATCCCGGCGGCGCACAAGATCCTGGAGCGGCTCGCCGACGTGGGGCTCGGCTACCTCAGCCTCGGCCAGCCGCTCAGCACGCTGTCCGGCGGTGAACGGCAGCGAATCAAGCTGGCGACCCGGATGGCCGAGAAGGGCGGTGTCTACGTCCTCGACGAACCGACGACCGGTCTGCACCTCGCGGATGTCGAACAACTGCTCGGTCTGCTCGACAGGCTGGTCGACTCCGGCAAGTCGGTCATCGTCATCGAGCACCACCAGGCGGTCATGGCGCACGCCGACTGGATCATCGACCTCGGACCCGGCGCCGGCCACGACGGTGGCCGGATCGTCTTCGAGGGCACGCCCGCCGACCTCGTCGCCACGCGGCCCACCCTCACCGGCGAACACCTCGCGGCCTACGTCGGCGCCTGACCGTGCCCGTCGCGTGGGTACGTCCCGCCGGCACGACGGTCAGTAGGGGCGGAGAGTGAGGATCTGGGACACGGTGCCCACGGGACCGCGAGTGTCGTGGAGGACGCTGCTCGTCAGGCCGAGACCGTCGGGACCGAACGAGACGGTGGTGTCGAAGCCGAGCCAGTCACCACGAGGCTCGGTGAACAGATGGGCGGTGAGGTCGACGTTGGGGAAGGCGACGTCGTCCGGGGACGCCCGCACGGTCATGCCGTTGGCGATGTCGAACAGTCCGGCGGCACCGGCCAGCGCGCTGACCTTCTCGTCGAGCACCAGGGGCAGCGGCGTGCGCACCCAGTACGCCGCCCGGCCCGGCTCGAACTGGGTGCGGCGGACTTCGGTGGACGCGATAAACCCGCCCGGCCACACCGTCGAGGCGTCCCACGGCTTCATGGCCTCGGGCGGGTCGATCCGCGGCAGCGACGTCGCCTCCAGCGCGGAGGTGGGGCGCGGCTGCATGAGCCAGGCCCGCAGCCGTACCGCGGCGCGACCGTCGTGCGCGAGGACGGCCTCGACGAGCTCGATGGTGCGCCCGGGACGGAGGACGGTCACGGTGGTCTCGACCGTGTCGACCGGGACGGTGCCGAGGATGTCGTAGGACAGGCGCGCGACGACCAGTCCGTCGTCGCGGCGGGCGTCCCGGTCGCATTCGACGGCGTGGACCAGTAGCCCCAGGGCGGGCGCGATGTGCTGTTCCTGCGGGTTCCAGGCGCCGCCCACGTGATGGGTCGGCCGGAACGCGGCCGGACCGATCCGTTCGAAGTAGGCCATCTGCTGCTCCAGAAATCGGGGACTCGTCCAGGCATGATCCCAGGCGGGCACGATCCTCCGCGGACCGGGCAGTGCGGGACGGCGACAGCCCGCCCCTGGTCGACCAGGGGCGGGCTGTCGTGAATTGCGGCGCCGGTCAGGCGGGGACGTGGGCGTCGGCCCAGGCGTTGTA
>NZ_JAUIZP010000083.1:0-14900 GCF_041414735.1 Rhodococcus sp. GXMU-t2271
CCCGCCACCGTCGACGCATCGAACAGATCCGTCGCATAGGTGATCCCGACGGCGTACCCGGCGGAATCGGCTGTCTCGGCGGTCGTTTCGGCGAGGGAGAACTGCAGGTCGAACCGTGCGGTCGCGGCGTCGAAGTCGAGGCCCGAGACCGTCAGGCCCGGAAGCTCGAGGGCTCCCATCGCCTGGTTCTGGAAGGACAGCATGACCTGGAACAGCGGATGCCGCGCCGTCGACCGGGCGGGATTGAGCACCTCCACCAGCCGCTCGAACGGCACGTCCGCGTGCGCGAACGCGTCGAGGTCCGTGCCGCGTACCCGCGCGAGCAGGTCCTCGAAGGACTCCCCGCCCTCGACCCGGGTCCGCAGCACCAGGGTGTTGACGAACATCCCGACGAGGTCGTCGAGTTCCTGCTCGCCGCGACCGGCCACCGGGGTGCCGACGGCGATGTCGTCGGTCCCCGACAACCGCGCCAGCAGCACCGACAGTGCCGCGTGCACCACCATGAACGGGGTGACGTTGCGCTCCCGTGCGACCCGCCCGATTGCGGCATGGAGGTCCGGCCCGAGCGAGAACTCGTGCACCGCACCCGCGTTGGAGGCAGACGCCGGCCGGGGACGGTCCGACGGCAGGTCGAGCTGGTCGGGCAGCCCGGCGAGCGCGCCGCTCCAGTACGCCTCCTGACTCGCGATCACCGAATCCGGGTCGTCCTCCGAGCCGAGTATCTCCCGCTGCCACAACGCGTAGTCGGCGTACTGCACCGGCAGTGGCTCCCACTCCGGTTCGCCACCGGTGGCCCGTGCCGAGTACGCCACCACCACGTCACGGGTGAGCGGCCCCATGGAGAAGCCGTCGGCCGCGATGTGGTGCACGACGAGGACGAGAACATGCTCGGTTGCGGACACCTCGAACAGCCGCGCCCGGAACGGCACCTGCGTCGACACGTCGAACCCCGCCGAGGCCATCGTCAGGACCTCGGCGAGCAGCTCGTCCTCCGAGGCCGGGATCGGCGACAGATCCGGAATCACCCGCGAGGTCGGCAACACCTGCTGGTACGCCACACCATCCGCGTCCGGATACACCGTCCGCAGGGATTCGTGCCGCGCGAGCACATCGGCGACCGCCACCTGCAGTGCGTGCCGATCCAGCAACCCGGACAACCGGATCGCCAGCGGAATGTTGTTCACCGCGGAGTCCGGTTCGAATCGGTTCAGGAACCACATGCGGCGCTGCGCCAAGGAGAGCGGAACCCGCTCGGGTCGCGGGCGCGCCACCAACGGCACCCGGGTGCCGGCGGAGTCGGCCTGCTCGAGGCGGGCGGCGAGGGGAGCGACCGCCGAGGCCTCGAACAGTGTCCGCACCGGAACCGCCGTGCCGAGCGCCGCGGCGAGCCGGGAGATCACCTGCGTGGCGACGAGCGAGTTGCCACCCAGTTCGAAGAAGTCGTCGTCCAGACCGACCCGTTCCACGCCGAGGACGTCGGCGAAGACCCGGGCGACGATCTCCTCGACCGGGGTGGTCGGTGCCCGGAAGACCCGGGCTTCCTGCTCCGGTTCCGGCAGTGCACGCCGGTCGAGCTTGCCGCCGGGCGTCAGCGGGATCGAGTCCAGGACCACGACCGCGTGCGGCACCATGTAGCTCGTCAGGAACTGGGCCACGGAGTCCTTCACGGCGGCGCCGTCGAGTTCGATGCCCGGCTCGGGAACGACGTAGCCGACGAGCTGCTCACCCCGCTGCCCGTCCCGGCGCACCGTCGCGACCGCCTGGGCGACGCCGGCGCACCGCGCGAGCGCCGCTTCGATCTCACCGAGTTCGATCCGGAAACCGCGGATCTTCACCTGGTCGTCGGCCCGGCCGACGTACTCGACCACCCCGGCCGTCTCGTCGCCGGGAGAACCGGACCACCGCACCACGTCACCGGTTCGGTACATCCGGCTACCGTCGGTGGCGTACGGATCGGCCACGAACCGCTCGGCCGTCAGCCCGGCCCGGCCCAGATACCCGCGAGCCACCTGGATTCCCGCCAGGTACAGCTCGCCCGGGACACCGACGGGCACCGGCTGCAGCCGGTCGTCGAGAACGAGCACCCGCATGCCGCGGACGGGGCCGCCCATCACCACCGGTTCGCCGGGTAGCAGGGCTTCACTGATGTTCGAGGCCACCGTCGACTCGGTGGGGCCGTAGGCGTTGAAGAACGCGCGGCGCGACCCGTCGGGCAGGATCGTCGCCCAGCGCGCCACCAGGCCCGGAGAGCACGCCTCGCCACCCGTGATCACCACGCGGATGCAGTCGAGGCCCGCGGGATCCACCGACCCGAGGGCCGCGGGGGTCACGAAGGCGTGGGTGACCGCCTCCGCGGCCAGCAGGCCGGCGAGCTCGGCGCCGCCGTACACCGAGGTCGGCGCGACGACCATCGTCGCGCCCGCACCGAACGCCAGCAGCAGTTCGAGCACCGAGGCGTCGAAGCTCGGCGACGCGAAGTGCAACGTGCGGGAGTCGGCGGTGACCGCGTACCGCTCCACCTGTTCGGCGCAGAAGTTCACCACACCGGCATGCGCGACCACGACGCCCTTCGGCGTGCCCGTCGTGCCGGAGGTGTAGATGACGTACGCCGGGTGGGCCGGGCGCAGGGAGCGCACGCGTTCGGCGTCGGCCAGCGGTCCCGCCGGCAGTCCCGCGCCGGCCCCGACCGCTTCCTCGAGTACGAGCCACGGAACGGAATCCGGTAGCGCACCGGCGGTTTCGGCTGTGGCGAGCCCGAGCACCGCGCCGGAATCGGAGAGCATGTAGGCGATCCGCTCGGTCGGGTACGTCGGGTCCACGGGGACGAACGCGGCACCGGCCTTGACCACCGCCCACAACGCCGTGACCGACTCGACCGACCGGGGCACCGCCACGGCCACGCGGTCTTCCGGTCCCACACCACGGGAGATCAGGATCCGGGCCAGACGCGACGACGTCGCGTCCAGATCCCCGTACGACACCGACCGGCCGTCGAACCGCAGGGCCACGGCGGCCGGGTCGCGACGCGCGGCGAGGGCGAGGATGTCGGCGAGGGTGCCGCCGGGCTCGGCGGCGGCACCGTGCACGGACGTCAGTGCCTGTCGCTCCGGTACCGCGAGGAGGTCCATGTCGCCGACGGCCCGTGCCGGGTCGGTGGCGACGGTCTCGAGCATCCGGAGCAACCGGCGCACGAAGGTCGCGACGGTCGGCTCGTCGAACAGGTCGGCGGCGTAGAGGAGGTCGCAGGCGAGACCACCGGGTTCGCCGTTCCCGTCCACGGTTTCGACGAAGATGAACGACAGGTCGTACTGGGACTGTTCGCGGTTCGCGGTCACGGGACTGATCGCGAGCTCACCCAGTTCGAGGCTGGTCTGCTCGAGGTTCTGGAAGGCGAGCATCACCTGGAACAGCGGGTGATGGGACTGCGACCGGACCGGATCGAGTACCTCGACGAGCCGTTCGAACGGGACGTCCGCGTGCCCGAAGGCGGCGAGGTCGGACTCGCGCACGCGCGCCAGCAACCGGGTGAAGGGCTCACCCGTCTCGACCTCGGTGCGCAGCACCAGGGTGTTGACGAACATGCCGATCAGGTCGTCGAGTTCCTGCTCACCGCGACCGGCGATCGGAGTGCCGATGGTGACGTCCGCCGAACCCGACAGGCGGCTGAGGACCGCCGCCAGGGCGGCGTGCACCACCATGAACGGTGTCGTCCGGGTCTCGTGCGCCAGCCGGACGAGACCCCGGTGCACCGATTCGTCGACGGTGAAGGCGTGCACGGCGGCACGGTTGCCGGCGACCGCCGGTCGCGGCCGAGCGGTCGGCAGGTCCAGTCGCTCGGGTACGCCGTCGAGACGACGTGTCCAGTACTCGATCTGCTGGGCGACGACCGACTGCGGGTCGTCCTCCGAGCCGAGGGCCTGCCGCTGCCAGATGGCGTAGTCGGCGTACTGGACGGTCAACGGCTCCCACGCGGGTGCCTCGTGCCGAGTCCGGGCGTCGTAGGCGACCATGACGTCCCGCGTGAGCGGACCCATCGAGAATCCGTCCGCGGCGATGTGGTGCACCACGAGCACCAGCACGTGCTCGGTGTCGGACACCTGCAGCAGACGGACGCGAACGGGCACCTCGGTCGTGACGTCGAAACCGGCCGAGACGATCTTCGCGACCGTCGGCACGATCTCGGGCTCGCTCACCGTCGACGGCGTGAGCGTCGGCTTCACCTCCGAGGCGGGCAGCACCTGCTGGTAGCCGACCCCCTCCGTCTCGGGGTAGACGGTGCGCAGCACCTCGTGCCGGGCCACCACGTCCGCCACGGCCGCGCCGAGCGCGTCGACGTCGAGCGTCCCCGACAGCCTCAGGACGACCGTGATGTTGTTGACCGCCGACCCGGGGTCGAGGCGGTTGAGGAACCACATCCGCCGCTGCGCCAGCGACAACGGAACCTGCTCCGGCCGCACCTGCGGCACCAGCGGGGGCCGGTGGGAGTCGCCGGCCGCCATCGCCGCGTCGACGAGTGTGGCGAGCTGCGCGGCGGTAGGGGCGTCGAAGAACTCCCGTACGTCGATGCGGACCTTGTGATCGGCGTTGATCCGGGCCACCACGCGCGTGGCGCTCAGCGAATTGCCGCCCAGAGCGAAGAAGTCGTCGTCGACGCCGAGCCGCTCGACACCGAGCACACTCTCGAACGCGGCGACGACCGTTTCCTCGGTGGGGGTGCTCGGTGCGCGGTATTCGGTTGCCAGAACGCTGAAGTCGGGCTCGGGCAGCGCTCCGCGGTCGAGCTTGCCCGACGCGTTGAGGGGAAATTCCGTCATTTCCACGAACAGCGACGGCACCATGTAGTCGGGCAACCGCCGGCGCACGGCCGCAGCCAGCTCGGTGCGGTCGATCGGTTCACCGTCGGTGACGAGGTAGCCGACGAGGTGGTCGCCGAGCGTCTCGTCGGAGTGCACGACGACGACCGCCTGCCGGACCCCGGGATGGTCGAGCAGGGCGGATTCGATCTCCCCGAGCTCGATGCGCAGGCCGCGCAGCTTGACCTGGAAGTCGGTGCGCCCGACGTACTCGATCAGCCCGTCGGTGTTCCACTTGACCAGGTCACCGGTGCGGTACATGCGATCGCCCGGCGCACCGTACGGATCGGCGACGAAGCGGTCCGCCGTCAGGTCGGGCCGGCGCAGGTAGCCCCGCGCGAGCTGGATGCCCGCGAGGTACAGCTCTCCCTCGACTCCCTGCGGAACGGGCCGCAAACCCTCGTCGAGCACGTAGAGATCGGTGTCGGCCACCGCCGCACCGATCGGGACGACGGTGTCGTCACCGTGGGTCTCGTAGTAGGTGACGTCGACCGCGGCCTCGGTCGGGCCGTACAGGTTGTGCAGCCCGGCCGTGGAGATCGCGTGGAACCGGGCGACGGTCTGCGCGGGCAGCGCCTCACCCGAGGCGAAGACGTACCGCAGCGAGGTGACGGCCGCGGCGGTCGGCTCGGCGAGGTATACCGCGAGCATGGAGGGGACGAAGTGGGCGACGGTGACCCGGCGCTCGATCATGGTCTGCGCCAGGTAGGCGGGGTCGCGGTGACCGTCGGGCAGCGCAATCGACAGTCGCGCCCCCACCTGCAGCGGCCAGAAGAACTCCCACACCGACACGTCGAACGTGAAGGGGGTCTTCTGCAGCACGACGTCGTCGCCGCGCAGCCCGTACTCGGCCTGTCGCCAGGCGATGTTCGCGACGATGGCCCGGTGCTCGACCGCGACGCCCTTCGGGCGGCCGGTGGAGCCCGAGGTGAAGATGACGTACGCGAGACTGTCGGCGGTCAGGGCGCCGAGCCGTTCGTCGTCGCGCACCGGGTCCGCGGGCACGGCCGCGAGGTCGAGGGTGTCGACGAGGACCACGGGTACCGAGGCCGGCAGGTCCACCTCGTCGCGGGCGGTGGTGACCACGGCGACCGGTTCGGCGATGTCGAGGACGTAGGCGATGCGGTCCGCGGGGTGGTCCGGATCCAGCGGCACGTAGGCGCCGCCGGCCTTGACGACTGCGTACATGCCGACGAGCAGGTCGAAGGATCGTCGTATCGACAGGCCGACACGGGTGTCCGGGCCCACGCCGAGCCCGATCAGGTGCCGCGCGAGCCGGTTGACGCGGGCGTCGAACTCCGCGTAGGTCAGGGTCTCGCCGTCGAACTCGAGGGCGACGGCGTCCGGGGTCGCCTCGACCTGCGCGTCGAAGCGGCCCACGAGGGTGTCGAGGTCGGGTCCGGCGGGCGCCACGGCGGCGTCACCGAGGACGGAGGCGGCATCGGTCAGGAGGCCGTCGAGCACGGTGGGCAGACCACCGTCGGCGAGGAGCTCGGGCGCGAGGTTGGACAGCACGACCGGGACCAGCGCCTCGATCCCGAGCACTCCCCCCATCGCGGCGTCGAGGGTGGCGATCTCCTGCTGGAGCCGGCTGTAGGTCAGCTGCGTGTCACCGTGGGCGAGGGCGACGCGGTCGGGCTCGCGGTCCACGACTCCGGCCAGCAACCGGGGCAGGTCTGCGATCGTCAGCGCCTGCTTGCCCGACGTGCCTTCAGCCATCTACTTCATCCTCCGATACCTCTGCGTGTCGCGCACTGTCTTGCGCGCTCCGTCCGACCTCGTGGGCACCCGGGTACCCACGGGGTCGGACGACAGTCGATGTTCGATTATCCCGGTCGGACCGACAGCAAACGAAGCGCCCAGGTCAGAGCCCCCCACCGGTGATCTCGGCGGCCGTGGTGAGCACGGATCGGACCAGTTCGGCGAACCCGTCGGCGCCCAGCGCGGGCAGGACACCGGGGATGAGGGTGTTCAACACCACAGGCACGAGCGCCTCCGCCGTCAGTGCCCCGCCCGTCGCCGTGGCCGTCGCGGCCAGTTTCTGCGCGAACTCCCCGAAGGTGACGTCCCGGCCCTCGTGGCTGAGCGCCACCGCGTCGGGAGCGGTCTCGGCGGCGGCGGCGACCAGGTCCGGCAGGTCCGCCACGGTCCGCGGCTTGCGCGGCGCGGCCAGCCGGGCCCGTTCGGCCTCGGTGAGGATGTCGATCGCACGCAGCCGGATCTGGGGATCCGACGTCACCGCATCGAGGATGCGGGTGAACCGTTCGGCGAACAGCTCGACCGTCTCCCGGTCGAACAGCGCGGTCGCGTAGGTGAAGATCACCTCGAGACCGCCGAGGCCGCCGCCGGGCGCGAACTGCTCGACGAAGGTGCACTGCAGGTCGAACTTCGCCTGGTGGGCGCCGGCCTCGAGCGGGGTGACCGCCAGTCCCGGCAGTTCCAGCGTGCCGGTCTCGATGTTCTGGAACGTGAGCATCACCTGGAACAGCGGCGTGTACGAGCTCGACCGCCGGCGGCCGACGGCGTCGACGAGCCGCTCGAACGGCACGTCGGCGTTGCCGAACGCCGCCAGGTCCTTCTCCTTCGCCTGGGCGAGGAGGTCGGCGAAGGTGCCCCCGCCGGCCACGCGGGTGCGCAGCACCAGCGTGTTGACGAACATGCCCACCAGGTCGTCGAGCACTTCCTCGGCGCGACCGGCGGTCGGAGTTCCGACCGCGACGTCCTCGGTGGACGCCAGGCGCGACAGGAGCACCGCGAGGGCGGCGTGCACGACCATGAACACCGTCGCGTTGTGTTCGCGGGCGGTCTTCTCGATGCGCTGCGCGAGCGCCTCCCCGATGGTGAACGTCACCGAGTCGCCCTCGGTGGACTGCCGCGCCGGCCGCGGCCGATCCGTCGGCAGCGCGAGCAGCTCGGGACTGCCGGTCAGTTCGTCGGTCCAGTACCCGAGCTGGCGGGACAGCTCGCTGTCGGGGTCGTCCGGGCTGCCGAGCACCTGCTGCTGCCACAGCGTGTAGTCGGCGTACTGAACCGGCAGCTCCGCCCATCCGGGCACCTGCGCCTCGGCGCGGGCGGCGTAGGCGACCATCACGTCGCGTACGAGCGGCCGCATCGAGTAGCCGTCGGCGCTGATGTGGTGCGCCACCAGGGCGAGCACGTGCTCGTCGTCGGCGACGCGGAACAGCCGCGCCCGCACCGGCGGGGTCTGGGCCGTCACGTCGAAGCCCGCACCGAGGACGTCGGTGAGCCGGTCGACGATCTCGCTCTCGGCGACGGGCACCGGGACCAGGTCCGGCAGTGCCTGCGACGTCGGGAGCACCACCTGGACCGGGCCGTCCTCCGTGTCCGGGTACACCGTGCGCAGCACCTCGTGCCGGGCGATCACGTCGGCGACCGCGGAGCGCAGGGCCTCGGTGTCGAGGGAGCCGCTCAGCCGCACCGCGACGGGGATGTTGTAGACCCCGGATCCGGGATCGACCTGGTTGAGGGTCCACATCCGTTGCTGCGCGAGCGACAGCGGAATCCGCTCGGGCCGCGGCTGTGGTACCAGCGGAGGCCGGGCACCGCGGCCGACGGACGGCTGGATCCGGCCGGCCAGCGCCGCGACGGTCGACGCCTCGAACACGGTCCGCACCGACACCCGGGTGTCGAGTGCGACACCGAGCCGAGAGGCCAGCTGCGTCGCGAGCAGGGAGTTGCCGCCGAGTTCGAAGAAGTCGTCGTCGAGGCCGGCGCGTTCGATGCCCAGGACCTCGGCGAGGATGCGGGCGACGATCTCCTCCACCGGGGTGGTGGGGGCCCGGAACTGCCCGGCCTCGAACTCCGGTTCGGGCAGCGCCCGGCGGTCGAGCTTGCCGTTGGTGTTCAGCGGCAGCGCCTCGAGGACGACGAACGCCGACGGCACCATGTACGACGGAAGCGCCTGCGCCAGTGCGGTCTTCGTCGCGGCCGCATCGAATCCGGCAGTGACGGATCCGGCAGTGAGGGATCCGGCAGTGTCGGATCCGGTGTCGGATCCGTCGGCCGGGACCACGTACGCCACCAGCCGGTCGCCGACGTGCGGGTCGGTGCGGACGAGGACGGCGACGTCGCGCACCTCGTCGCGGGCGCGCAGCACCGACTCGATCTCCCCGAGTTCGATGCGGTAGCCGCGCACCTTGACCTGGAAGTCGGCGCGGTCGCGGTAGACCAGTTCGCCGGCGCGGTTCCAGTGCACGATGTCGCCGGTGCGGTACATCCGGCCCCCGCCGAACGGGTCGGCGACGAACCGGTCGGCGGTCAGGTCGGGACGGCCGTGGTAGCCGCGCGCCAGCTGCGCGCCCGCCAGGTACAGCTCGCCGGCGACCCCGATCGGCACCGGACGCAGGCGCGCGTCGAGCACGTATACGCGGCTGTTCCACTCGGGCACGCCGATCGGCACGACCGCGGTGTCGGCATCGCTCGTCTCGTGCACGGTGACGGACACGGCGGCCTCGGTCGGCCCGTACAGGTTGAACAGGGCCGCCTCGTTGTCCGCGCGGAACTGCTGCGCGGTGACCGCCGGCAGGGCCTCGCCGATGGCGAGCACACGCCGCAGCGACGGCGCGATCTCCCCACCCGCGGCGGTCGTGAGCATCGACAGCATCGACGGCACCGCGTGCAGCGTGGTGACGCGCTCGTCGCGCAGCAACCGCAGCAGGTAGTCGGGATCGCGATGCCCGTCGGCGGTCGCGATCACCAGACGCGAACCGGAGGTGAGTGCCGACCAGAACTCCCACACCGACAGGTCGAACGTGGCGACGGTCTTGAGCAGCACCGCGTCGTCCGGTCCGAGATCGAACGCGTCCCGCTTCCAGAGCATCTGGTTGACCACGGCGGCGTGCGGAACCGCCACACCCTTGGGCCGGCCGGTCGATCCGGACGTGAAGATCACGTACGCGGTGTTCGCCGCACGCAGCGGCGCGCGACGTTCGGCCGCGGTCACCGGCGCGTCCGGCAGACCGGAGAGGTCCACGCGGTCGAGTTCGACGACCGGCACGCCGGGCACGTCGATCCGATCCGCCGCGACCGTGACCACGCACGTGGGCGCCGCGGTGCCGAGGATGTAGGCGTTGCGCTCGGCCGGCTGGTCCGGGTCGAGGGGCACGTACGCACCGCCGGCCTTGGCGATCGCGTACATGCCGACGACGAGTTCCGGCGAGCGCCGCACGATCAGCGCGACCCGGTCCTCCGGCCCCACACCCTGAGCGATCAGGTGCCGGGCGAAACGGTTGACGCGGGCGTCGAACTCGCCGTACGTGACGGCGGTGCCCTCGTACACCAGTGCGACCGCGCCGGGGTCCCGGCGCACCTGCTCGTCGAACAGGTCGACGAGCGTTGCGGCCGTGTCGGTCTCGTGGGCGGTGTCGTTCCATGCCGCCAGGACGTCGTGCTCTTCGCGCGCGAGCAGCACCGGGTGATCGCCCAGCGGCACGTCCGGCGCCTGCACGAGGGCCCGGAGCAACTGCTGGAAACGCTCGGCCACAGCACGGGCGGTGGACTCGTCGAACAGGTCGGTGGCGAAGGTCAGGATCGCGTCCATGCCGGCCGGGGAACCCTGCTCGTCGTATCGGTCGCTGACGATCAGGTGCAGGTCGAACTGCGACGTGCCGCCCTCGAGGTCGATCGGAGCGACGGTCAGACCGGCCAGTTCCAGTTCCGTGCGCTGCTGGTTCTGGAACGAGAAGCCCACCTGGAACAACGGGTGCCGCGCGGTGGAGCGGGCCGGGTTGAGCACCTCCACGAGCCGCTCGAACGGCACGTCCGCGTGGGCGAACGCCTGCAGGTCGGTTTCCCGTGCCGCCCCGAGCAGTTCGTCGAACGAGCGGTGGCCGTCGACGGAGAGCCGGAAGACCAGCGTGTTGACGAACATGCCGATCAGGTTCTCCACGGCGGCCTCGCCGCGACCCGCGATGGGTGTGCCCACCGCGATGTCGTCGGATCCGGACAGGCGGGCGAGCAGCGCCGCGAACGCGGCATGCATCGCCATGAACACGGTCGCGTTGCGGGCGCGCGCGAGGTCGCGCAACGCGGCGTGCACCTCTGCGTCCACGACGAACTCGACCCGGTCGCCGCGGAACGACTGCTGCGCGGGCCGCGGGCGGTCCGTGGGCAGGTCCAGCTGGTCCGGCAGATCGGCCAGCGCGGTCCGCCAGTGGTCGAGCTGCCGGGCGGCGAGCGACTCGGGATCGTCCTCGGATCCGAGCAGTTCCCGTTGCCACAGCGCGTAGTCCGCGTACTGGAGCTCGAGCGGCGCCCACGCCGGCTCGGTGCCTGCGGACCGGGCGGCGTACGCGGTCATCACATCGCGCACCATCGGCACCATCGACGAGCCGTCCGCGGCGATGTGGTGCACCACGGTGACGAGGACGTACTCGGCGGGTGCGAGACGCAGCAGCGCGATCCGCAGCGGGATCTCGCGGGTGACGTCGAAACCGGTCGAGGCGAGTTCGCGCAGGCGCGATTCCAGCTCGGCCGCCGGGACGTCGATCGGGTCGAGGTCGACCGGGACCGCGGTGGCGGGCCGGATGTCCTGCACCGGACCGGAATTCGTCTCCGGGTACACGGTCCGCAGCGTCTCGTGGCGGGCCACCAGGTCGGCGACGGCGGCGCGCAGCGCGTCGACGTCGAGGTCGCCGGTCAGCCGCAGAGCCATCGGGATGTTGTACGCCGTCGACTCGGGGTCGAAGCGGTTGAGGAACCACATGCGCTGCTGCGCCGGCGACAGCGGGATGCGTTCGGGACGCGTGCGCGCGGTCAGCGGCACCCGTCCGCCGCCGGTGGCGTCCTGCTCGACCCGCGCCGCGAGCGCGACGACGGTCGAGGCCTCGAACAACGTCCGCACCGGGACCTGCGTGTCGAGCGCCACCCCGAGGCGCGCGACGACCTGCGTCGCGATCAGCGAGTTGCCGCCGAGCTCGAAGAAGTCGTCGTCGGCGCCCACCCGCTCCACACCGAGCACCTCGGCGAACGTGCCCGCGACGATCTCCTCGACCGGCGTCGACGGCGCCCGGAAGACCCGGGTCTCGAACACCGGTTCCGGCAGTGCCCGCCGGTCGAGCTTGCCGTTCACGGTCAGCGGGATCGCGTCGATCACCACGAACGCCGACGGCACCATGTACTCCGGTACCAGCGCGCCCACCCCGGCGCGCAGTTCCTCGACGTCGACGGTCGCGCCGTCGGCGGGCACCACGTACGCGACGATGCGCGCCGCGCCGGGGGCGTCCTCGCGCACGATCACCGCGGCCTGCCCGACCGGCCGCTGGGCCAGCACGGCCGATTCGACCTCGCCGAGCTCGATCCGGAAGCCACGGATCTTGACCTGGTCGTCCGCGCGGCCGAGGTACTCGAGATCCCCCGAGACCGCCCAGCGGGCGACATCGCCGGTGCGGTACAGCAATCCACCGTCGGCGGAGAACGGGTCGGCCACGAACCGGGCCGCGGACAGGTCCGGGCGGCCCAGGTATCCGCGGGCCAGCTGACCGCCGCCGACGTACATCTCACCGGCCACGCCCACGGGAACGGGGTTGAGGCGGGTGTCGAGGACGTAGACCCGCAGGCCCGCGATCGGCACGCCCACGATGCTCGCGGAACCGGTCTCGGCCAGGTCCGCACCGATCTCCCGGTACGACACGTGCACCGTGGTCTCGGTGATGCCGTACATGTTCACCAGCCGTGGCGCGGTGTCCCCGTGCCGGGTGAACCAGCCCTCCAGCCGGCGCGGCTCGAGTGCCTCACCGCCGAAGATCACGTACCGCAGGGCGAGGTCGCCCTCCGTGCCACCGGCCGTGCGGTCGGCCTCGGCGAGCTGGTAGAACGCCGACGGCGTCTGATTGAGCACCGTCACCCGTTCGCGCACGAGCAACTCGCGGAACGCCTCCGGCGAGCGCGAGGTGAACCAGTCCACGACCACCAGGGTGCCGCCGTACAGCAGGGGGCCCCACAGTTCCCACACCGAGAAGTCGAACGCGTACGAGTGGAACATCGTCCACACATCCGACGGGCCGAACCCGTAGACCGACTCGGTGTTCACCATCAGCCGCACCACGTTCCGGTGCGGGATCAGCACGCCCTTGGGCCGGCCCGTGGACCCGGAGGTGTAGATGACGTACGCGAGGTTCGCGGCGTCGAGCGGCGCGTTGCGCTCCTCGTCGCGGATCGGCGCGTCGTCCACCCCCGACAGATCGACGGTGTCGAGCTCGACCACCGGCACCGCGGTGGGCACCTCGATCCCGGTGCCGGAGGCGGTGAGCACCGCGGCCGGCGCGGCGTCGGTAAGCATGAACTCGATCCGGTCGGACGGGTAGTTCGGGTCCACCGGCAGATACCCGCCGCCGGCCTCGAGCACCGCGACGAGGGCGACCACCAGATCCAGCGACCGCGGCAGCGCGACCGCCACGAGCGACTCGGGACCCACGCCCACCGAGATCAGATGGCGAGCCAGTCGCCGCGCCCGGGACGCGAACTCCGCGTAGGTCAGCGCCTCGTCGCCGAACCGCACCGCGATGTCGCCGGGCGCAGCGCTCACGCGCGCCTCGAACATGTCCACCAACGTCACATCCGCCGGGGCGACGTCGTCGCCGAGCGAATTCCACCGGGAGACCACGAGTTCGCGTTCGAACTCGTCGACGATCTCGATGTCACCGACCGCCACCGACGCATCCGCCGCCACGGCCCGCAGGATCCGAAGCAGCTGCTCGGCGAAGGCGGCGACGCGCAGCTCGTCGAACAGGTCGGTGGCGTAGGTGACGGCGGCGGCGATGCCGGCCGCCGAACCGTCCTCGGCCACCTGCTCCGAGAAGGTGAACTGCAGGTCGAATTTCGCGGTGGGCGGGTCGTAGTCGAGGGCCTCGAGCGCGAGACCGTCGAGTTCGAGTTCGGCCTGTCCGATGTTCTGGAAGGTCAGCACCACCTGGAACAGCGGGTGCCGGGCCTGGGAGCGCTCCGGGTCGAGGATCTCCACCAGCCGTTCGAACGGCACGTCCGCGTGGGCGAACGCGTCGAGGTCGCTTTCGCGCACCGCGCTCAGCAGTTCCGCGAAGGACTGCCCGCCCTGCACGTCCGTGCGCAGGACGAGGGTGTTGACGAACATGCCGACCAGGTCGTCGAGGGCGGCCTCGCCGCGGCCGGCGACCGGGGTGCCGATCGCGATGTCCTCGGTTGCGGACAACCGGGCCAGCAGCACCGCGAGCGCCGCGTGCACGACCATGAACAGCGACGTGTTCTTCTCGTGCGCGAGGCTCTGCAGCCGTTCGTGCAGCGCCTCGTCGACGTGGAAGCGGCTGGTGCGGCCGTGTCCGGAGGTCCGCTCGGGGCGAGCCCGATCGGACGGCAGGTCCAGCTGGTCGGGCAGCCCGGCGAGCGTGCGCTTCCAGAACTGCACCTGTTCGGCGGCCACGGATCCCGGCTCGTCCTCGGAACCGAGCACGTCGCGCTGCCACAGGGCGTAGTCCGCGTACTGGATCTCGAGCGGGGCCCAGCCGGGCAGCTCACCGCGGGTGCGAGCCGCGTAGGCGACCATCACGTCGCGGGCGAGCGGACGCACCGAGAACCCGTCCGTGGCGATGTGATGGGCAACGAACAGCAGCACGTGCTCGGTCCGGCTCAGCTCGAAGACCACCGCACGGAACGGCACCTCGGCGGTGACGTCGAACCCGCGCGTGACGAGTTCGCGGGCACGATCCGGCAGGGCGTGCGCGTCGATGCGCTCGACCTCGAGCCGCACCGGGGAGTCCGGCAGGATCTGCTGGTAGCCGGTGCCGTCCACGTCGGGGTAGACAGTGCGCAGCACCTCGTGGCGCTCGGTCAGGTCCCGGACCGCCCCGCGCAGAGCGGGCACGTCGAGTGCACCGGTGAAACGCACTCCGATCGGGACGTTGTTCACCGCCGACTCGGGGTCGAAGCGGTTGAGGAACCACATGCGCTGCTGCGCCGGCGACAGCGGGATGCGCTCGGGCCGCTCGTACGGGACCAGCGGGGTGCGGCGACCCGCGCCGGCCTCCTGCTCGGCCCGCACCGCGAGGGCTTCGA
>NZ_JAUIZP010000084.1:0-3320 GCF_041414735.1 Rhodococcus sp. GXMU-t2271
CTCGGGCCGCTCGTACGGGACCAGCGGGGTGCGGCGACCCGCGCCGGCCTCCTGCTCGGCCCGCACCGCGAGGGCTTCGACAGTCGGGGCGTCGAACAGTGCCCGCACCGGGATCGACGCGTCGAGCGCGTCGCTGAGACGGGCCGCGACCTGCGTCGCGACGAGGGAGTTGCCGCCGAGATCGAAGAAGTCGTCGTCGCGGCCGACCCGCGGCACACCCAGTACCTGGGCGAAGACGCCCGCGACGATCTCCTCGACCGGGGTCCGCGGCGCGGTGAAGGTGCGCGCTTCGAAGGTCGGAGCCGGCAGCGCTCGCCGGTCGATCTTGCCGCTGGCGTTCAGCGGGAACGCATCCAGGGCGACGAAGGCCGAGGGCACCATGTAGGACGGCAGCGCGGTCGCGAGCGCGTCCTTCGCCCGGGCGGGGTCGAAGTCGATGCCCGGCTCGGGCACCACGTAACCGACCAGCTGCGGTCCGAAGCGCGGGTCCTCGCGCACCACGGCGACGGCCTGGCGCACCTCGTCGAGGGCGGTCAGCTGCGACTCGACCTCTCCGAGTTCGATGCGCAGACCGCGCAACTTGACCTGCAGGTCCGTCCGGCCCAGGTAGTCGAGCTCACCTGCGGCGGTCCACCGCACCAGGTCGCCGGTGCGGTACATCCGCTCGCCGCTGGACCAGGGGTCGGCGACGAATCGATCGGCCGTGAGGTCCGGACGGCCGTGATAGCCGCGCGCCAGCTGGGGACCGGTGAGGTAGAGCTCGCCGGCGACGCCGAGCGGCACGGGGTGCAGCCGTTCGTCGAGCACGAGCGCGCCGGTGTTCCATACCGGGGTACCGATCGGAACCGTTGCGGTGTCGCCGGATCCGGCCGTCCGGTGGACGGTCTGGATCGTCGTCTCGGTCGGTCCGTACAGGTTGTGGACGGGCGCGTCGTTCAGTGCGTGGAACCGGGCGACGGTTTCGGCCGGGAGGCTCTCGCCGCCGCAGAAGACCTGGGTCAGGGACGCGGCGGTCGTCCGGTCGAGGTGTTCGAGCACGGCGTCGAGCACGGCGGGCACGAACTGGACCAGCGTGACGGCGTGCCGCCCGATCGCTGCCGCCATTGCGGCGGGGTCGCGGTGCAGGTCGGGTGCGCCGACCACGATCCGGGCGCCCACCAGCGGCGGGAGGAAGATCTCCCAGACCGAGGCGTCGAAGGTGGCGGGGGTCTTGAGCAGCAGGACGTCGCCGGCGCCCGGGCCGAACTCGTCCTGCATCCACAGCAGTTGGTGGACCACGGCGGCGTGCGGCACGGCCACGCCCTTCGGCCGACCGGTGGACCCGGACGTGTAGAGCACGTACGCGAGATGATCCGGGCGCAGCGGCGCGAGCCGGTCGGCGTCGGTCAGGGGCGCGTCGCCGTACGGGGCGGTGTCGGCCTCGTCGAGCGCGACGATCGGCACCGCGCCGACGCCCGGCAGACGTTCACGCCCGGTACGAGTGAGAACCATTACGGGCGAGGCGGATTCGAGGACATACGCGATCCGGTCGGCCGGCTGGGCCGGGTCGAGCGGGACGTAGGCGGCCCCCGCGGCCAGGACGGCGTGGATCGCCACGAGCATCTCCGTCGAGCGGCTCGCGGCCACTGCGACCACGGTGTCCGGTCCCGCGCCGTGCGCGACGAGATACCGCGCCAGGGCGTTGACCCGGGAACCGAACTCGCGGTACGTCCACGTCGACTCGCCCGATTCCACGGCCACGGTGTCGGGCGTGCGGGCGGCCTGCCGGGCGAGGAGATCGACCAGGGTGGCGTCGGCGTCGAGCGCGCGACGGGGACCGTGCGAAAGCTGCTCGACCGCGTCGAGTTCCGCGCCCGGCAGCATCGGCAGGTCGCCGACCGGCACGTCGGGTCGTTCGGTCGCCAGCCGTAGCAGACGGACGAACCGGTCGCCGACGGCGGCGATCGTCGGGGCGTCGAACAGGTCGGTGGCGTAGGAGATCTCGACGGCGAGAGCGCCCGCGTCGGTGCCGGCGGCCTGACCCTCGAGGATCGTGAACATGAGGTCGAACTTCGACACGCCGCCGTCGAGGGGCAGTTGCGCGACGGACAGCCCCGGCAGTTCCAGGGCCACGTCGCCGATGTTCTGGAACGCCAGCATGACCTGGAACAGCGGAGTCCGGGCCTGGGTGCGTTCCGGCGCGAGCACGTCCACGAGCCGCTCGAACGGCACCTCGGCGTGCGCGAAGGCCCCGAGGTCGACTTCGCGCACCCGGGCGAGCAGGTCCGCGAAGGTGTCGGCGGTGTCCACCTCGGTACGCAGCACCAGGGTGTTGACGAACATGCCGATCAGATTGTCGAGCGAGCGCTCCCCGCGGCCGGCCACCGGTGTGCCGACGGCGATGTCCCGGGAGGTACCGAGACGGGCCAGCAACAGCGCCAGGGCCGCGTGGACCACCATGAACACCGTCGCGCGCTGCTCGCCGGCGAATCGGCCGAGCGCGGCGTGCAGCGACTCGTCGACGGTGAGCCGATGCGTCGCACCACGATTCGTCGCCACCGCGGGCCGGGGGCGGTCGGTCGGCAGGTCGAGGCCGTCCGGCAGCCCACCGAGCGCCTGCTTCCAGTACTCGAGCTGACGGGTGACGAGCGAGTCCGGGTCGTCCTCCGAGCCGAGCACGTCGCGCTGCCACAGGGTGTAGTCGGCGTACTGGATCTCCAGCGGCTCCCAGGCGGGTTCGTTGTCGAGCGACCGGGCCGCGTAGGCGACCATGATGTCGCGGGTGAGCGGGCCCATCGAGAAGCCGTCGCCGGCGATGTGGTGCATGACCGCGACGAGCACGTGCTCCTCGGGGCTCAGGCACAGCAGCCGCACGACGATCGGGACGTCGGTGGACACGTCGAAGTGCGTGCCCGCCAGCGCCCGCAGCTCGTCGGGCAGCTGCGCCCGATCGATGTGCACCGCCTCGAGCGAGACGCGGACCTCGGAGGGGGCGAGCACCTTCTGGTAGCCGTATCCGTCGAGGTCGGGGTAGACGGTGCGCAGGGATTCGTGGCGGGCGAGGACGTCGCACACGGCATCCTCGAGCGCCGCGACGTCGAGCCGGCCGGACATGCGGACGGCGACCGGGATGTTGTTCGCCGTCGAATCGGGATCGAACCGGTTGAGGAACCACATCCGCTGCTGCGCGAGCGACAGCGGCACCCGCTCGGGCCGGGGTTGCGGAACCAGCGGGGCCCGTCGCGCCGGGCCGTCGTGCCCGTCGATCCGGGCGGCCAACGCCTCGACGGTCGAGTTCTCGAACAGCACCCGCAGCGGCACCGACGCGTCGAGCGCCGCCC
>NZ_JAUIZP010000085.1:0-12708 GCF_041414735.1 Rhodococcus sp. GXMU-t2271
GCTCGGCGAGATCGAGGCCGCCCTGCGCGGTCTCGACGACGTGCGGGACGTGGCGGTGATCGCGCGCGACGACGACCGCGGCGGCGCGCAGCTCGTGGCCTACGTCGTTCCGGCTGGCGGTGCGGAAGTTGATGCTGCGCAGCTGAAGTCGGCCCTGGCGCAGCAGCTGCCGTCGTACATGGTGCCGGCGGCGTTCGTGGTGCTCGAGGCGCTGCCGCTGAACGTCAACGGCAAGCTCGACCGCAAGGCGCTGCCGGCGCCGGTGTTCGGGGCGCGGGCGGGCCGGGCCCCGACCACCGTCTCGGTGGAGGCCGTGGCACGGGTGTTCGCCGAGGTCCTCGACCTCGAGCGGGTGGGCCTCGACGACGACTTCTTCGAACTCGGCGGCAACTCTCTGCTCGCCACCCAGGTCGCGTCCCGGCTCGGTGCCGCCCTCGATGTCCGGGTGCCGATTCGTGCGCTGTTCGAGTCGCCGACGGTCGAAGCCCTCGCGGTGTCCGTCCAGCATCAGAGTGCCGACGCTCGACGTCCGCTCGAGGCGCGGCCGCGTCCCGAGCGGATCCCCCTCTCGCTCGCCCAGCAGCGCATGTGGTTCCTCAACCGGTTCGACACGGACACCGCCGCGTACAACGTGCCGATGGCGATCCGGCTGACCGGGACGCTCGACGTCGCGGCGCTGCAGGCGGCGGTGGGCGACCTCGTCGCCCGGCACGAGATCCTGCGCACCTACTACCCCGAGACGGCGGACGGCCCGATCCAGGTCGTCGTGCCTGCCGCCCAGGCCGAACAGGACCTCACCCCGGTCCCGGTGGCCGAGCACGAGATCCTGACAGCCGTCCACGAGCTCGGTGCCACCACCTTCGACGTCACCACCGAGGTGCCGTTGCGGTTGCGACTGTTCCGGCTGGACGGGAACGACCACGTGCTCGCGCTGGTCGTCCACCACATCTCGGCCGACGGTTCGTCGGCGGGTCCGCTCACCCGGGACCTGATGCAGGCCTATATCGCCCGCTCGCAGGGCGAGTTCCCGGCGTGGGCGCCGCTGCCGGTGCAGTACGCGGACTATGCGCTGTGGCAGCGGGAGGTCCTCGGTTCCGAAGACGATCCCGAGTCGATCGCGGCGAAGCAGGTGGCGTACTGGAAGGACGCCCTGGCCGGTCTGCCCGACCAGCTGGACCTGCCCACCGACCGGCCGCGCCCGGCCGTGCAGTCCTTCGCCGGCGCCCGGACCGGGTTCGCCGTCGACCCCGACCTGCACGCGCGGCTGATCGAGCTCGCCCGTCGCAGCAACACGACGCTGTTCATGGTGATGCACACCGCCCTCGCGGTGTTCCTCGCACGGATGTCCGACACCGACGACATCGCGATCGGCACGCCCATCGCGGGCCGTGACGAGCGGGCGCTGGACGACCTCATCGGCATGTTCGTCAACACCCTGGTCTTCCGCACCCGGGTTCGCCCGGACGCGGCGTTCGAGGAACTGCTGGCGCAGGCACGCGAGGCCGACCTGGGCGCATTCGCCAATGCCGACGTGCCGTTCGAGCGGCTCGTGGAGGTGCTCAACCCCGTCCGCTCGACCGCGCGGCACCCCTTGTTCCAGGTGGGCCTGTCGTTCCAGAACGTCGCTCAGTCCCGCCTCGAGCTGCCCGGTCTGACCATCGCGAACGTCGATGCGGACATGGAGATCTCGCAGTTCGATCTGCATCTGATCGTCACCGACCGGCACGCGGAGGACGGTGCCGCGGCCGGTGTGACCGGCTTCTTCACCTACGCCACGGACCTGTTCGACGAGTCGACGGTGGCCGGCTTCGCCCGGCGCTTCCTGCGGTTGCTCGAGTCCGTGGTGGCGGACCCGTCGCTCCCGGTGGGCGACGTGCCGCTGCTCGACGACACCGAGCGGCTGCGGGTACTCGAGGGCTGGAACGACACCGATCACACCGTCGACACGTCGGCCACGCTGGCCGACCTGTTCGACGCGCAGGTGCAACGCACCCCGGACGCCCCCGCCCTGTTCTTCGCGGGCGAGACGCTCACCTACGGCGAGTTCGATGCCCGCGTCAACCGGCTCGCCCGGCACCTGATCTCGGTCGGAGTCGGTCCCGAATCTACGGTCGCCCTGGCGATGCGCCGGTCGATCGAGCTGCTCGTCGGCATGTATGCCGTCACCAAGGCCGGTGGCGTCTATGTGCCGCTCGACCCGGACCAGCCGGCCGAGCGAACCGGATACATCCTCGACGCCGCGGCGCCGGTGGTGGTACTGACCACCGAGCGGGACGCGTTCGAGCTGCCGGGGGACAGCTCTGTCCCGCACCTGGCGATCGACACGGCCGACCTGTCGCCCCATGCCGGTGATCCGGTCACCGACGCCGAGCGGCGGGCGCCCCTGCGGGCGTCGAACACCGCGTACGTGATCTTCACCTCGGGTTCGACGGGCCGGCCGAAGGGTGTGGCGGTGCCGCACGCGGCGATCGTGAACCAGTTGCTGTGGAAGCGCGAGCACTTCGGCCTCGGGTCCCAGGACGCGGCGCTGCTCAAGACCGCGGCGACGTTCGACCTGTCGGTGTGGGAGTTCTGGTCGGCGCTGGTCTCCGGTGGCCGCCTGGTGATCGCCACACCGGACGGGCACCGCGATCCCGGGTATCTGAACACCCTGATGGCCGAGCAGGCGGTCACCACCCTGCACGTGGTGCCGTCGATGCTCGAAGCGCTGCTCGTCGACTCCGACGGGGTGCTGCCCAGGTCTCTGCGCCGGGTGCTCGCGATCGGTGAGGCGCTGCCGGCGGCGACGGCGCAGCGGTTCCTGCAGCACAACACCGCGCAGCTGGTCAATCTCTACGGCCCGACCGAGGCCGCGGTGTCGATCACCGCGGGCGACGTGGCCGACGTCTCCGGGGCCTCAGTCCCGATCGGTGTGCCGGAATGGAACTCGCGGGTCTACGTGCTCGACGGGCGCCTGCACCCGGTGCCGGTCGGGGTGTCCGGCGAGCTGTATCTCGCCGGTGCGCAGCTGGCACGCGGCTACCACGGCCGGGCGGATCTGACGGCGGAGCGGTTCGTCGCCTCGCCGTTCGGGGACGGCGAACGGCTCTACCGCACCGGCGACCTCGTCCGATGGGACGCTGCCGGACGTCTGGAGTACCTCGGCCGCAGCGACTTCCAGGTCAAGGTGCGCGGATTCCGGATCGAGCTCGGCGAGATCGAGGCCGCGCTGCGCGGTGCCGACGAGGTGCGCGACGTCGCGGTCCTCGCCCGGGACGACGATCGGACGGGCACGCAGCTCGTGGCGTACCTGGTTCCGGAGCCGGGCGCGCTGCTCGACATCGCGCGCGTGAAATCCGGCCTCGCCGGGGCATTGCCGTCGTACATGGTGCCGGCGGCGTTCGTGGTGCTCGAGGCGCTGCCGCTGAACGTCAACGGCAAGCTCGATCGCCGGGCACTGCCCGAGCCGGTGTTCGAGGCGCGGGAGTTCCGCGCCCCGAGCACCCCGGTCGAGGAGATCGTCGCCGGCGTGTTCGCCGACGTGCTCGGCCTCACCCGGATCGGTGTCGACGACGACTTCTTCGAACTCGGCGGCAACTCCCTGCTCGCCACCCAGGTCGTCTCCCGCATCGGCGCCGCGCTCGACGCGAAGATTCCGGTCCGGGCCGTCTTCGAGGCGACCACGGTCGGGGCTCTCGCCGTCGCGGTCGAGCAGCACGCCGGCGGCGGCGGGCGTCCGCCGCTGGTGCCGCAGCCGCGGCCGGACCGGATTCCGCTGTCGCTGGCCCAGCAGCGCATGTGGTTCCTCAACCGGTTCGACACCGAGTCGGCGGCCAACAACATCCCGGTCGCCGTCCGGCTGACCGGAACACTCGACGTGGACGCCATGCGGGCCGCGGTGCGCGACGTCGTTGCCCGGCACGAGGTGCTGCGCACCGTCTACCCGGAGTCCGACGGCCACGCCTACCAGGTGGTCCTGCCGGTCGCCGAGGCGGCCCCCGACCTCGCACCCGAACCGGTGTCCGAGGACGACCTCGTCGCCCGGGTCGTCGAGGTGGTCTCCGCGGGCTTCGACGTCACCGACGAGATCCCCTTGCGGGCCCGGCTCTTCCGGGTCGCCGACGACGACCATGTGCTGGTGTTCGTCGCGCACCACATCAGCGCCGACGGCTGGTCCATGGCACCGTTGACGCGCGATGTGATGATCGCCTACGTCGCGCGCGCGGCCGGCCACGAACCGAACCGGGCGCCGCTGCCGGTGCAGTACGCGGACTTCGCGCTGTGGCAGCGTCAGGTGCTGGGATCGGAGGACGATCCGGACAGCCTCGTCTCCGCCCAGGCCGACTACTGGAAGCGGACGCTCGCCGGGCTGCCCGACGAGCTGAACCTGCCCACCGACCGGCCGCGACCCTCGGTGCAGGCCTTCGAGGGCGGCAAGATCGAGTTCCGCATCGACGCGGGCACCCACCGACAGGCTGCCGACCTCGCCCGGCGCAGCGGTACGACGCTGTTCATGGTCATGCACACCGCCCTGGCGGTGTTCCTGGCGCGCATGGCCGCCGCCGACGACATCGCGATCGGCACGCCGATCGCCGGCCGCGGTGAGGCCGAACTCGACGAGATGGTCGGCATGTTCGTCAACACCCTGGTGCTGCGCAGCCACATCGACGCCGACGCCGGATTCGCCGAGCATCTCGGGCGCATCCGCGAGAGCGATCTCGAGGCGTTCGCCCACGCGGACCTTCCGTTCGAACGGCTCGTCGAGATCCTCAACCCCGAGCGGTCCACGGCCCGGCACCCGCTGTTCCAGGTCGCCATGTCGTTCGAGAACCTCCCCGAGACCGGCCTCGAGCTGCCCGAACTGAGCGTGTCCACGGTCCCGTTCGACGTCGACAGCGCCAAGTTCGACCTCGCGCTGACCCTGCGCGAGCACACCGCGGCGGACGGCGGACCGGACGGGATCTCCGCCGAGTTCACCTACGCGCGGTCCCTGTTCGACGCCGACACCGTCGAAGGGTTCGCCGCTCGCTTCGCCCACCTCCTCGACGCGGCCGTCGCCGACCCGGCACTGCCCGTCGGTGACCTGCCGCTGCTCGAGCCGCACGAACTCGAGCGGTTGACCCACGTGCGCGGCACCGACGTCGTCAGCGGCGGAACCCTCGCCGACCTCCTCACGGCCGGCGCGTCCCTCGACTCGGACGCGACCGCCGTGCGGTACGAGGGACGCTCGATCACCTACCGCGAGCTCGACGAGGACTCGTCCCGGCTCGCGCGGCTGCTGATCGAGCGCGGCGTCGGCCCCGAGAACATCGTGGCCGTGGCGTTCCCGCGCTCCTACGACATGGTCCGGGCGGTGTGGGCGGTGGCCAAGGCCGGTGCCGCACACGTGCCGGTCGACCCCTCGTACCCGCCGGAGCGCGTGCGCTACATGCTCTCCGATTCCCGTGCCGCCCTGGGGATCACGGGAACCGCTCACCGGGCCGGTCTGCCCGACGACGCGGAGTGGCTGGTCGTCGACGATCCCGGCCTCGCAGCGGACGTCGCGGCCCGTTCGGCGGCCCCGATCACCGACGCCGATCGCGTCCGGCCGCTGCGCCCGCAGCACCCCGCCTACCTGATCTACACGTCGGGGTCGACGGGCCGGCCCAAGGGCGTCGTGGTCACCCACACCGGCCTCGGCGGCCTGCTGGACACGATCCTCGACCTCTACGGCCTGACGTCCCGATCGCGGTTCCTGCACATCATGTCGCCGAGCTTCGATCCGTCGGTGATGGAGTGGATCGCGGCGTTCTCCCAGGGCGCCACGCTGGTCGTCGTGCCGTCGACGATCATCGGCGGCCCCGACCTCGCGGACCTGTTCCGCACGGAACGCCCCACGCACACCATCATCACCCCCGCGGTGATCGGCACCGTCGACCCCGACGGCCTCGACAGCCTCGAGGTGGTCGTCGTCGGTGGCGAGGCCCTGCCGCCCGAGCTGGTGAACCGGTGGGCGCCCGGCCGCACCCTGCTCAACGGCTACGGTCCCACCGAGGCGACGGTCATCTCGACCTATGCGCACGTCCTGCCGGGAGATCCGATCACGATCGGCGGGCCCGTGCGCGGCACGACCGCCCTCGTCCTCGATTCCCGGCTGCGTCCCGTCCCCGTGGGCGTTGCAGGTGAGCTGTACCTGTCGGGTGCCGCCCTCGCCCGCGGCTACCACCGGCGTCCGGTGCTCACCTCGGAGCGGTTCGTCGCCGATCCGTTCGCGGCGGACGGTGCGCGGATGTACCGCACCGGCGACATGGTGCGCTGGCGTGTCACGGCCGACGACCGCCTCGAGCTCGAGTTCGTCGGGCGCAGCGACTTCCAGGTCAAGGTGCGGGGATTCCGCATCGAGCTCGGCGAGATCGACTCCGCGCTGACGTCCCACGAGAGTGTGGACTTCGCGGCCACGCTGGGCCGCACGACGCCGTCCGGCGGCACCGTGCTCGTCTCCTACGTGCTGCCGAAGGCAGGCGCGACGGTCGACACCGCCGCGCTGACCGAGTTCGTCGGCCGCTCGCTGCCGGCGCACATGGTGCCGTCCGCGATCGTGGTGCTCGACAAGATCCCGCTGACCCCGGTCGGCAAGCTCGATCGCCACGCGCTGCCCGAACCGGAGCTCGAGGAACGCGAAATACGTTCCGCGAGCAATGATCTCGAGGAGACCATCGCCGAGGTGTTCGCCGAGGTGCTGCGCCTCGACCGGGTCGGCGTCGACGAGTCGTTCTTCGCGCTCGGCGGCGACAGCATCGTGTCGATCCAGCTGGTCTCGCGCGCCAAGGCCCGCGGTGTCGTGTTCACCCCGCGGGACGTGTTCGAGCGGCGATCCGTCGCCGGACTGGCCGAGGTCGCGACCCGCACCACCGCGGGGGAGGGCCCCGGCGGTCTGCAGGAGCTGCCCGGCGGCGGCGTCGGGGAGGTCCCGCTCACTCCGATCATGCGTGAGGTGCTCGGCTGGGGCGGCGGCTTCGACCGCTTCTCCCAGTCGGTGGCGGTGACGTTGCCGAAGGACCTCGACCGGGACGTGCTGGTGCGCACCGTCGGCGCCGTCGTCGACCACCACGACGCGCTGCGGTCGATCCTCGAGCACGACGCCGACGGCGCCCCCGTGCTGCGGGTACGGGCCGCCGGCACGGTCGACGCCGACGAACTCGTCACCCGCGTCGAGGTGCCCGCCGACATCGACGACGCCGCGCTCACCGCGGTCGCGTCGCGTGAGCTCGACGCTGCGCTGGACCGGCTCGCGCCCACCGAGGGACGCGTTCTGCGGTTCGTGTGGTTCGACTTCGGACCCGGCGACCGCCCCGGCGACCGCCCCGGCGTGCTGCTCGTCGTCGCGCACCACCTCGTGGTCGACGGCGTCTCGTGGCGGATCCTGCTGCCCGACCTCGCCGTCGCGTGGGGCCAGGTGGCCGCGGGACAGGACGTCACGTTGCCGGCGGTGGGCACCTCGCTGCGCCGCTGGGCCCACGGTCTGGTGGACGCGGCGCGCGCGCCCGAACGCCGGGCGGAGCTCGAGCTGTGGCGGTCGGTGCTCGACGGGCCTGATCCGCTGCTCGGCGCTCGTGCGTTCGACCCGGCGGTCGACGTCGCCTCGACCGTGCAACGGCTGGAGGTGACCGTCCCCGCGGCCGACACCGACGCCCTGCTGACCTCGGTGCCCGCGCTGTTCCACGGCAGCGTCAACGACGGGCTCATCGCCGCTCTCGGCCTGGCCCTGACCCGGTGGCGACGCGACCGCGGCATCGACGCGACGTCCGCACTGCTGAAGTTCGAGGGCCACGGCCGCGAGGAAACGGTCGTGCCGGGTGCGGACCTGTCGCGCACCGTCGGCTGGTTCACCAGCGCGCATCCCGTGCGGGTGGACCTGACCGGAATCGACGTGGACGACGCCTTCGCCGGCGGGAGTGCCATGGGATCCGCGGTCAAGGCCGTCAAGGAACAGCTCCTGGCGATTCCGGACAAGGGCATGGGCTACGGCCTGCTGCGCCACCTCGACCCGGTCGGTTCGCAGGTCCTGGCCGCGTACCCCACCCAGCCGCAGGTGAGCTTCAACTACCTCGGCCGGGTGTCGGCGGCGGACGTGCCCGAGGAACTCGCCGCGATCGGCTGGGTTCCCACGGACGCGCTCGGTGGAGTCGACGCCGCCCTCGACGCGGACATGCCTGCCAACGCCGTCGTCGACATCAACGCGATCGTGTCCGACGGTGCGGACGGACCTCGGCTCGCCGCCGGGTTCGCCTTCCCGACAGGGCTTCTCGATCCGGAGGACATCGAGTCCCTCGCCGCGTACTGGGTGGACGCGCTCGCGGCGCTGGCGCGGTACGCGAACGAGCCCGGCGCCGGCGGCCTGACCCCGTCCGACGTGCCGCTCGTGTCGGTGACGCAGCAGGACCTCGAGGCGTGGGAGGCGCGCTTCCCGTCCGCGGCCGACGTATGGCCGCTGTCGCCGCTGCAGTCGGGCCTGCTCTTCCACGCCCTCATGGACGAAACCAGCGTGGACGTCTACACGATCCAGGCCGTGCTCGACCTCGACGGTGTGGTCGATCCGCAACGGCTGCGCACCGCCGCGCAGGCGCTGCTCGACCGGTACCCGAACCTGCGGACGGTCTTCGTCAACGACGCCGCCGGTGCCGCGGTGCAGGTGGTGCTGTCGGATGTGCGGGTGCCGTGGCGCGAGGCCGACCTCTCGCAGCTCGTCGCCGCCGAGGGTGTCCGCGCGACGGTGCCGTTCTGGCGGGAGGAGCAGGCGCGACGGTTCGCGATGGACGAGGCGCCACTGATCCGGTTCGTCCTCGCGTCCCTCGGAGAGGGCCGCTACCAGCTCGGCGTGACCGTGCATCACATCCTCGTCGACGGCTGGTCGATGCCGCTGCTGATGCAGGACATGATGATGCTGTACGCCACCCGCGGGGACGCGGCGCCGTTGCCGCGAGCCCGCTCCTACCGGTCGTTCCTGGCGTGGGTCGCCGAGCGTGACCTCGACACTTCCCGCGCGACGTGGGCCCGGGTCCTCGACGGGTTCGAGGAGCCGACGCTGCTCGCGCCGGCGACGGACCGGCACCCCGGTGCGGAGGGCGCCGACCGCGTACGGCTGCTGCTCGACGACGACCGCACGGCCGAGATCGCCTCGGCCGCAGCCCGGCTCGGTGTCACCGTCAACACCCTCGTCCAGGCGGCCTGGGGCGTACTGCTCGGCCGGTCGACCGGACGCGACGACGTCGTATTCGGCGCCACCGTGTCGGGCCGGCCGGCGGATCTGCCCGGCGTGGAATCGATGGTGGGCCTGTTCATCAACACCCTGCCGGTGCGGGTGACGTTCGACCCGCAGGAGCCGATCGAGCGGTTCCTGCAGCGTCTCCAGCGGGAACAGGCAGAGCTGCTCGAGCATCATCACCTGGGACTCACCGAGATCCAGCGGGTCGCCGGACCGGCCGTCGCGTTCGACACCCTCACGGTGTTCGAGTCCTACCCGCTCGACGAGAAGGGACTCGCCGAACAGGCAGCGTCGATCGACGGCATGTCGGTCACCGGCGTCGGCACGAACGACGCCACCCACTACCCGCTGAGCCTGTTCGTCCACGTCGGATCCGGCATGGAACTCGACCTGCGCTACCAGCGCAGGCTGTTCGACGCCCAGCAGGTCGAGACGCTGCTGTCGCGGTTCGTGCGCGTCCTCGAGACGATCGCCGGGCAGCCGGCGCTGCCGGTCGGCGACGTCGAGCTGCTCGACCCGGCCGAACTCGAGCAGATTCTGCACGGGTGGAACGACTCGGACCATGCTCTCGACGGCACCGAGTTGTTGCTGTCCCGGTTCGAGGCGCAGGTCCGCCGCACCCCGGATGCGGTGGCACTGGCCTACGAGGGTGCCGAGCTGACGTACGCCGAGTTCGGCGCCCGCGTCAATCGGCTCGCCCGGCACCTGATCTCGCAGGGCGTGGGGCCGGAGTCCCTGGTGGGCCTGGCGATCCGGCGGTCGTTCGACCTGCTGGTGGGCATGTACGCGATCGTCGAGGCCGGCGGCGCGTGGGTGCCGATCGATCCGGATCACCCGGTCGACCGCGTCCGGCACATCCTCGACACGGCCGATCCGGTGTGCATCGTCACGACCGCGCGCGACGAGTTCACCGTCCCGGACGGACTCGCCGTCGACGCCGTACTCGTCGACGAGCTGGACATGTCGGCGATTTCGGCTGCGCCCGTCACCGACCGGGACCGGCGCGCGCCGCTGCGCCCGGACAACACGGCCTACGCCATCTTCACCTCCGGCTCGACCGGCCGGCCCAAGGGCGTCGCCGTCACCCACCGCGCCATCGTCAACCAGACGGCGTGGATGCTCGACGAGTTCGAGATGACGGCGCAGGACGTCTACCTGCAGAAGACGGCCACGACGTTCGACGTGTCGCTGTGGGGCTTCTTCATGCCGCTGAGCGTGGGGGCGAAGCTGGTCGTGGCGACACCCGACGGGCATCGTGACCCGGTGTACGTGGCGGAGGTCATCGCCCGCGAGAAGGTGACGATCACCGACTTCGTGCCGTCGATGCTCACGGTGTTCGCCGCCCACGTCGACCGCGAGTCGTGCACCACGCTGCGCCACGTCTTCGTGATCGGCGAGGCCCTGCCGCCCGAGACGATCGAGGGCGTGCGGCGTATCAGTACCGCCGGGATCGACAACCTCTACGGCCCGACCGAAGCGGCGGTGTCTGCGACGTTCTGGCAGGCACCGGCCGACGGACCGGTCGACGTCGTGCCGATCGGCGTCCCGGAGTGGAACGTGCGGGTGCTGGTCCTCGACGGCCGGCTGCGGCCGGTTCCGGTCGGTGTCCCGGGTGAGCTGTATCTGGCGGGCGTGCAGCTGGCACGCGGCTACGTCCGTCGCCCGGACCTGACCTCCGACAGGTTCGTCGCGAACCCGTTCGGCGCGCCGGGGGAGCGGATGTACCGCACCGGTGACCTGGTCACGTGGAACGAGGCCGGGGAACTCGAGTACATCGGCCGCACCGACTTCCAGGTCAAGTTCCGTGGTCAGCGCATCGAGCTCGGCGAGATCGAGACGGCGTTGCTGGCGCACGAGTCGGTGAACCAGGCCGCGGTGCTGGTCGTACCGACCCCCACCGGCGACCAGCTCGCGGGGTACGTGGTTCCCGCGCCGGGCCACGAGGTGGATGCCGGCGCGGTGATCGAGTTCGTGACGCGGACGCTGCCGTCGTACATGGTGCCGGCGGCGATCGTGGTGCTCGCGGAGTTCCCGCTGAACACCTCGGGCAAGCTCGATCGCAAGGCGCTGCCGGCGCCGACGTTCGCCGCACGGGAGTTCCGGGCACCGACCACCCCGATCGAGGAGATCGTCGCGGGCATCTTCGCCGAGGTCCTGGGCGTCGAACGGGTCGGTCTCGACGACGACTTCTTCGCGCTCGGCGGCAACTCCCTGATCGCCACCCAGCTGGTGGCGCGTCTGGGTGCGGCGCTGGATTCGCGAGTGCCGGTGCGGGTGCTGTTCGACGCCTCCACGGTCGAGGCGCTCGCGGCGCACGTCGAGCAGCACGCCGGATCCGGCGGCGCGGTGCCGCTGGTGGCCGGGCCGCGGCCGGAGCGGGTACCGCTCTCGCTCGCGCAGCAGCGCATGTGGTTCCTCAACCGCTTCGATCCGGAGTCGGCGGCCTACAACCTGCCGGTCGCGCTGCGGCTGTCGGGCCGGTTGAACGTCGCCGCATTGCAGGATGCGATCCGGGACGTGTTCGAGCGGCACGAGGTGCTGCGCACGGCGTACCCGGAGACGGACGACGGCGCGGTCCAGGTCGTGCTGCCGGTGACGGCGGTGGTCCCGGATCTGACGCCGGTGGCCACCAGCTGGGACGAGGTGGCCGACCGGATCCGCGAGCTGGCCTACACGGGCTTCGACGTGACGTCGGAGGCTCCGATCCGGGTGCGGTTGTTCACTGTCGGCGAGGACGAGACGATCGTCGCGTTCGTCGTGCACCACATCTCGGCGGACGGTTCCTCGATGGGGCCGCTCACCCGCGATCTGGTGACGGCGTACGTGGCCCGCTCCACCGGCAACGCTCCGGACTGGATGCCGCTGCCCGTGCAGTTCGCCGACTACGCCCTGTGGCAGCGACGGGTGCTCGGCGACGAGAACGACCCGGCATCGGTGGCTGCGAAGCAGGTGACGTACTGGAAGCAGGCACTGGCGGATCTGCCGGACCAGCTGGATCTGCCGACCGACCGGCCGCGACCGGCCGTGCAGTCGTTCGCGGGCGGGAAGATCGACTTCACGATCGACGCCGACCTGCACCGGCAACTGGTCGAGCTGGCCCGGGCCCGGGGCGCGACGTTGTTCATGGCCGTGCATGCCGCGTTCGCGGTGCTGCTTGCGCGGCTGTCGGGCACCGAGGACATCGCGATCGGTACGCCGATCGCGGGCCGCGGTCAGCGTGAACTCGACGATCTGATCGGCATGTTCGTCAACACGCTGGTCTTCCGTACCCGGGTCGAGTCCGGTGAGTCCTTCGCGGACCTGCTCGACCAGGCGCGGGAGCGGGACCTGCAGGCCTTCGCGCACGCCGACGTGCCGTTCGAGCGCCTGGTGGAGGTGCTCAATCCGGAACGGTCGACGGCGCGGCATCCGCTGTTCCAGGTGGGCCTGTCCTTCCAGAACCTCGCGACGACCAGTCTCGAGTTGCCGGGACTGACCGTGTCCGG
>NZ_JAUIZP010000086.1:0-316 GCF_041414735.1 Rhodococcus sp. GXMU-t2271
TCCGGAACGGTCGACGGCGCGGCATCCGCTGTTCCAGGTGGGCCTGTCCTTCCAGAACCTCGCGACGACCAGTCTCGAGTTGCCGGGACTGACCGTGTCCGGTGTGGACGCGGATCTGCAGACCTCGCAGTTCGACCTGCACCTGGTGGTCACCGACCGGTACGCCGACGACGGGGCCCCCGAGGGGATCACGAGCGTGCTCACCTACGCCACGGACCTGTTCGACGAGCCGACGGTTGTCGGTTTCGCGGAGCGGTTCGTGCGGGTGCTTGAGGCGGTGGTGGCCGATCCGTCGGTGGCGCTGGGGGATATCGAG
>NZ_JAUIZP010000087.1:0-5056 GCF_041414735.1 Rhodococcus sp. GXMU-t2271
CACCTCCACCAGCCGCTCGAACGGCACGTCCGCGTGCGCGAACGCACCGAGCGCGGCCTCCCGGGCGCGGGCGAGCTGCTCGGTGAACGGCTGGTCCGGGTTCACCCGGGTACGCAGCACCAGGGTGTTGACGAACATGCCGACCACGTTGTCGAGTTCCTGCTCGCCGCGACCAGCCACCGGGGTGCCGACGGCGATGTCGTCGGTCCCTGACAACCGCGCCAGCAGCACCGACAGTGCCGCGTGCACCACCATGAAGAGCGTGGTGCCGTGCCGGCGCGCGACGTCGTCGAGCGCGGAGTGGATCTCGGCGGACACGACGAACCGCTCGGTGCCGCCGCGGAACGACTGCCGTGCCGGCCGTGGCCGGTCCGACGGCAGGTCGAGCTGGTCGGGCAGCCCGGCGAGGGTGGTACGCCAGTAGGCGAGCTGGTCGGCGATCAGCGACTCCGGGTCGCTCTCGGAGCCGAGAAGTTCGTGCTGCCACAGTGTGTAGTCCGCGTACTGCACCGACAGCGGCGGCCACGCGGGACGCTCCCACTCGATGCGTGCGGCGTAGGCGGCCATGACATCACGTGCGACCGGTCCCATCGACCAGCCGTCGGCGGAGATGTGGTGCATGACGATCGCCAGCACGTGCTCGGTCGGGTCGATCTCGAATAGGTGGGCCCGCACGGGCACCTCGCGGGTCACGTCGAAACCGGCGGACGCGAGCGCCGAGATCTCCTGCTGCAGGTTCTCTTCCGTGATCGACGTCGGTGTCAGGTTGGGCACCGCCGTGGCGGCGTCCGTGACGACCTGCATCGGCCCGTCCGGCCCTTCGGGGTAGACGGTTCGGAGCGACTCGTGCCGATCGATGACATCCATGACGGCGACCTGCAGCGCGGTGATGTCGAGTTCACCGGACAGCCGCAGCGCGAAGGGCAGGTTGTAGGTGGCCGACTCGGGCTCGAACCGGTTGAGGAACCACATGCGCTGCTGGGCCAGGGACAGCGGGATCCGGTCGGGGCGCGGCCGGGCCACGAGCGGGATGCGGCGGCCGGCGCCGGCACGGTGTTCGACCCGCGCGGCCAGCGTGACGACGGTCGACGCCTCGAACAGCAGCCGCACGGGCACCTGGGTGTCGAGGGCCGCACCGAGCCGGGACACGAGCTGGGTCGCGACGAGCGAGTTGCCACCGAGCTCGAAGAAGTCGTCGTCCAGTCCGACCCGGTCGATACCGAGGACGCTCTCGAAGGTGCCCGCGACGATCTCCTCGATCGGCGTGGTGGGGGCGCGGAAGGCCCGCGCCTCGAACACCGGCTCGGGCAGTGCCTTGCGGTCCACCTTGCCGTTCGGGGTGAGAGGGACGGCGTCGAGGACGACGCAGACCGAGGGGACCATGTAGGACGGCAGGAATCCGGCGACGTACCCGGTGAGCTCCTCGCTGTCGAGTCCCGCCTCGCCGTGGACGTAGGTGACCAGAGTGGTCTGCCCCGAGGGCATTTCGTGCCCGACCGTGGTGGCGAAGTCGACGGCGGGGTGCGAGAGATAGGCGGCGTCGATCTCCCCGAGCTCGATCCGGTAGCCACGGACCTTGACCTGGAAGTCGGTCCGCCCGGCGTACACCAGCCGGCCCTCGTCGTCCCACCGCACGACGTCGCCGGTGCGGTACATGCGCTCACCCGGCGCGCCGAACGGGGAGGCGACGAAGCGGTCCGCCGTCAGCGCGGGTCGCCGGTGGTAGCCACGGGCGAGCGCGTCTCCGGTCAGATACAGCTCCCCGGACACACCGGCCGGAACCGGGTGGAGCCGGGCGTCGAGCACGAGGACACCGACCCCGACAACCGGAGTGCCGATCGTAACGGGGTCCCCCGGGTGCAGTTCGCCGCGGGTGGTGGCGATGGTGGCCTCGGTGGGGCCGTACGCGTTGAAGTAGCGGCGGCCGGGCGACCAGCGGGCGACCAGATCGGCGGTGGAGACGTCGCCACCGACGACAAGAACGCGCAGGGTGTCGAGGTCGCGGGGGTCGACCGATCCGAGTACGGCGGGGGTGATGACGGCATGGGTCACCCCGTACTTCTCGATCAGGTCGTGCAGTTCGATCCCACCCAGCACGTTCGCGGGTGTCACGACGAGTTCGGCGCCGGAGGAGCCGGCCATGAGCCACTCGAGCACCGACGGGTCGAAGCTGGGTGCGCACACGTGCAGCACCCGTGACCGCACGGTGACGCCGTACAGTTCGACGCTCTCCTGCACGAGCGCGGCGAGTCCGTGGTGGGTCACGGCGACGCCCTTCGGCAGGCCCGTCGACCCCGAGGTGTAGATCATGTATGCCACGTGGTCGAGACGCAGCGGCGCGAGGCGGTCGGCGTCGCCGACGGATGCGGCGGAAGCCCGTTCGATCGCCGTGCGGGTCTCGTCGACGTCGAGGGCGTTCCAGTCGAAGTCCGCGGGCAGCTCCGGCAGGTGCCCGGCGGTGGTCAGACCGAGGACGGCGCCGGAGTCCCGGACGATGTGCCGGATGCGTTCGACCGGGTGTGCGGGATCGATCGGCACGTACGCGGCACCGGTCTTGGCGACGGCCCACACGCAGTGCACCATCTCCGCGGATCGCGGGAAAGCCAAGGCCACAATCGTTTCCGGTCCGACACCGCTGTCGACGAGGACGCGGGCGAGACGGTTGGACCACTCGTCGAGCTCACGGTAGGTCAGGGCCGACTCGCCACATCGGACGGCGATCGTGTCGGGCGCGAAATCCACTCCGGCCGTAAGCAGTTCGACGAGCGGCCGCTCCGCCCGATGGAGTTCGGGGCCGCGGACCGAGACGAGCCGGGCCTCCTCCTCGGGCGCGAGGAGGTCGATGTCACCGACCGGCGTCGCCACATCGGCGACGATCGCTTCGAGGATCCGCGCGAAACGCTGCCCGAAGACGTCGACGGTGTCGGCGTCGAACAGGTCGGTCGCGTACTCGAACACGGCGTCCACGCCGGCCGGGCGACCCTCGTCGTCGGTCCGCTCGACCAGCCACAGCTGCAGGTCGAACTTCGCGATCGGCACGTCGAACTCGGCCGCGGTGGCACGCACACCGGAGAACGAAATATCGCGCGTTCCAGGAGATTCCACGGCCAGCGCGGCCTGGAACAACGGATGACGAGCCGTGGACCGGGGCGGCTTGAGGACCTCCACGAGCCGCTCGAACGGGACGTCCGCATTGGAGAAGGCGCTCAGATCGGAGTCGCGGACCCGGTCGAGGAGTTCCTCGAAACGCGCCCCCGGATCGACCCGCGTGCGCAGCACCAGTGTGTTGACGAACATGCCGATCAGGTCGTCGAGCAGACGATCACCCCGGCCGGCGACGACGCTGCCGATGGCGATGTCGTCGGATCCGCTCAGTCTCGACAGGAGGACGGCGTACGCGGAGTGCATCACCATGAACAGCGACGCATGATGCGAGCGGGCGACCTCGACCAGACCACGGTGGGTCTCGGCCGAGATCTGGAACCGGCGCTTGTCGCCGCGGTAGGTGGCGACCGCCGGGCGGGGACGATCCGCGGGCAGGTCGAGCTGATCCGGGATGCCGTCGAGTTCCCGAGTCCAGTAGGCGATCTGCTGCGCAGAGATCGAGGCCGGGTCGGATTCGAGTCCGAGCACGTCGCGTTGCCACAGTGCGTAGTCGGCGTACTGCACCGGAAGCGCGGACCAGCCGGGTTCGGAGCCGGCCGCCCGCGCCGCGTATGCGGTAACGATGTCGCGCACGAGCGGCTCGAAGGACGATCCGTCGGCGGCGATGTGGTGCAGCACCATGGCCAGGACGAACTGGTCGTCCGCCAGCCGGTACAGGGCGATCCGGAACGGCAGGTCGACGGCGACGTCGAACCCGCGCTGCGCCAGGGCCACGACCCGGGCGTGCAGATCGGACACGGCGATGTCGAGGACGGGGACACGACTGTCGACGTGTTCGGCCGGCAGGATCACCTGTTGCGGTTCCCCGTCGACGGCCGGGTAGACGGTGCGCAGTGTCTCGTGCCGGGCCACGACGTCGCCGAAGGCGGCGTCGAGGGCCGCCGGATCGAGCGGACCGGTGAGCCGCACTGTGAAGGGCAGGTTGTAGGCGGCGGTACCGGCGTCGAACCGGTTGAGGAACCAGATCCGCTGCTGCGCCGTCGAGAGCGGCAGCACGTCCGGCCGCGGTCCCGCGACGAGCGGCCGGCGGGCACCCGATCCGGACTGTCGCGCCACCCGGGCCGCGAGGCCCACGACGGTGGACGACTCGAACAGCACCCGCACCGGCACCTGGGTGTCCAGGGCGGAGCCGATCCGGGACACGAGCTGGGTGGCGACGAGCGAGTTGCCGCCGAGTTCGAAGAAGTCGTCGTCGAGGCCGACCTCGACGACTCCCAGGACCTCGGAGAACGTCTCGGCCACGATCCGCTCGGCGGCGGTGCGCGGCGCCCGGAACATGCGGGCGCTGTTGAACACCGGCTCGGGCAGGGCCCTGCGGTCGAGCTTGCCGCTGGTGTTGAGCGGGAACGCGTCGAGCACCATCAGCGACGCCGGAACCATGTACGACGGCAGCGCCCGGCCCAGCGCCTCGGTCAGCGCATCGGTGTCGATCGCATGGCCGGGAGCGGCGACGAGGTAACCGACGAGCTGGTCGCCGGTCGCCGTCGGCACCACGAGCACGACGGCCTGCGAGACCTCCGGGACGGCGAGCAGGACCGCCTCGATCTCGCCCAGCTCGATGCGCTGGCCGCGGAACTTGACCTGGAAGTCGGTACGGCCGATGTAGTCGAGGTAGCCGGCACCGTCCGCGTCGAGGCGCCACAGCACGAGGTCGCCGGTGCGGTACATCCGGTCGCCCGGGGCGCCGAACGGATCGGCGAGGAACCGGTCGGCGGTGAGGTCGGGGCGGCGCAGGTAGCCGCGCGCGAGCTGGACCCCGGCGAGGTAGAGCTCGCCGGGCCTGCCGGGCGGTACGGGCCGCAGCCGGTGGTCGAGGACGTAGACGCGGCTGTTCCACTGGGGGACGCCGATCGGGACGGTGGTCACGTCCTCGGGAGTCGCCCGGTGGTAG
>NZ_JAUIZP010000088.1:0-5161 GCF_041414735.1 Rhodococcus sp. GXMU-t2271
GAGGACGTAGACGCGGCTGTTCCACTGGGGGACGCCGATCGGGACGGTGGTCACGTCCTCGGGAGTCGCCCGGTGGTAGGTGATCGAGACCGCGGCCTCGGTGGGGCCGTAGAGGTTGTGCAGCTGCGCGGCGCACAACTGGGCGAACGCGGCCGCCGTCTCGGACGGCAAGGCCTCGCCGATCACGAACACGTGACGCAGCGTGTCGCACGAGCCGGGCCGGGCATTGGCGACGAACACCGTGAGCATCGACGGCACGAAGTCGGTGAGGGTGACCCCGTGTTCGGCGATCCTGTCGGCCACGTACATCGGGTCGCGGTGGCCGTCGGGGGTGGCGATCACCAGGGTCGCGCCGACGCGCAGGGGCATGAAGAAGCCCCACAGCGACACGTCGAACGTCGTCGCGGTCTTCTGCAGGTACACGTCGGACGCCGACAGCGCGTACTGGTCGTTCATCCACCGGATCTGGTTGTCGATCGCCCGGTGGGTGACCGCGACGCCCTTGGGACGCCCGGTGGAGCCCGAGGTGAAGATGACGTAGGCCGTGCTGTCGAGCCGTACCGGCCCGAGCCGGTCGGCGTCGGTGAGCGGGCGCGTGTCCAGGCCGGCGAGATCGACGCGGTCGATCTCGACCACGTCGAGGCCGGCGGGCAGATCCACCTGGTCACGCGCGGTCGTGACCACGCAGACGGGTTGAGCGGTGTCGAGGATGTAGGCGGTCCGGTCCGCGGGATGGTCCGGGTCGATCGGCACCCAGGCCCCGCCGGCCTCGAGGATCGCGTACATCCCGACGAGCAGCTCGAGCGAACGCCGCACCGACAGTCCGACCAGGGACTCCGGTCCGACGCCGCGCGCGACGAGCAGTCGCGCGAGCGCGTTCGCGCGGGCGGCGAACTCCGCGTAGGTCATGCTCTCGCCCTCGTACACGAGGGCCGTGGCGTCGGGTGTGCGTGCCACCTGCTCCTCGAACTCCGCGAGCAGCGTGCGGTGGTCGAGGGGGTGCTCGGTGCGGTTCCACTCGGTGAGCACCTGGGCGGTCTCGGCACCGGTTCCGAGGGGCAGGTCCCACACGCGCCGGTCGGGATCGGCCGCGACGAATCGGTCGAAGAACTCCACGAAGCGGGCGTGGTGCGCCCGGGACTCCTGCGCGCCGTACAGGTTGGGGTTGGACTCGAAGTCGATGTGGGTGTGCGTGCCACCGCTCTTGTAGACGTTGACCCCGAGGTCCTCGATGAGACCGGTGGACAGGATGTTGATCCGTCCGACCATGTCGCCGAGGCGGACCTCGTTGTCGAACAGCATGATGTTGACCCACGGTCCGAAGAACGTCGAACGGCCGCCGGCCGCACTGCCGGCGTCGCGGACGATGTCCTCGTGGCGATACCGCTGGTGTCGCAGCGCTCCCGAGACGGCAGCGGTGGCCGACGCGACGAGCCCGCGCACGGTGGTGTCGGCGGCCACCTCGAGGCGCAACGGCACCACGTTGGAGACCATGCTGCCGGACCGGCGCAGCACCGCGGTGGTCCGCGCGGCGACGGGCAGGCTGAGCACGACGTCGGTGCGGCCGGTCATCTGGGCCATGTAGGCGGCGAAGGCCGCGATCACCGCGGTGGCGAGGCTGGTGCTCTCGCGTTCGGCGAAGCGGTCGACGAGCCCCTCGACACGGTCGTCGAGCGTGGCACTGTCGATCCGGCTGACGGGGGCCGGCGGTGCGGGACGACCGGCCAGGCTGGTGGGTTCGTCGATGCCTTCGACGACCGACGACCAGTACTCGCGGTCGGTGTCGAACCGCGACGAGTACCGGTACCCGATCTCGGCCTCGTACACGGTGCGCACGTCCGAAGCCTTGTTCGGGCTGGGTTCGGCGCCCTCGACGGCCGCGGTGTAGAGCTCCGCGATGCGGGTCATGAAGGTCGCGGCACCGAAACCGTCGAGCGCGAGATGGTGGACGCGGTTGTACCAGAAGTAGCGGCGCTCGCCGAGTTGCAGGACGGTGGCCGAGATCAGCCGGTCCTTGAGCACGTCCACCGGGGTGCTGCGGTCGGCGCGCATCCATTCCATCGCGGCCTCGCGCGGATCGTCCGCGTCCCGCAGGTCCACGTATCCGATGGAGGCGTCGAGGTTCGGATCGACGAGCTGGTAGGGCTGCGCGTCGACCTCGAGGAACCGGAGGAAGCCGGAGCCCATCTCGAGGGCGGCGCGGGCGCTGGCCTCGAGCAGGAGGTCACGGTCGAGGTCGCCGACGAGCTCGACGTACTGGGCGATGTTCGCGGGCACCGACGGGTCGACGTGTTGCGCGAACCACATCCCGAGCTGTGCCGGGGAGAGGGGGAAGGCACCGTCCGGCACGTTCGCCGCGTTCGTGTTCGTCGCACCCGATCCGCCGACACCCAGCGAGTCCAAACCCCAACCTCTCTCTCACCGTCGGACGCATGCCCGACCGTCGCGCCCGGTGACCCGGGCGAGCACCGTGCTCAGGTATATCTGCTGTTCAGGGGAGGAGCGTTACACGACGGACAACGGCGCGAACGCCGCGAGACCCGCCGGGACAACGATCACCCCGCCTGTCGGCGCGGAGCTGCCCGAGCAGGTTACTCGCCGGTCGCCTTCCGGCCGCGTGACTTGCGCACCGGACCAATCTACAGGGTCGGTAAGGTCGGCTTCATCTTTGCCGCCGCGGTGTCGGAGCGGTCACCAGAGCACGGCGATGACGACGTTGAGGATGCCGAGCGCACCGGCCGCATGTGCCAGGGCCGCGGTCGAGCCCGGGTTCTGCCGTTCCTTCTTCATCCCGACGATCGCGATCACGAGGATGACGACGGCGACGACGAGCTTGACACCGATCTTCATGTGGTTCAGGTCGGCGTCGTCCGCCTCGTTGAGCCCGACCAACGCAAGGCCGGTCACCACCTGCAGGATCGCGCCGTGCAGCATGCCGGCCACCACGCGCGGTTCCTTGATCACGGCGAGCCAGGAGCCGATGATCCCGGCGAGGCCGATGAAGTGCAGGATGAGGAAGATGTCGATGGCGAGCGTCATGTGGCCATCGGATCACCCGAACAGGACAAATGTCCAGTCGGGTGACCCTCCTCGCTCCGCGGGTCGTGCCTCAGCTCACCGACGCTGCCGCTGGCGGGCATACCAGTCGAGCAACTCCGGTGCGTCGACCGCGCTGCGGTCGACGGTGCGGGCCGCGTCCGCCCCTTGGAAGAGCCGCTTGATCGGCACCTCGAGCTTCTTCCCGGTGCGGGTGTGGGGAACGCCCGGCGCCGCGACGATGTCGTCGGGCACGTGCCGCGGCGACGCCTGCTCGCGGATCACGGTGCGGATCTTCTCGCGCAGTGCGTCGTCGAGGGTGGCGCCGTCGGCGAGCACCACGAACAACGGCATCCAGTAGCCGCCGTCGGGCTGCTCGGCTCCGATCACCAGGGCTTCGACGACCTCGGGGAGCTTCTCGACGGCCTGGTAGATGTCGGCGCTGCCCATCCGGACCCCGTGGCGGTTGAGCGTCGAATCGGAACGCCCGTGCATCACGACCGTCCCGCGCCCGGTGATCGTGATCCAGTCGCCGTGCCGCCACACCCCGGGATAGACGGAGAAGTACGCCTCGCGGTAGCGGTGACCGTCCGGGTCGTTCCAGAATCGGACCGGCATCGACGGCATCGGGGCGGTCACCACGAGCTCCCCCACCTCGTCGCGGACCGGCCGGCCCCGCTCGTCGAACGCGTCGAGGGCGACGCCGAGATACGGCACCGACAGCTCGCCCGGCCACACCGGCACGGTGCGCACGGCACCGACGAACGCGGAGACGACATCGGTGCCGCCGGTGATGGACATCACGGGCACGTGCTCGCCGACGTTCTCGGCCAGCCACTGCGACGACGACGCGGGCAGGGTGGACCCCGTGACGCCCACCGCCCGCAGGGCGGACAGGTCGTGGTCCCGCCGGGGAACGACGCCCGCCTTGATGCAGGCCAGCACGTATCCCGGGCTGGTCCCCAGCACGGTGACCCGTTCCTGTGCGGCGATCCGCCACAGCCGGTCGACCTGCGGGTGCGACGGGCTGCCGTCGTAACAGACGATCGTCGCCCCGACGAGCAGCCCGGCGGCCTGGAAGTTCCACATCATCCAGCTCGGGCTGGTGTACCAGAAGAAGGTGTCGTCGGATCCGAGGTCGGTGTGCAGCGAGACGGCCTTCAGATGCTCGAGCAGGACACCACCGTGCCCGTGCACGATGCCCTTGGGAAGCCCCGTGGTCCCGGACGAGAACACGACCCACAGCGGATGGTCGAACGGCACCGGCTCGGGACTCAGCGGGTGTTCTCCGACGGTGGCGGCCTCCCAGGTGAGCGCGCCTTCGAGGTCCTGGTGCGGGTCTGCCAGCCGGGGCACCACGACGGTCAGCACCAGCGAGGGCAGTTGCTCCCGCAGCCGGGCGACCGCCTCGGCGCGGGGGTGGGTGCGGCCGGCGAACCGGTAACCGTCGGCCGTGATCAGGGCGGCGGGGTCGAGTTGCCCGAGCCGGTCCACGGCCGCGGGGGCCGAGTAGTCCTGGCCGCAGGCCGCCCACACGGCGCCGATGCTCGCGGTGGCGAGCAGCGCGACCACGGCCTCCGGGATGTTCGGCAGGTAACCGACGACGCGGTCGCCGGCACCGACGCCGTGCTCGCGCAGGGTGGCGGCCAGCGCGGCCGCTTGCCTGCGGAGTTCGGCCCAGCTCAGTTCGGTGCGTTCGCCGTCCTCGCCGACGTGCACGATCGCGGGGCGGTCGTCGCGCGCGTACCGCAGGGCGTGCTCCACGTAGTTCAGGCGCGCGCCGGGGAACCAGACGGCTCCGGGCATCGTGGCGTCGTCCAGCGCCGGTCCCGGGTCGGTGCGTGACCGTACGTCGAACCAGTCCCACACGTCCTGCCAGAACGGTCCGAGATTGTCGACGGACCACCGCCACAGGGCGGGGTAGTCGGGGAGGGAGACGCCGTGGCGCTTTTCGACCCACCGGGCGAAGGCGGTGATCCGGGCGCTCGCGACATCCTGTTCGGTGGGGGTCCACTGGGGAGGGATCTGTGTGTCGGTCATGCCCTCGCGCCCCCTCGGTGATCACCTGCGCGGGCCTCGACGGCGCGGTGCAGGATCTGCTCGGCGTGCCGCAGCACCGGCGCAT
>NZ_JAUIZP010000089.1:0-3857 GCF_041414735.1 Rhodococcus sp. GXMU-t2271
GACAAGATGATCGAGATCAAGATCTCCTACGACACCGATCCGGAGAAGGCGTTGGAGAACTGCCGGTTCTGGGCGCCGCTGTCGCTGTCGGCGGAGCAGAAGCACTCGATCGACGATCCGATGGAGATGGAGGCGGCGGCCGATGCGTTGCCGATCGAGCAGGTCGCCCGGCGGTGGATCGTGGCGTCGGATCCGGACGAGGCGGTCGAGCAGGTCGCAGCCTATGTGAAGGCCGGGCTGAATCATCTGGTGTTCCATGCGCCGGGGCACGATCAGCGGCGGTTCCTGGAGTTGTTCGAGCGTGATCTGGCGCCGCGCCTGCGTGCGCTGGCCTGACCCGGCTGACGCCGCAGGTGTGCCCTTGGGGTGGTCAAGGCCGCCCGAAAGGCACACCGGCGGCTGACGCCTAGTCGACGCGGACGTCGTCGGCGGTGATCGTGAAACTCATCAGGTCCGCGCCGACGGTCAGGGGGCCGTCGTAGGTCTCGCGGGTACGCTCGACCAGGACCTCGTCGGTGACGCCGGGTACGCGGCCGGGGATGCCGTTGACGATGTGGCTGTAGACGGCCATCTTCGGTGCGGTTTCGGTGAAGATCTCTCCGGCCTGCCTCGGATTGGTGTGGTGGGCGTAGACGCTCGGCAGAGCCGCGGGATCCTCGAATTCGGCCACCTCGTGGATCAGGACGTCCACGCCCGTGCCGTAGCGGACGACGTTGTCCACCGGCACGGTATCGCCGCTGATCAGGACCGACCTCCCGGCGTAGTCGACGCGGTACCCCACCGCCGGACGGATGGCATCGGCGGGATCGTGCCGCACCTCGAACATGGTGACCTGCACCCCGTCCCGATCGAAAACGATTCCGTCGCGGTCGAACTCGTGCGGGACGATCGTGGTGGTGGTGCGATCGACCTCGCCGTCCGCGACGCGGACGTCGATGTCGTTGCGGAACGTCCGGGCCAGCCCGTCGGTGATGTTCTTCACGCCCGTCGGTCCGTACACGTCGAACGTGCCCTCGCGACCGCCGAAGGCGGGAATGAACCCGGTCAGCCACAGGTCGTCCAGGCCGTTGACGTGATCGGAATGGAAGTGGGTGAGGAACACGCCGTCGATCTGCCCGAGCGGAACGCCCGCCTGGTTCAGGCGTACCGTCGCGCCGCGACCGGCGTCGAACACCAGGTTCAGACCGTTCGCCTGAACCAGGGTCGACATGCCGTAGCGGGTGGTGCTCGGGACAGGACTACCCGTGCCCAGCAACGTCACTCGCATCTCGCCCTCGGCGACCGGCGCGGCCGCGGGGTGCGGGGCGTCGTCGGCGGAGACGCCACCGGTCGCCGCGACGGACGCGGAGCCGGCGGGCTCGGACGACGAACAGGCCGCGACCGCGAAGCAGAGCGCGCCCGCCGCGAGGGCCGCCGCTGCTCGCCTGCCGAGACGTGAGTGCGGAACAGTCTTCGTCATCGTTCACCTTTCGTCTTCGGCACGAGCCGTCCGGATCGCCGACGGCACCACCCACAAGATGTACGCAATGCGTACGTACGATTCACTATGCGTACATCATGATGTGGTATGGGTCACACGAAAGTCAAACGCCCTGCGGGGCCGCAGTGGATGCCGAGCGAAATCGGGTGCGCAGTCGCGCTGCAGATCAGGCGGTCCTGCCGCGCAGCGTCTCGGACGGGCTCACCCCGTACTTGCGCCGGTACGCGGCCGCGAACCGACCGGTGTGCATGATTCCCCAGCGATACGCGACATCCGAAACAGTTGCGGTGCACTCGCTCACGGACAGATCTGCATGGACACGCTCGAGCCGGACGTCGGCGAGGTACTCCATCGGTGTCATGCCGACGCACTCGCGGAACCCCTGCTGGATGCGACGGACACTGACGCCGACGAGTTCGGCCATGTCTACGGCGGTCCATTGACGCGCCGGATCCTGCTGGATCGCGTCCATCACCCGCTTGACGGTCCGCGGTCGTGCTCCGACCGGGCAGTCGCCGTCGTCCGGTGCGGCGGCGAGCACGAGTGCTGTCGTGACGGCGCGGCACAGCTGCTCGGCCACCTGGTCGCTGCGCAGCAGGGCGTTGTCCCGCAGCGACTCGTCGGCGATCGCACGCACCAGGCGCAACCAGTCGGCCCCCGCGCCGGACCGCAGATCCAGCTGCGCGGGCAGCCGCCTGCCGGGGCGGGGGAGCAGGCGGTCCATCTCGCGCTGCACGTAGTCGCGGTCGATCTTGAACCCGATGATCTCGCACGAACTGCTCCACCGGGTGATGACGGTCGGAGTGTCGGGCGGGCAGACCGTCGCCAGCCCGGGAGCCGACACGACCTCGTCGCGGCCGACGGCGGTGACGAGGTGACCGGTCAGGGGAATTTTGATGCCGTACGCGCCGGGGTGCTCGGAGCGGATCGACACGTCCACGCCGAAGCCGATCCTCGCCAGCCGCGAGGCGCCGAGCTGGGTAGATTCCAGTGACGTGCGGGCTGCGGGCCCACGGCCGAGAAGCGTCAGCTGGTGCGGGAAGTACGCCTGGGACACCACATCGTGCACTTCGTCCCAGTCCGTGAAGCCGCGGCTCTCCGGTGCTCGCATTCGCCCCTCCAACCCTCCCAACTGGTGCTGTGCCGGTGTGTGGGCAACTCCCCACGCTAGCACCGTACTGTGACGACGGTCACGTGCCGTCCAGTCGATTCGAGCCCGCTTCGCAATGCGGATCGGCCCTTCGCAACGCGGATCGACGGGGTGTGATCCGGGTCATACGTTGGTCCTCGTTCCGGATCGACCCGCAACCGCACAGCGTGCAGAAAGGCGGTCTCCCCATGGACCAGCGAGAACTTCGCAACATCTTCGGCCAGTTCGCCAGCGGGGTCACGGTGGTCACGTGTGCCAACGCCGAGGGCACCCCGCACGGGGCCACGGTCACCGCCTTCACTGCCGTCTCGCTGGAGCCGAGGCTGTGCCAGGTGACGCTGACGCGGACGTCGAAGGCGTGCGGCTACCTCAGCGACGCGCCGTTCGCCGTGAACATCCTGGCGGCCGACCAGCTCTCCACCGCACTGCATTTCGCCGGCAGGCCGCAGGCGGCCGCGCCGGCATGGGACGACACCGGGATCGCACCCGCCCTGCCCGGCAACGCGGCCACCCTGCTCTGCCGACCGTGGGCCGAGTACGACGGCGGCGACCACGTCATCTTCGTCGGCGAGATCGTCGACGCCTCTGTCGACGCCGCGAAGGACCCGCTCCTGTTCTTCCGCAGCACCTTCCACGACCTCGGGGACCGATCCGGCTCGACCGCGTGGAACGGGTGCCTCGACGATCCGCACAGCGGATGGTTCGACGCCACAGCAACATTCACTCCACTGCCTGCGCAGCTCGCCCGCGCTGCCTCCTGATCCCACTCCCGCCTCTCTCGAAGGGAAGAACATGACCATCACCGAAGCAGCCCCCGCTACCGGCACCGTCGACCGGTCGAAGGTGAACGTCGCCGCAGACCACCCGGCCAATCAGCAGAAGAACTTCGCCACGCGGCCCATGACCGGCGACGAGTACATCGCGTCGATCGACGACGGCCGCGAGATCTACCTGCACGGTGAGCGTGTCAAGGACTTCACCAACCACCCCGCGTTCCGCAACTCCATCCGCATGACCGCACGCTTGTACGACGCGCTGCACACCGGCGAGCATGTCGGCACCCTCACCGCCCCTACCGACACCGGCAACGGCGGGGTGACCATGCCGTTCTTCCGCACCCCGAAGTCCGCGGACGACCTGCGAGCCGACCGCGACGCCATCGCCACCTGGGCGCGACTGACGTACGGCTGGATGGGCCGGTCCCCCGACTACAAGGCCTCCTTCCTC
>NZ_JAUIZP010000009.1:0-169674 GCF_041414735.1 Rhodococcus sp. GXMU-t2271
GTGCGGCCCCGGCGCGATCTCGCGTCGGGGCCGCACTGCTGTCCGGTGGGTGCGGGTAGCGTGAGATCGATCCCAGTCCTCCGCTGAAAGGCCCAGCCACGTGACCATCGCCGTGACCGGTTCCATCGCCACCGACCACCTCATGCGTTTCCCCGGACGCTTCGCCGAGCAGCTCGTCGCAGACCAGCTCAGCCACATCTCGCTCAGCTTCCTGGTCGACGACCTGGTGGTCCGCCGTGGCGGTGTGGGCGGCAACATCGCCTACGCGATGGGCGTGCTCGGCGGGGCGCCGGTGCTCGTCGGAGCGGTGGGCGCCGACTTCGCCGAGTACCGCGCGTGGCTCGAGGGCAACGGCGTCGACTGCAGCCCCGTGCACGTGTCGCAGACCGCGCACACCGCGCGCTTCGTGTGCACGACCGACGAGGCGATGGCCCAGATCGCGTCGTTTTACCCCGGCGCGATGTCCGAGGCCCGGGACATCTCCCTCGCCGAGGTGACCGGGACACACGGTGTCGACCTGGTCCTGATCGGCGCCAACGATCCGGAGGCGATGGCCCGGCACACCGACGAGTGCCGGCAGCTCGGTGTGCCGTTCGCGGCCGACCCGTCTCAGCAGCTCGCCCGTCTCAGCGGTGAGGAGTCTGCCCGGCTGATCGACGGCGCCGCCTACCTGTTCACCAACGAATACGAGTGGGGACTCCTGCAGCAGAAGACCGGCCTGACCGAGGCGCAGATCCGCGCCATGGTCGGATTGCGGGTCACCACGCTCGGCGGTAACGGTGTCGAGATCGTCGAACGGGACGGCCGCCGGACTCACGTGGGCGTCGTGCCCGAGCGGGCCAAGGTGGACCCCACCGGCGTCGGCGACGCGTTCCGGGCGGGATTCCTGCTGGGGCACCGGGCGGGCCTCTCCCTCGAGCGTGCCGCTCAGCTCGGCTCGCTCGTCGCGGTTCTGGTGCTCGAGACGACCGGCACCCAGGAATGGACCTTCGACCGCCCCGACGCGGTCAAGCGGCTGACGGTCGCGTACGGCCAGGACGCCGCGGACGAGATCGCCGCGATCCTCCCGTGACCGCCGGTGTGTCCTTTGGGCGGTGGGAGCCGCCCAAAGGACACACCGGCCGCGTAGCGGCCCTTACACCTCGACGGGGTACGCCGGCTCCTGGATCTCCGGCACGATGCGCTGCTCGACGAAGATGCCGTGCCAGATCATGAACACCAGCACCGTCCACAGCCGCCGGCTGTGATCGGTCCGGCCCTCGCGGTGTTCGTCGAGCATCCGGGCGACGGCCGCCTTGTCCAGCAGGTGCTCGGTGCCCGACTCGGCGATCACGTTGCGTGCCCAGTCGAACAGTTCGGTTCCGCGCAGCCAGTGCCGCAGCGGCACCGGGAAGCCGAGCTTCGCCCGGTGCAGCACGTGCGGCGGGACGATGCCCTCGAGGGCTCGACGCAGCGCGTACTTGGTGGTGTTCTTCGTGATCTTCTGATCCAGCGGTACCTGTGAGGCGACGCGGAAGACCTCCGGGTCGAGGAACGGCACTCGCAGTTCCAGCGAATTCGCCATCGTCATCTTGTCTGCCTTGACGAGGATGTCGCCGCGCAGCCAGGTGAACAGGTCGAGATGCTGCATCCGCGCGACAGGATCCCACCCGGCGGAGCGGGCGTAGATCGGCGCGGTGACGTCCTGGTGCGTCCACTCCGGACGGAAGTCGCGCAGCACGGCCCGCAGCTGTGCGTCGTTGAAGCTGCGGGCGTTGCCGTAGTACCGCTCCTCGAGCGTCATCGACCCGCGATGGAGCAGGCTCTTTCCGCGGGTGCCCTCGGGGATGCGCTCCGACAGCTTCCCGGCCGCACGCCGCATCGACTTCGGCAGGTACTCGAACGGCTTCAGCGACAGCGGCTCGCGGTAGATGGTGTAGCCGCCGAACAACTCGTCGGCGCCTTCCCCGGAGAGCACCACCTTCACGTGCTTGCGAGCTTCCTTGGCGACGAACCACAGGGGCACCAGCGCGGGATCGGCGACGGGGTCGTCCAGGTACCACACGATCTCGGGGATCGCGGCAGCGAACTCGGCAGGGGAGACGACCTTGACGACGTGGCGCGCGCCGATCGCGGCGGCGGATTCGGCGGCCACGTCGACCTCCGAGTAGCCCTCGCGCTCGAACCCGGTGGTGAACGTGATCAGGTTCGGGTTGTGCCGCATCGCGAGGGCCGCGACGGCCGTGGAGTCGATACCGCCGGACAGGAACGATCCCACCGTCACGTCGGCGCGCATGTGCTTGGCGACGGAGTCCTCGAGCGCCTCCGCGATCTCCCGGTAACGGTCGTCCTCCCGACCCGCGGCGAAGGGACGGACGGGGAACGTCGGCTCGAAGTACCGGGTGATCTCGGGGCGGCCGCCCGGCCGCACGCGGGCGAAGCACCCGGACTCGAGCCGCCGGATCTCCGCGTGCAGGGTTTCCGGTTCGGGCACGTACTGCAACACCGTGTAGTGCTCGACGGCCCGGGGATCGAGTCCGGTGCCGATCCCGATCACGTCGGCCAGCTCGAGCAGGCTTTTCTTCTCGCTGCCGAACGCGGTACCGCCGGTGCCCGTGGCGAGGAACAGCGGCTTGATGCCGAAGGGATCGCGGGCGAGGAACAACTCGCGCGTCTCGGTGTCCCAGACTGCGAACGCGAACATGCCGCGAAGCCGTCGCACCGCGTCGGCACCCCAGTGGTGGTACGCGGCGACGATGGCCTCGCTGTCGCCCTCGGTGGCGAACTGGGTCCCGTACTTCTCGGTCAGCTCGGCACGCAGCTCCAGATAGTTGTAGATCTCCCCGTTGAAAGTCAGGGCGTAGCGCTCCGGAGACTCCGGGGGTCCCCAGCGCAGCGGCTGGTGCGAGTGCGCGATGTCGATGATCGACAGCCGATTGAAGCCGTAGACCAGGTCACCGTCGTGCCAGGTGCCGTGCTCGTCGGGACCACGGTGGCGCAGGCAGTGCATCGCGGAGTCGACCTTGGCGACGGCGTCGTCGCTGGTGCCGTCAGTGGTCAGTAACCCGAGCAGTCCGCACACGGCGTCCGATACCTCATTCCGGTTGGGATGGATTCGGCCCCCGGGAATGTTGCCGCGGCAGGGACCGACGGTCTGCATGGCAGTATGCCGCAGCCCGGGGGTCGCGGCAGCCGGCGGCCGGGGTCGACCCGGTCGTGAGCAGCGGGCACGCGACGACGCGACACGTTGTGTGCGCCCCGGGGATGGATAGCAGCCGGGTTTGGTCTACGCTGCGTAGTAATTGGGTCTGCCCTCCGGGTGTGCCCTAGTGGAATTGCGGCGATCAGGAAGGCGTGAACGTGGCGCAAGGTCGGATCCTTCGGCGGTTCGGGCTGGCAGCATCTCTCGGTATTGCAGCCCTGCTGCTGACGGGATGCAGCAGCGAGGAAGTCCTGCGTTTCGGCTGGCCGGAGGGGATTACCCCGCAGGCCGAGCGTATGCGTGAGCTGTGGACGTGGTCGGTCGTCGCCGCCCTCGTCATGGGTGTGCTGGTATGGGGCCTGACCTTCTGGGTGGTCATCTTCCACCGCAAGAAGAAGGACTCGCCGGAGTTCCCGCGGCAGACGGCCTACAACGTGCCGCTCGAGCTGCTGTACACGGCTGTGCCGTTCGTCATCATCGCGGTGCTGTTCTACTTCACCGTGGTGGTGCAGAACTACGTCCTCGACAAGGAGGACAACCCGAACGTCGTCGTCGACGTCACGGCGTTCCAGTGGAACTGGAAGTTCGGCTACCGCACGATCGATCTCGGTGAGGGCACCGCGCGGTACGAGGGCACGGACGAGATCGCCCAGGCCGCGGTCGCGGGCGACGACGAGGAGCACGCCGGCGGCGAGCACGAGATCCCGGCCCCGATCCACGGTCAGGAGACCGAGGACCTGTCGTACCTGCACTACAACAAGATCGAGACGGTCGGCACCAGCAACGAGATCCCGGTCCTGGTCCTGCCGACCGACCGCCGGATCGAGTTCGTGCTCGCCTCCTCCGACGTGATCCACTCCTTCTGGGTGCCGGAATTCCTGTTCAAGCGGGACGTCAACCCGAACCCGCTGAACAACAGCTCCGATCCTGTCTTCCAGATCTCCGAGATCCAGGAGGAAGGCGCGTTCGTCGGCCGCTGCGCCGAGATGTGCGGCACCTACCACGCGATGATGAACTTCGAGGTCCGCGCGGTGAGCCCGGAGCGGTTCGCGGAGTACATCGAGCTCCGCAAGCCCGTCGAGGACGGTGGCCAGGGCCTGACCAACGCGCAGGCGCTCGAGCGTATCGGCGAGTCCCCGGTCGCGACGTCCACCACCCCGTTCAAGACCGATCGCACCGACCGGGCGGCCAGCGGCGTCGTCACCGCGGGCAACTGACCGGTAACCCTCCGACCAAGGACAAGCTGATATGAAGATCGAAGCCAAGCTCTTCGAAGTCGTGACGGTGTTCTTCGTGCTCGTCGCGATCGTCTACGGAGTGTTCACCGGACTGTCCCGCACGGGCATCGAGTGGGCCGGCCTCACGGCGATCGTGCTCTCGGCGGGCCTGACCCTCATCGTCGGCACGTACTTCCGGTTCGTGGCCCGTCGCCTCGACACCCGGCCGGAGGACTACGAGGAGGCCGAGATCAGCGACGGCGCCGGCGACCTGGGCTTCTTCAGCGCGGGCAGCTACTGGCCGATCCTGCTGGCCGGGGCGGCCGCCTTCGCCGCCATCTCGCTGGCCTTCTTCCAGCCGTGGCTGATCGTCCTCGCCGTGGTGCTCATCCTCGCTGCCGCGGCCGGCCTGGTGTTCGAGTACCACGTCGGACCCGAGAAGCACTGACCCACACGTAGACGCACGACACCGCGGGGCGGCCTCACGAGGAGGTCGCCCCGCGGTTTCTGTATTTCCGGGAGCGTCGTGCCGCGGACGACGGTCCGCTGCGGGAGGGGCATCGTGGCGACCGGCCCATGGCCCGGCCGCGGGGCACGGGACCGACACCGGCAGTGTCGCGGCGTGCAGCTGTCCCGGGTCGCGGCCCCGGCGCGCGCTGCCAGGGCGTCCGCGACGAACTCCGGTGACGAAGGCGTACACGGCCTTGTGCAGGACGTCGACCACGAGTTCCGAGCGTGGCCACGTCTGCGGCGGGGCACCGACCCCGGTGGCGTTCTCCAGGATCTGATCGTTGGTCAGCCGCAGGACCGTGAACTTCGCGGATGCCCACGGCCCTCGCAACCCCACCTCCGACATCACCGACCGCACGACTCCCAGCACGGCGCCCTGCCCGTAGTGCATGGCCCCAGTTCAGCAGCAGCGGCTGTCGCGTGGGAGCCTCCGGCAGCCCGGTGAGCCGTTCGAGGACGCGGGCCGGCACGTAGGAGTCGGGGCGCCCCGTCACCTGCCGCTCGGTCTTCTCGCCCAGTGTCATCACCGTCGCGCCGACTGCTCCGGCAACGAGACCTTCCGATACGACGTTTCTCGACATGACCGGTCGGGTACCCCAGTTTTCATCGCAAAACGGCCGAGCGTCCCGTCCCCGAGCGGGGCCTGAGCCCGGAGACGACGAAGCCATGACCAATCGGCCCCGACCGGCAGGCGCCGTCGAGCGTGACGACCGGACCGTAGCTCCTGCGCCCGTTCTCGTCCGACGGTCCGCTGTCAGTGGCGTCCTGCTCGGAGTGGCGTTCATGGCGGCGGTAGACGAGATCGTGTTCCACCAGATCCTCGGGTGGCACCACTTCTTCGACCGGTCCACGCCGGCGGTGGGCCTGCTCGCCGACGGGCTCCTCCACACCGCGGAACTGCTGTTGCTGGTGGCCGGGTTCGTGCTGTTCGCCGATCTACGCCGGCAGAACGCACTGGCGGTTCGTCGTTTCCGCGCGGCCGTGTTCCTCGGCGCGGGCGGCTTTAAGCTGTTCGACGGCATCGTCGACCACAAGGTGCTCCGTACCCATCAGATCCGCTACGACGTCGAGCTGCTGCCGTACGACCTCGCCTGGAACGGTTTCGCCCTGGTGCTCCTCGTCGTGGGCGCGGTCCTGATGATCCGGGCAGTCCGTGCGGACAGTCGACGGCGGTATGCGGTCACGGTATGCACGACCATTCGATGCTCGCTCCGGGTAGTCCGGGGCCTCTGCAACTGCTCGTGGTCGTCGCCGCCGTGACGATTGCCGGTGCCTACCTCGCCGCGTCGAGCCGGCTGCGGCGGCGCGGCGACCTCTGGTCGCGGACACGGGATGCGTCCTTCGTCGCCGGGTCTGCGATTGTCGCTGCCGCGACCGCGCCTCTGCCGGTGCCGGCCTTCACCGGCCACATGGGTGTCCACCTGGGTGCCGGGATGGTGGCCCCGGTGCTGCTCGTGCTCGCACGCCCCGTCACGCTCGCCTTGCGAACACTGCAGCCGGGTCCCGCGCGACGGGCGCTGGTGGCGGTAGCCCACTCGTCGCCCGTCGCGGTGCTCACAGCTCCGCCGGTGGCGGCCGTTCTCGATCTGGGCGGTCTGTGGCTGCTGTACCGCACCAGCCTGTTCGCGGTCATGCACCGCGATCCGCGGCTCCTCCCGGGGACCGGTGCCGACGCGACGCCGAGCGGGCGCCGGCGTGCCGGCACGTCCGGACGGTAGCCACCGGTTACCCCCGCACCCCGGACGTTCGCCGAGGCGGGGGAGCGGCCGGGGCTCCGATCCGCGCACACGCTCGGACGCTCGCGGGCTGTACGGGGACGCGTGCGAACGGCAGCGGTCCCGAACGGTAGAGGCCCCGAACGGCAGCGGCCCCGAACGGCAGCGGTCCCGAACGGCAGCGGTCCCGAACGGCAGAGGCCCCGAACCGCGTGCGGTTCGGGGCCTCAGCTTCGGACGGACGACGTCAGTGCGCCCGGCCGTCACCGTCCGTCGGCGTGCCGTGGACGCGCTCCTGGTACTCGCTCAGGATGGCGCGCTGCTCGACCTCCGCCTCGTGGTGCGCGGCCTCGAGGGCGGTCGCCTCCTCGGCCGGGTCCGCGCTCCACCAGCTGCCCGCGCCGGGCTTGCCGGCGGTGCCGAGCTTGTTCATGCGCTTGGGCACCGGAGCACCCTGGTACTCGAGCGGGATCGGATGTCCGTGCTCGTCCACCGGGCCGAGCGGCTGGTGGATCTCGATGTACTCGCCGTGCGGCAGGCGACGGACGATGCCCGTCTCGATGCCGTGCTCGAGCACCTGACGGTCGCTGCGCTGCAGGCCCAGGCAGAACCGGTAGGTCAGGTAGTAGGCGAGCGGCGGGCCGAGCAGGATGCCGATGCGGCCGATCCACGTCATCGCGTTCAACGAGATGTCGAACTTGTAGGCGATGATGTCGTTGATGCACATGATGGTCGCGATGGCGTAGAAGGTCAGGGCCATCGCGCCGATCGCGGTCCGGACCGGGACGTCCCGCGGACGCTGCAGCAGGTTGTGGTGCGCGTCGTCCTTGGTGAACTTCTTCTCGATCCACGGGTAGGCGATCAGCACCGCGAAGACCAGGCCCATGATCACCGCGATCCAGAACACCGCGGGGATCGTGTACCGGCCGAACAGGTAGATCTCCCAGGCCGGCCAGATCCGGGCCAGGCCGTCCGTCCACATCATGTAGATGTCCGGCTGCGAGCCGGCCGACACCTGCGACGGGTTGTACGGGCCGATGTTCCAGACCGGGTTGATCTGGAGCAGACCGCTCATCAGGGCCAGCACCGCGAAGGTGATGGCGAAGAACGCGCCGGACTTGACGGCGAACACCGGCAGAATCCGGACACCGACGACGTTCTGCTCGGTACGGCCGGGGCCGGGGAACTGCGTGTGCTTCTGGTACCAGACGAGCGCCAGGTGGGCTGCGATCAGGGCGAGGATGATGCCCGGAAGCAGCAGGACGTGCGCAACGTACAGGCGCGGGATGATGAGCATGCCCGGGAAGTCGCCGCCGAAGATCAGCCAGTGCATCCACGTGCCGATCACCGGGATGCTGATGGTGATACCGGACAGTGCGGCGCGAAGGCCGGTGCCGGAGAGCAGGTCGTCGGGCAGCGAGTAGCCGAAGAAGCCCTCGAACATCGCGAGGATCAGCAACAGCGAGCCGATCACCCAGTTCGCCTCGCGCGGACGGCGGAACGCGCCGGTGAAGAACACGCGCAGCAGGTGCACGATGATCGACGCGGCGAACATCAGCGCAGCCCAGTGGTGGATCTGCCGGACGAACAGACCGCCGCGCACCTCGAACGAGATGTCCAGGGTCGTCTCGTACGCGCGCGACATGGTGACGCCGCGCAGCGGGGTGTAAGCGCCGTCGTAGACGACGTGCGCGAGGGACGGATCGAAGAACAGCGTCAGGTACACGCCCGAGATCAGCAGGATCACGAAGCTGTACAGGGCGATCTCACCCAGGAGGAAGGACCAGTGGGTGGGGAACACCTTGTTGATCTGACGCCGCAGCCCGGCCGCCGGGTGATAGCGCGAGTCGATGTTCTCCGCCGCGTGGGCGGCGCGGGACGGTGTTGCAGTACTCACGGGCGACGCTCCCAAAATGCCGGACCGAGAGCCTCGATGAAGTCGCCGTTGGCGACGAGGAAGCCCTCTTCGTTCACTGTAATAGGCAGCTGCGGCAAAGCGCGAGCAGCAGGACCGAACAGGGGCTTGCCGTACTCCAGAGCATTGAACTGCGACTGGTGGCAGGGGCACAGGATGCGGTTGGTCTGCTGTTCGTACAGCGAGGTCGGGCAGCCCAGGTGGGTGCAGATCTTCGAGTAGGCGAAGTAGTCGCCGTAGTTGAAGCTCTCCTGGCCCTTGCGCTTGATCGCCTTCGCGGTGTCCTCGGTGCGCAGGCGGATCAGCATGACGGCATTGCGGATGCCGCGCAGGCCCTCGAGGAGGGCGTGCTCGTCACCGCGATCGGACTCGCGGAAGGGGAACACGGTCTCCATGCCGCCGGCGTCGAGGTCCTCCGGGCGGACCAGGACGATGTCGTTCACGCGGCCGGTGTCGCGGCGCAGGTAGATCGTCTCGCCCGGGTACCGGGGCGTCCAGCCCGAGACCCACAGCGGGGAGTCGTCACCTTCGGCCCAAGGGTTCTTGATCAGGCCGCCGAGCGGCATGATCAGGCCGAGGCCGAGGGCGCCGCCACCGAACAGCGCGGTGCGCTTGATCAGCTTGCGACGCGGCAGCGTGGAAGTGTCCAGCGAGTCCGAGAGCTCCGCGACGATCGTGCGCCGATCGACCTCCGAGGAGACGCCGTCGTGCCGATCCTGGATCGACACCTCTTCCGGGATGAACTTCTTGGTGAACTGCACCGCGCCGACGCCGACGCCGAGGATGGCCAGACCCAGGGTCAGGCCCAGCAGCGGCGTGTACAGGTTGTACAGCGAGTAGTTGTCCTCCCCGGGACCCTGGTACTCCCACGGCCAGAAGATGAACACCGCGATGAACGCGAGAGCCGACACACCCGCCAGCCCGAACCAGAAGGCGACGTTGCGTTCCGCGCGCTTCTCGGCGCGGGTACCCCCGACGGGCCAGCGGTCCTTGCGGAACGCCACGTCCACGCCGTCGAGGTTGGTGCCGAGCGCGACGAGATCGTCGCGGCTCATCTGATCGAGATTCTCGACCGTGTGCTTGTTCGGCGTTTCGCCGCCACTCATGACCTTGCTCCGATCCACAGTGCCGCACCCACGACGGCGACGATCCCGACCACCCACATCGTCGGGCCCTCGGATGCGGGGCCGAAGCCGCCCAGGCCGTATCCGCCGGGGCTCTGCGTCTCGCTGGACGCCTTGACGTAGGCGATGATGTCCTGCTTCTCCTCCAGCGTGAGCTGACGATCGGAGAACTTGGGCATGTTCTGCGGACCGGTCAGCATCGCGGTGTAGATCTGCTGCTCGTTCGCCGGGTCGAGGACGGGCGCGAACTTGCCGGACGACAGTGCGCCACCCCGGCCGGTGAAGTTGTGGCACGAGGCGCAGTTCTGGCGGAACAGTTCGCTGCCGCGCGCGATGTCGTCGCCGCGCAGCGAGGACTGCGCGATCTCACCGTTCTCGTCGCGGATGAGCGTGGGGCCGCCACCGTTGGCCTGGATGTAGGCGCCGAGGGCGTCCGTCTGGGCCGCGTCGAACTTCGGCGTCTTGCGCAGGGCCTGGGCCTCGTTGCGCATCATCGGCATGCGGCCGGTGGAGACCTGGAAGTACACGGCTGCCTCGCCGACACCGATCAGGCTCGGTCCGCGGTCCTGCACACCCTGCAGGTTGGCGCCGTGGCACGTGACGCAGGAGGTCTCGTAGAGCTGCTTGCCTTCGCGGATCAGTGCCGACTGGTCCTCGTTCGCCGTCGCCACCTGCGGCGCGGGGGTCAGCGCGGAGGCGAGGAAGCCCGCGCTGAGCAGGCCGAGGGCGAGCACCAGCGCACCGGTGACGCGGCGGCGCAGCTTGCGCTGACGGCGGGACTTGGCGGACGCGGCCGCGGACTGACCGGGCATGTCACCCTCGGAAGCGAGAGGTGGGGATGAACTCATCTGTATCCCTTTGGTATGTCGGGACGGACTGGACGTCAGGGGGCTGCCTGGGCGTTCAGCTGGCTAACGGATGAAATAAATCGTGGCAAACAGCGCAATCCACACGATGTCGACGAAGTGCCAGTAGTAGGAGACGACGATCGCTGCGGTGGCCTGCGCCGGCGTGAACTTGCTGACCCTCGTGCGTACGAGGAGGAACACGAAGGCGATGAGACCGCCGATGACGTGGAGGCCGTGGAATCCGGTCGTGATGTAGAAGACCGACCCCCAGACCATGCTCGAGATCGTCACGCCTTCCGCGACCAGCTGGCTGTACTCGAAGCCCTGGCCGAGCACGAAGAACGTGCCCATGAGCAGGGTGATGATGTACCACCGGCGGAGGCCGAACACGTCGCCGCGTTCGGCGGCGAACACACCCATCTGGCAGGTGAAGGAGGAGGCGATCAGCACGAGGGTGACCGGCACCGCCAGCGCCAGATTGAGATGCACAGGCTCCGGCGGCCAGTTGCCGTCGGCCTGCGCCCGGGCCACGAAGTACATGGCGAAGAGCCCTGCGAAAAACATGAGCTCACTGGACAACCACACGATGGTGCCGACGCTGACCAGATTGGGCCGGTTCAGCGAGTGCACGCGCTGGGTGATTGCAGTTCCTGAAGTCCCTACTGCGCTCGTCACGTTCGCAAGTATGACTGTTCGTAGTAACTCTTGGACACTCGGGGCTGAAATCGGCGCGTCTTTGCTGGTGACCGGCCTGTGAGTCCCCGTTTCGGGGGGTCGTCGCGCCCCGTCGCCGAGCATGGGATCGTGGTGCGATGAGCAGTGGTGCAGGGGTCTGGAGCCGAGTCCTCCGGGTGTTCTCACGCAAGCGTCCGGAGCCGCTCGATCCGGCGCGGCCGGACCTGGTGGTGGTGGTCTCGTCCTTCGACGACGTCGAGGCCTGTTCGACCGCCCTCGAGCGGGGCTCGGCGGCGGAACCGGGGTGGTCCCCGGAGGCGGAGGCCGTGCTGCGCCATCACCTCGAACTGCCGGCGGATTCGGTGGAGCAGGCGATCGCCCTGTGTGCACAGGACGGGTACGCCCCCGCCCAGCCCGCGCACCCGGCCGGGACCGGCCTCGAGGCCGTCCTGCTGCAGCGGGTGCAGGTCCTCGATGCGCTGCACTGTTCGCAGGAACGGTCACGGATGGCCTCTCTCGCCCAGCGCCTCGGCGGCACCGCGCTGGGGTGGGACGCCCTGCAGCCGGCGACGGGCGCTGACTAAGCTCCTCCGTGCGCCGCCGACGACGGCGTCGGACACAAGGAGCGAGATGCGGCGAGGGCAGGTGCGATGAACGCTGGACTACAGGCGGATGCGGTGGCCCGGAGCTGGCCGGCGGTCCTCGGTGCGCTCACCGCCGGACGCGACCTCGCCCGGGCGGAGGCCCAGTGGGCGATGGACGAGATCATGTCCGACAACGCCACGGCCGCGCAGATCGCCGCCTTCGGCGTCGCGCTGAAGATGAAGGGGGAGACCCCCGAGGAACTGCTCGGCCTCGCCGACTCGATGCTCGCCCATGCGCGCCTGGTGCCGGTGGACGACGACGTCGTCGACATCGTGGGCACCGGAGGGGACCGGGCGAACACGGTCAACATCTCCACCATGGCGTCGCTGGTGGTGGCTGCGTGCGGGATCCGGGTCGTCAAGCACGGCAACCGGGCGGCGTCGTCGAAGAGCGGCGGCGCGGACGTGCTCGAAGCGCTGGGCGTGCACATCGATCTCGGTCCCGAGGCCGTCGCGGCGTCGGTCGCCGAGGCCGGTATCGGGTTCTGTTTCGCACCCGTCTACCACCCCGCGCTCCGGTTCGCGGCCGCCCCGCGCAAGCAGATCGGAATTCCCACGGTGTTCAACGTGCTCGGGCCGTTGACCAACCCGGCCCGGCCCCGCGCCGGGCTGATCGGATGCGCGTTCCCGGAGCTGATCGGCACCGTCGCCGGGGTCCTCGCCGAGCGGGGCAACTCGGCTCTCGTCGTGCGGGGGGACGACGGCCTGGACGAACTGACCACGTCCACGACGTCGACGGTGTACGTCGTCCGGGACGGCAACGTGAGCACCGTGAGCCTCGACCCCACCGACCTGGGCGTCGCCCGGGTGCCGCTCGAAGCGCTGCGCGGCGGCGACGCCGCCGACAATGCCGCGATCGCGCGGGCGGTCCTCGCCGGCGAGCACGGGCCGGTGCGCGACGCGGTCCTGCTCAACGCCGCCGGGGCGATCGCCGCCTTCCGGGGGTTCGAAGGGTCGCTCGCCAGTGCCCTGGCAGCGGGGATGCAGACGGCCGCCGAGGCGCTGGACTCGGGCGCTGCGGCGGCGGTCCTTGCCCGCTGGGCCGAAGTGACCACCCGGCTCGCCGCCGGATCGCGGTGACCACCCGGCTCGCCGGCGCGAGGTGAACGCGGGACGGGCGGGGCTCCGTCCTATTCGCCGATCGAGAACCCGGCCTCGACATCGGCGCTCGAGTACGACTGGAAGGCGATGTGCGTCGCCGTCTTGGCCACGCCCTCGAGCTTGTTGATCCCGCGGGTGACGACCTCGGCGATCTCCTCGTGGTCCCGCACCCGCAGCAACGCGATCAGGTCGATGTCACCGGCGCACGAGTACACCTTGTCGACACCGGCCAGATCGGCGACCGCCTGAGCGGTCTCCGGAATCCGGTGGGCGTCGGCGTGGATCAGGACGATGGCGTGGATCATGGGCTCTCCTCGACTGCCGGGAACGGACGTGCGGGCGAGCACTCAGCGTAGGGGGTGCGCGACGGGGACCGGTTCGGCCCCGGCACGTGCCGTCCGGGCGCGTTCGCCCCATTGCGCCCAGGCGCCGGCGCCGCGGAGCGGCTCCGACCAGCCCTGGGTGGTTCGGACGATGCGGACGCCGTCGTCGTGGAGCCAGCGGACCAGTAGTCCGAGTTCCTCGACGAGTGCACCCCGCAGCGGGGCGGTCGTCGGTCGCACCGTCTCGGCTGCCGCGACGATCGCGTCGACCACGGGCATCGGCGGGACGCCGCGTGGAGCGACTCCCGCCCCCGCGAGCCGGCCCGCCCGGATCACCGCGAACTCCCAGCCGCCCTCTGCCCGCCGGCGGGCAGCGATCAGCTCGTCCACCGCCGCGAGAGCGGCCAGGCGCTGCGTCCGGCGCAGTGCGAGCACGGCGTCGGCCGTGCGGTCGCGCAACCTGGCCGCGCTCTCGAACAGTTCGGCGGCGCCGAGGTGTTCGATGCCTCGGCGCATCCGATGCAGCGGCTCGTCGTCCTCTCCGCGGAGCAGGGCGCGGGCGAGGTCCACTTGCCGTGCGTACTCGGCGGGGGTCTGCAGTCCGGCGGCTGCCGCGGCGCAGGCTCCGACGGCGTCCGGCGGGCAGTGCTCGCCGTGTCGCTTCGTGCGGGGTATGCGGCGGGTGCAGGTCCGCAGGTGGCAGAACTCGGCGACGGTCGTGGCCACGGCGACGGCGTCGGCCCGCGAGGAGAACGGACCGACGGCGTCGACCGTGGGGCCGCCGACCGGATGCGGTGGAGCCGCGGCGGGCGTCCGCACGACGGACAGCCGGGGGAACGCCTCGTCGGTGAGGGTGATCCACCAGCCCCGCGCGGGGAACTTGGAGCGGCGGTTGTAGGGCGGAGCGTGCGCGGCCAGCAGTCTCAGCTCCCGCACCCCGGCCTCGAGTGCATGAGCGCATTCGACGTGGTCGATCCGGGTGGTGAGCGCCACCATCTCCTTCAACCGGGGCCGGGTCTCGGAACCCGTGAAGTAGTTGCGCACGCGGCGGCGCAGGTCCACGGCCGTACCGATGTACAGCACCTCGTCGGAGGGCCCGCGGAACAGGTACACGCCGGGCCGTCGCGGCAGGTGTGCCGCGAGGGCCCGCTTGGCGCGTTGCTCCGCGGTGACCGCCGGCAGGTAGTCCCGCAGTTCGGTGAGGCTGTGGACACCCTGGTTCCCGACGCGCTCGATGAGCGCGTGCAGGACGTCGACGGTGGCCCGGGCGTCGTCGAGCGCGCGGTGCGTGGGCGTGGTGGACACGCGGAACAACTCGGCGAGGGCGGACAGTCGCACGGACGGGGCCTCGTCCCGGCCGAGCACGCGGCGCGCGAGCTTGACCGTGCACAGCACCGTGAACCGTGGCCACGCGACTTCGGTGCGGGACGCCGCGGCCCGCAGGAAGCCGACGTCGAAGCCCGCGTTGTGCGCGACGAGCACGGCCCCTGCGGCGAACTCGAGGAACGACGGCAGGACCTGCTCGATCCGGGGCGCGGAACACACCATGGCGGTGGTGATGCCGGTGAGCTGGACGATGTTCGGCGGGATCGACCGGCCCGGGTCGACGAGCGTGGCGAACTCACCGAGTACTTCACCGCCGCGGATCTTGACCGCGCCGATCTCCGTGATGGCGTCGTCCGTGGAGCTGCCGCCGGTGGTCTCGAGGTCGACGACGACGAACAGCGTCTCCCGCAACGGCGTGTCCAGTTCGTCGAACCCGAGCTGCACCCCGACGGCAGGGTCGGGTCGTCGGGGCACGGTCACGTCGTCAGGGTAGGAGCCGGGTCCGACACCGCGGGGAGTGGGATCCGGCACCAACCGGAGGGAAAAAGAGGGTCGGAGGCCCGGACCCGGCTCGACGAGACGAGGATCACATCGTCGATCACCCGTGTGGGTGTGGGCGCCGCCCCGACGGGGTAGCGACCCGGGTGGCACGGTGGGGCGTGTCGCCGCGACGGGCGGTGTCGCAGGCGTCCTCGCCGCGGAGATCGCCCGCGGGACCTGCGACGACGTGTCAGCGGGCCGGTGGCGGGCCCCGGGGCGTGCCGGCCACCGCCGCCGGGGCCGCCGCCCTCGAACCGACCGTTACGTTTCCGTGATCGCGCGGCCGGGGTCGTGCGGCCCGAATCGGGCATATCTGTCAATCTGCGGCCCATGAAGCGTCGAAGCTCGACATCCTCCGATGCGATTTCGTAATCTTTTCGAGACCAAGCGGTGAGGATGTCGAACCACCAGAGGGGAGACGCCGCTCGGTCACCGCCTAATCGGCGCATCCACAGCGGGTGCCCGAGCCGGGGACCCACGTTGTCCTCTGGGGTGAATCCCCTCCGACCGTCACCGCGGAACGAGGGGTAGGGCTGATCTTCCCAGCCCGAACCCGTCAGCTAACTCGGTCGGCGGACGAACGGAAGAAATGGAGCAAACCCCTCGTGGCGTCTCAGATTTCCAAGCGCACCGTCCGGCGCGCTGTCGTTGCCGGTGCCCTCGCTCTCGGTGCGGTCACCGTCTCGGCCGGTCCCGCCCTCGCGGAGCCGATCACCATTCCCGGCGTCGGCTCGTTCGACCTGCCGGCCGGCGTGACCCTTCCGCCGGAGGTCACCAACCTCGTCCCGCCGGCCCCGCAGGGTGCCGCACCGGCTCCGGCCGCGCCCTTCAGCGCGCCGGTGACCTCGGTTGCCCAGCGCGCCGTGGACGCAGCCCACAGCAAGCTCGGCGCCCCCTACGTCTACGGCGCCGCCGGTCCTGATGCCTTCGACTGCTCCGGACTGGTGCAGTGGGCCTACAAGCAGGCCGGTCTGAACCTGCCGCGCACCAGTTACGACCAGGCCTCCGCCGGCCGGGCCGTGGACGTCTCCGCCCTGCAGCCCGGCGACGTCGTGTCGTTCTACGGCGGTGGCCACTCCGGCATCTACATCGGCAACGGCAACGTCATCCACGCGTCGACCTCGGGTCAGCCCGTGAAGATCGCTCCGATGAACTCGATGCCGGTCGACGGGGCCCGCCGCTACTGAGCGACGACTCCACGACTGTCACGCAGTGCAGCGGGGGCGGACCGGTCGACGCCGGTCCGCCCCCGCTGGCGCTCCGGGGCCGCACTGCCCGGCGCAGCCGGAGCTACCGGCGGGTAGACACGACCCGGAGCCCTTCCGTAACCTGATCGAGATTTTTCGGGTAACGGGTGCGCAACGTCGAACGAAAGGACCTGGTCCCGTGGTGGTGGACTGGACGAAACCGTCGCTTCGGGCGCTGGTGATCGGGGTGCTCCTCGCGGTGTTCTCGGTGGCCGCCCCGGCCGGCGCCGACCCGGTGGGGGAGAGCCCCACCGCCGCACTGGAGCGGCTGGCCGAGCTGTCACGCAAGTCCGAGCAGACCACCGAGGCGCTGCACAACGCCGGAATCGACCTCGACGCGAAGGTCGAGGCCCAGCGCGCCGCCGACGCGGCTCTGACGCGCGACCGGGAGGTGCTGGCCGCCGCGGAAGCGGAACTCGCCGTCTTCCGGCCCACGGTGGACAAGCTCGCCGTCGCCAACTATCGCGGCGCCCGCACCAACCGGTTGTTCGCTCTGATGGTCAGCGAGTCGCCCCAGCAGCTGCTCGACCAGATGGCGGCGCTCGACGTCATCGCCCACCAGACCGCCGACCAGGTCGCGGGATTCCGCACCGCGTCGGCCGCGGCCGCGGAGGCTGCGCTGGCCTCCCAGCGCTCGGCCGACCAGGCGCGCGCCGCCGCCGAGCAGGCCCAGGTCGTGCGGGACGAACTGCAGCGGCAGCAGAGCGAACTCGAGGCCCGGATCGACGAGGTGCTCGCCGCGTTCGCCGACCTGAGCGCCGAGGAGAAGGCCACCCTCGCCGGCACCCCGTTCCCCCCGGGATTCGATGCCGAGAAGATCCTGTCGAGCCTGGCCCCCGGCAGCGGCAGCGGTGCCCTGCAAGCCGGCATGACCCGGATCGGCAGCCCGTACAGCTGGGGTGCCGCCGGTCCCTCCGAGTTCGACTGCTCCGGTCTGGTGGTGTGGGCCTACAAGCAGATCGGCAAGGACCTGCCGCGGTCGAGTCAGGCCCAGGCGCAGGGGGGCACCCCCGTCCCGCGCGATCAGCTCCGACCCGGCGACGTCGTGACCTTCTACGACGACGCCTCGCACGTGGGGCTGTACGCGGGTAACGGCAACGTCCTGCACGCCTCCACCTACGGAGTGCCGGTCAAGGTCGCCCCGATGGACCGGATGCCGTTCCACAACGCCCGCCGGTACTGACGTCCGCCGCGCCGCCCCCGCGGCGCCGTCGTGGGCGCGACCTACACTGGCCGCCGTGCCCGCGCCCGATTCGTCGCCCCGCCCCCCTGGCAGCCGCCGGTGGGAGCGGCTCGGCGTCGCCGGACTGGTCGTCGCGGTCCTGGCCGTCGGCCTCTCGCTCGCGTTCACGCCCGACGACGGCCCGGCGGAACCGGGCTCGCACCGGGCCGTGCAGGAACTGCTCGACACATGGTCCCGGGCCGTGCGCACCGCCGACCCGGCGGTACTCGCCACCGTCGTGGATCCCCGCGCCCGCCCGGGACTGCTCGACGCGGAGGTCCGCCGCGCGGAGGCCCTCGCCGCGTTGCCGCTGGCGGACTTCGCCTACGAGCTCGGTCCGGACCTCGGCACCGACGTCCCCGACGACCTGGCGGCCCGGCTCGGCGCCGACGAGGCCCGTGCCCTCACCGTCCTGCTGCGCTACGCCGTCGAAGGGATCGACGACGAACCGACGCGCAAGCCCGTGACGGTGGTCCTCGCCCGCCGGGGGGAGCAGTGGCACCTCGTCGACGACCGCCCGCTGCCGGGCGCGGAAACCACCACCTGGCGGGGGCCGTGGGACTACGGCCCACTCGAGGTCCGGGCCGTGGACACCGGAGCCGGGAGCCGGTCCCTCGTCGTGGGCCATCCCGGGCACTCGTCCCTCGTCGCCGACATCGCCGCCGAACTCGCCGCCGCCGTCGAGGCCGTGGACGCCGTGTGGGGAACCGGATGGCCCCGCCGCGCCCTCGTGCTCGTCACCGCCTCGCACGACGAGTTCACCGCCCAGGTCGGCAGCCGCTACAACGGCGCGGACATCGCTGCCGTCGCGGTGTCCGACGCCGTCGATCACGAGCGGGGCGAGACCACCGGTCAGCGCATCGTCTTCAGTCCCGCCGCGGAGCAGCGGCTGGACCGGGCGGGCCTGCGGGCGATCCTGCGTCACGAACTCACCCACGTCGCGGCGCGCACCGACACCGTCGACGGGTCTCCGCTGTGGATCCTCGAAGGCTATGCCGACTACGTCGGCTACCGCGGCACCGGCGGCGATCTCGCCGCGATCGCGCCCACCCTCGCCGCCGTGGTCGCCGAGCGCGGGGCGCCGACCACGCTGCCCGCGGACGCCGACTTCGCCGGCGACGGCGCGCGCCTGGCGTACGAGAGCGCATGGTCGATCGCGGCGTTCGTCGCCGAGGAGTTCGGCAGCGAGCGGCTCACCGCGCTGTACCGGCGGCTGGCCGCCGGGCCTGCCGACCCCCGGGAACTCGACGCCGCCGTCGGCGACGTGCTCGGTGTGGACGTGGAGCAGCTCGTCGACCGATGGCGGGGCCGGCTCGAAACGCAGGTGCCGGCACCCGTCGGCTGACCCGCCGCCGGGGCCGCCCGCAGCACCGCCTACGGTGAGCGCATGCCCCGAACGCTGCTGGTCACCAACGACTTTCCGCCCCGGCCCGGGGGGATCCAGTCCTATCTGCAAGCGTTCGCGGCCCAGGTGCCGCCGGACGACCTCGTCGTCTACGCTCCGCGATGGCGCGGGGACAGTCACGTGAAGTTCGACGCCCGGCAACCCTTCGAGGTCGTCCGCCACCCCACGACCCTGATGTTGCCGACCCCCGCCGTGGCGCGGCGGGCGGCCCAGCTCATGACCGACCGCGGCTGCGAGACCGTGTGGTTCGGCGCTGCGGCCCCGTTGGCCCTGCTCGCCCCCGGGTTGCGCCGCGCCGGCGCCCGCCGGATCGTGGCCAGCACCCACGGGCACGAGGTCGGGTGGTCGATGGTGCCCGCCGGACGGCAGGCGCTGCGCCGCATCGGCGACACCACCGACGCCGTCACCTACGTCAGCCGGTACACCCGCGGTCGATTCGCCTCGGCGTTCGGTCCCGGCGCCGGTCTCGAGCACCTGCCGTCCGGCGTGGACACCGAAGTGTTCCGGCCGGATCCCGCAGCTCGCGCGGAACTGCGCGCCCGGTACCGCCTCGGGGACCGCCCCACCGCGCTGTGCCTGTCCCGGCTCGTGCCGCGCAAGGGCCAGGACATGCTCATCCGTGCGCTGCCCGAGATCCGGCGCCGCGTCGACGGGGCGGTGCTCGTGATCGTCGGCGGGGGCCCGTACCACGATCGCCTCCGCAGACTGGCCCGCACCGTCGGGGTCGAGGACCACGTCGTGATCACCGGAGGAGTGCCGGCCGCCGAACTCGCCGCCCACCACACCATCGCGGACGTGTTCGCGATGCCGTGCCGTACGCGCGGCGCCGGCCTCGACGTCGAAGGTCTCGGAATCGTCTATCTCGAGGCCTCCGCCACCGGGGTGCCCGTGGTGGCGGGCCGCTCCGGCGGCGCGCCGGAGACCGTGCGGGAAGGAGAGACCGGTGTCGTCGTGGACGGCACCTCGGTCGCGGCGGTGGCAGCCGCCGTCGCCGACCTCCTCGCCGACCGCGACCGCGCGGCGGCGATGGGCGCAGCCGGCCGTGCCTGGGTGGGCGCCGAATGGCGGTGGGACGTACTCGGAGAGAAGCTGCGGCGGCTGCTGGCCTGACGTACCGGCCGTCCGGCCGCGGCCCGCGCAACCCCCTGGAAGAGCCGGGACCGGGCGTGTGTGAAGCTGTCCCCGTGAGCAGCATTCAGGTGGCCGATCAGGCCTTCATCGCCGCGGCGCCGAGCCGGATCGCGGCCGAGATCGCCGAGCCCCGCCGCTGGCGGTCGTGGTGGCCCGACCTGGACCTGACGGTCCGAGAGGACCGAGCCGAGAAGGGCATCCGGTGGTCGGTCGGCGGCGCGCTGACCGGCACGATGGAGGTCTGGCTCGAGCCGATGCTCGACGGCGCGATCGTGCACTACTTCCTGCACTGCGAACCGGCCGGGATGCCGCCGGAGAAGGCGGGGGAGTGGGACCTCGCCGCCATGAATCATCGGCGCCGCGTCGCCGGCAAGGTCATGACGTTCGACGTCAAGCGGCGGCTCGACGCCGGGCGCGCCGCCGGCGAACCTCCACAGGACCCCCACCCCTGATCGACGGACCGTATGTGCAGGCGACGAGCCCGCACCGGAACTACTACGGTGTGATAGACAGCGGTTTCCGCGTGTGCCGATCCGGTAGACGACGGGGACAGACGGAAAGGAAGCGTTCGTCGCATGGCCGAGAAGACCAAACGGTCGATCACCATCGATGCTCCGTCCGATCGGGTGATGGCCGTGATCGCCGATTTCGACGCGTACCCGACCTGGGTCTCGGCAGCGAAATCCGTGGAAGTGCTCGCCGTCGAGTCCGGAGGACGCGCCGAGCGGGTCCGGTTCGTGCTCGACGCAGGCGTGGTGCGCGACACGTACGAGCTGGTCTACCAGTGGGCTCCGGACGGCCGGTCGGTCAGCTGGGAACTCGTCGCGGGGGAGATCCAGAAGGCCCAGTTCGGTTCCTACATCCTCACCGAAGCGCCGGAGGGCGGCACCACCGTGTACTACGAGCTGACGGTGGACCTGACCATCCCGATGATCGGACTGTTCAAACGGAAAGCCGAGAAGGTGATCACCGACACCGCACTGAAGGAACTCAAGAAGCGGGTGGAAGGCTGAGCGGGCACGCCGGGCGGCCCGGTCCCGCCGCCGTGCGGTTGTTCGTCGGCAAGGGCGGCGCCGGGAAGACGACCCTCGCGGCGGCCACCGCCCTCGCGGCTGCTCGCTCCGGACTTCCCACCCTCGTCGTCTCGCTCGATCAGGCGCACTCGCTGACGGACGTCCTCACGGTCGATCCGGCGTCGGCGGGGTCCGTCGACGCCCGCATCGTGCCGGTCGCCGACGGTCTCGACGCCCTGGAAATCGATTCGCTCGCGCTGCTCGAGCAGCGCTTCGCGCTCCTGACCGCTCTCGCCGCCGCGGGCGGTGCCCACGGGCACGGTGACCGGTTCGGGATCCCCGCGGCCGAGGAACTCACCGGCCTGCCCGGCGCACAGGAGATCCTCGCCCTCGGCGAGGTGGCCCGCCTGGCCGACTCGGGACGCTGGGGTGAGGTGCTCGTCGATCTGCCCGCGTCCGCGGACGCCTTCCGCATGCTCGCCGCGCCGGCGACGGTCTCGGAGTACATCGAGCGGATCTGGCCCCGGCACAGCCGGATCGTCGCGGCGACCGGGGCCGACCCGCGCCTCGCCCTGGTCGTGGCACTCGTCGACCGCGTCGTCGAACACGTCACGACCGTGCAGGATCTGCTCGCCGACCACACGCGCACCCGAGTCGACCTCGTCGCCACCGCCGATCGGCTCGGCATCGCCGAAGCGCAACGTCTCCGGTCCTGGACGGCCCTGGCCGGGCTGCGGCTGGAACGCGTGATCCTCAACCGGATCGTCCCGGACCTGCCGGCAGACGAGTCCGGACCCGCCGCGGCCTGGCTCGCCGAGCAGCGCGAAGGACAGCGCCGGATCGTGGCCGAGCTCGCGGCGACCCTCGGCGACGTCACCGTGGTCGAGTGCGAACAGCGGTGTGCCGAACCGGTAGGGTTGGCCTCTCTGGCGGCGCTCGCGGAGTCGCTGTACCCGGACGGTGCAGCACCGCTCGCGCGGGAGGATGCCGGTCTCGGGCCGGTGCGGGTCCAGCGTGAATCGGGGACAGGGGTGGATGCGGTGTACACGATGCGGATGCATCTGCCGCTGGCAGATGCGGCATCGCTGACGCTCGGCCGGGTCGACGACGACCTGGTGATCGGTGCCGACGGCATGCGCCGCCGGGTGCGGCTCGCGTCCGGTCTGCGGCGCTGCACGGTCGCCGGCGCCGAGTTCGAGGGATCGGACCTGCTGGTGCGGTTCCGTCCCGATCCCGCGGTGTGGCCGCAATGAGCGCCGACCACGACGTCCTCGTCACCGAACTGCGGGCGCTGGCCGACGCCGTCCTCGACCGGCTCGAGCAGACGGTGCAGCGATTCGCCGAGCCGGAGTCGTCCCCCCGGCCGCCGGAGCCCGACGCGGCGTCCCGGCCGGTGTCGCCCGACGCGGCGACCGGGCACGCGACGGACGCGTCCGCCTCGGCGGCGAGTGCGTGCAGCTGGTGCCCGCTGTGCGCCGTGGCGGCCGCCGTCCGAGGTGAGCCGCACGAGCTCCTCACCCGGCTCGCGACCCAGATCGCGGCCCTGATCGCGCTGTTGCGGGACCTGCTCGCCCGGTACCTTCCGCCCCGAGGCCCCGCCCCCGACGCACCCGGTCCGCAGGACCCGCCCCCGGCCGGCCGCAACGGCACGTTCGTGCCGATCTCGGTCACGATCCGACGCTGATCGGACCCGCGCCGTGAGCACGGATCGACTCACGATCGGAATCGACGTGGGCGGCACCAGCATCCGCGCGGCCGTCGTCGACGGTACCGGCACCGTCGTCGACACCGTCCGGGCGCCGACCCCGCATTCGGGCCGTGCCCTCGACGACGCCCTCGACCGCACCGTCGCCCTCCTGGCGGGCCGCAACGAAGTCACCGCCGTCGGTCTCGCCGTCGCCGGGTTCCTCACCGCCGACCGTCGCGTCGTCCGCTACGCCCCGCATCTGCCGTGGGCGGACGTGCCCGTGGCGGAGCGGATGAGTGCTCGGATCGGCCTGCCGGTGGTTCTCGAGCACGACGCCAACGCGGCCGCGTGGGCCGAGTACCGGTTCGGTGCCGCTGCGGGTGTCGGGACGACGGTGCTGGTCGCCGTCGGCACCGGCATCGGCGCCGCCCTGCTGCTGGACGGTGTGCTGTTCCGGGGCGCGCACGGCATTGCTCCCGAACTCGGGCACCTACAGGTGGTTCCCGACGGACGGCCCTGCGCGTGCGGAAAGCGCGGCTGCTGGGAGCGGTACTGCAGTGGCACCGCGCTCGTGGACACCGCGATCGAGTTGCTCGCCGCAGGCCCGGATCGGGCCTCCCAGCTCACCCGCGACGTCGCGGCGGACCCCGGCGCGCTGACCGGACGACGGATCGCCGGAGCCGCGCAGGACGGCGACCCGCTCGCCGTCGCGGCGATGGCCGAGTTCGCCCGCTGGCTCGGACTCGGCCTGGCCATGGTCGCCGACGTCTTCGACCCGGAACTGGTCGTGGTCGCCGGCGGGGTGTCGGGATCGGCGTCCCTGTTCCTCGACGACGCCCGAGGGCACTACGCGGCGGCCCTGACCGGCCGGGGCCACCGGCCGCTCGCACGGGTCCGGGCCGCACACCTCGGCGACGCCGCCGGCCTGGTGGGCGCAGCCGACCTCGCCCGGCACCGGTCCGGACGAAACGGACCGAATGATTGAGATGCTCGTCACGTCCCCCCCGTGTGAGCCGGGACCGCGGCGTGCCACGGTGTGCACGGCAACACCCCGCCGTCGTAGAGTCGACCGGCAGGCACGGTCTGCCTGCGCGTTTCGAAGACGGGGAAGGACGCCATGTGGTATTGGCTTTTCAAGTACGTCCTGCTGGGGCCGCTGCTCTGGCTCATGGGGCGGCCGAAAATCGAAGGCGCGGAGAACATCCCGGCCGACGGCCCCGCGATCCTCGCCAGTAACCACAAAGCCGTCCTCGACTCCTTCTTCCTTCCCCTCGTCGTACGGCGCCGCATCACCTTCCTCGCCAAGAGCGAGTACTTCACCGGCACCGGGTTCAAAGGCCGGTTCCAACGCTGGTTCTTCTCCGCGGTCGGCCAGGTCCCGATCGACCGCACCGGCGCCGACGCGGCGCAGGACGCCCTCAACGCCGGTGTCCGCGTCCTCTCCCAGGGCAAGCTGCTCGGCATCTACCCGGAGGGCACCCGGTCGCCGGACGGGCGCCTCTACAAGGGCAAGACCGGCATCGCAAGGCTCGCCCTGCAGACCGGCGTCAAAGTGATTCCCGTGGCGATGATCGGCACCGACGAGATGAACCCCATCGGGTCGAAGATGTGGAAGCCGGCCAAGGTGACGGTGCGGATCGGCGAACCGATCGACTTCTCCCGCTTCGAGGGCATGAGCGGCAACCGATTCGTCGAGCGCACCGTCACCGACGAGGTGATGTACGCGCTGATGCGCCTGTCGGACCAGCAGTACGTCGACATCTACGCGGCCACCCTGAAGAACCGGCCCGCCGAGGAGGACGCGGCCGCCGCAGCAGCCGACGCGGACCGCCTGCCCGACACGCAGGCCGGCTGACGCCGGGCGCCGGCGGCACCAGCCCGGCCGGGGCCGGGCGCCGGCGACACCAGCCCGGCCGGGGCCGGGCATAATGTGCGCACGTGCGTTACTTCTACGACTGCGAGTTCATCGAGGATGGTCGCACCATCGAGCTCGTGTCGATCGGTGTCGCCTGCGAGGACGGGCGCGAATTCTATGCGGTGTCGACCGAGTTCGATCCCGAGCGGGCCGGGCCGTGGGTGCGCCGGAACGTGCTGCCGAAGCTGCCGCCCCCCGCGCACCCCGCCTGGAAGTCCCGGAGCCGCATCCGCGACGAACTGCTGTCCTTCCTGATCCCACGGCCCGGCATCCAGCCCGAACTGTGGGCCTGGCTCGGGGCCTACGATCACGTCGCGCTCGTCCAGCTCTGGGGCACGATGCCGGAACTACCCGACGCGCTGCCCAAGTTCACCCGCGAACTGCGCCAGCACTGGGAGCAGTACGGCAGGCCGCCGCTGCCGGCCGCACCCGACGACAATCACGACGCCCTCGCCGACGCGCGTCACAATCTCGCCAAGTTCGAGGCCATCGAGGCCGCGCGGCGGTACCGCTGAGGCCCCGCGCCGGGGTCGGCGCGGGGGGTGTGGCGTCGACCTACCCGGGGGTGCGTATCCGTCGTCACGCCGGGGCCATATCCTGATGGTGTGAACTGGACTGTCGATGTGCCGATCGACCGCTTGCCGACCCTTCCGCCGCTCCCTGCCGAGCTGCGCGAACGGCTGGACGCGGCCCTGGCCAAGCCCGCCCTGCAGCAGCCGAGCTGGCCCGAGGACCAGGCGTCGGCGATGCGCACCGTGCTCGAGAGCGTGCCGCCGATCACCGTGGCCCGCGAGGTCGAGGAGCTGCAGAACCACCTCGCCGCGGTCGCGCGCGGCGAAGCCTTCCTGCTCCAGGGCGGCGACTGCGCCGAGACCTTCGCCGACAACACCGAGCCGCACATCAAGGCCAACATCCGCACGCTGCTGCAGATGGCCGTCGTGCTGACCTATGGTGCGTCGCTGCCGGTCGTGAAGGTCGCGCGGATCGCCGGGCAGTACGCCAAACCGCGCTCCTCGGACATCGATGCGCTCGGGCTGCAGTCGTACCGGGGCGACATGATCAACTCCCTCGTCGCCGACGCCGCCGTGCGCGCACACGATCCGTCCCGGCTCATCCGCGCCTACGCCAACGCCAGCGCCGCGATGAACCTGGTCCGGGCCATCACCGCCGCCGGCGAGGCGGACCTGCACCGAGTCCACGATTGGAACCGGGAGTTCGTCGCCTCGTCCCCGGCCGGGGCGCGGTACGAGGCCCTCGCCTCCGAGATCGACCGCGGTCTGCGTTTCATGGACGCGTGCGGCGTCGTGGACCCCAATCTGAAGGCCGCCACCATCTACGCCAGCCACGAGGCGCTGGTCCTCGACTACGAGCGGGCAATGCTGCGGCTCGACAACACCGACGGGCACCCCCGGCTGTACGACCTGTCGGCGCACTTCCTGTGGATCGGTGACCGCACCCGTCAGCTCGACGGCGCCCACATCGCCTTCGCCGAGCTGCTGGCCAACCCGATCGGCCTGAAGATCGGTCCCAGCACCACGCCCGAGATGGCGGCGGAGTACGTCGAGCGGCTCGATCCCACCAACAAGCCGGGCCGGCTGACCCTCATTTCCCGGATGGGGCACGCGAAGGTGCGCGATCTGCTGCCCGCGATCATCGCGAAGGTGGAGGCGACCGGACACCAGGTCATCTGGCAGTGCGACCCGATGCACGGCAACACGCACGAGGCGTCCACGGGCTACAAGACGCGGCACTTCGACCGGATCGTCGACGAGGTGCAGGGCTTCTTCGAGGTGCACAATGCACTCGGCACGCACCCGGGCGGCATCCACATCGAACTCACCGGTGAGGACGTCACCGAATGCCTCGGCGGCGCGCAGGACATCTCCGACATCGACCTGCACGGACGCTACGAGACGGCGTGCGACCCCCGTCTGAACACCCAGCAGTCCCTCGAGCTGGCGTTCCTGGTCGCGGAGATGCTCCGCGGCTGACCGGGGCGCGGCGGCCGGGTCTCAGGGCAGGGCAGTGAGCGTCACCGTGCCGCCCGGCTCGACCCGGTCGCCCGCACCCGGGCTCTGACCGATCACCACCGACCGGTCGGAGCCTGCGAACTGCCGCACCTCGACGTCCAGACCGAGCCGGCCGAGTTCGTCGCGCGCCGCCGCGACCGTGCGACCCAGCAGTGAGGGCACCTTCACCGCATTCGACACCATCAGCGTGACGCTGCCGCCGGCGTTGACCCGGTTCCCGATCGCCGGGTCGGTGCCGACGACCCGTCCCGCATCGACGTCCGCATCGAACACCTCCCGCGTCTCGCGCACCGTGAGTCCCACCGTGTCCAGGGCCCGCCGGGCCTCGTCGACAGTGCGGCCCGCGACGTCGGGCACATCCACCGGCGGCGACCCCTTGCTGATGATCACCGCGACTTCCGCCCCCACCGGAAGGACCGTGCCCGGTGCCGGGTCGAGCGCAGCGACCCCGCCCTCCTCGACGGCCGTGCTGTAGGCGGAGCCACCGTCCACCGGAACGAAGGTCCGGTTGCGCAACTCCTGTTCCACGACGTCGCGGTCACCGTCACCGACGATCGTGGGCACGGTCGGCCGGCCCAGCGAGACGAGCAGCACGACATCGTCACCCCGGGCGACGCGGCTGCCGGCCTCCGGGTCGGTACCGAGCACGGTGTCGACGGAGGCGTCGTCGGAGTACTCCCCTCGTACCTCGGGGTTCACGTCTGCGGCCTGCAGGGCCGTGAGGGCGGTGTCCCGATCGACCCCGAGGACGCTCGGGACGGTGGTCATCCGCCCGGATCCGAGCCACCATCCGCCGAAACCGACGGCCAGCGCCAGGAGCAGGATCGCCAGCAGCCACAGCAGCGTCGTCCGCCGGTTCCGTCGGTGCTCGGCGGCGAAATCAGCAGGCTCGGCCCGGAGTCCCGACGTCTCGGCACGCGGGTGTTGCTGGGTGACGACCTTGGTGTGCTGCGGGCCGGCGGGGGAGACCTGGGCAGCGAGTCCCGGCGCCGTCGGCGGTGGCAGCGGTCGCGACGGCGGTGCCGCGGCGCGCACGGCCACCGTCGGCGGCGCGGGGTTCACCGCGGCCGTCACCGGTTCCGCGGCCGCCGAACGATGCTGCGCGGACCGCTGCGGAGCGGGCACCCGGTAGCGGGGCAACGCCAGGGCATCGCAGACCTCGCTCAGCGCGGCGGCCATCGCCCCCGCATCCGGGAACCGTTCACCGGGCTCCCGTTCGGTGGCGTGCCGGACGAGCTCGTCGAACTGCTCCGGGACGCCGTCGATGAGGGCACCGGGATCCGGGACGTCCCGATCGACCCGTTGGTAGGCCACCGAGAGCGACGTGTCGCCGGTGAACGGGGTGCGGCCGGTCAGCATCTCGAACAGCAGGATCCCGGTCGCGTACACGTCGCTGCGTGCGTCCGCGGTGCCCGTGGTCACCTGTTCCGGCGACAGATATGCGGCGGTACCCAGGATGACACTGCGCGACGTCGTCGTCGCCGCGGCGACCGCCCGCACCAGGCCGAAATCGGCGATCTTCACCTCCCCGGCATCGGAGATCAGCACATTCTCCGGTTTGACGTCACGGTGCACCAGGCCGGCGCGGTGCGCCACCGCGAGCGCTCCCAGCACCGGCGCCGCGACGGCCGCCGCCGCATGCGGCGGCATCGGACCCCGCTCGCGCAGCAGTTCGCGCAGCGTGCCGCCCTCGACCAGCTCCATCACCAGGAAGACGTGATCCCCGTCCTGCCCCTGGTCGTACACCGCGACCAGGCCCGGATGGGTCAACCGCGCCACCGAGCGCGCCTCGAACTCGAACCGAGCGAGGAACTGGGGATCGGCCGCGAACTGCGGATCCATGACCTTCACCGCCACCGGACGGTCGAGTCGCAGGTCCGTACCTCGGTACACGATGGACATGCCACCGCGGGCGATCGGTGCCTCGATGCGGTAGCGCCGTTCGAGCACCGCGCCGATCAGGCGGTCGCCTCCAGAGCTCACCCGGTGTACCCCCGTGTCCGTGCCGTCGTCTTGCTGCGTCAGGTGCGGCGCACGACGGGAATGCCGCCGGGTTCGCCTCTGTCGATCGTAGCCAGCGCACGAACCGCCCGGTGCCCGCCCGTAGCTCGCCGCGGTGACAGAGGCGCGGCTCGCCGCGGTGACAGGGGCGCGGCTCGCCGCGGTGACAGGGGCGCGGCTCGCCGCGGTGACACGGGCGCGGCTCGCCGCGGTGACACCTGCGCGGCCGTCGACGGCCCGCCGCCACGGACCCGATAACGTTGACCGTGTGAGTGCTATCCCTTACAGCGAAGACGTCCTCGACCGCTCCGTACCCGTGCTTCAGCTGGTCGACGTGGCGAAGCAGCTCGGTCTGGTGATCACCCGGGTCCACCAGCTGCTGCGCGACCGCCAACTCCTGGCGATCAAGCGGGACGGCGTGCTGGCGGTGCCCGCGGCATTCTTCGACGAGGACGGTCGGATACTCGCGGGCATCCCCGGTCTCATCGCGGTACTGCACGACGGAGGATTCCGGGACGACGAGATCCTGAACTGGATGTTCCGGGAGGACGACACGCTCACGGGCGGCTCCCCGGCCGCGGCGATGCACACCCACGCGAGGCGGGAGGTCATGCGCCGGGCGCAGGCACTCGGCTTCTGACTCCGGTTCCGGCTCCGGCCGCTCAGCGCAGGCGGACCAGCTGGGTCAGCGCAACCCGCGCACGGCGCCGGCCGGGGACCACGGCGCGCTCGTCGAGGACGCGGTAGCCGCTGCGCTCGACCTCGTCGAGGATTCCGCCGTAGAGCGCGAAGGCGGTGCGGATGCCGGGCCGGATCCGATCCGGCAGCAGCGCCAGACCCGGCTCGGCTCGCCGGTACTCCGCCCGCGTGAGCGCCACGAAATGGGCCAGTGCCCGGCGCACCCGCGGATCCGGGGTCCCGCCGGTGCGCCGGCCGTGCTCGAGCAGCGCGACATCGACCCCGAAAGCGGCCCACGTGTCGGCCGGCAGGTAGGTGCGCCCCCGGTCGAGGTCCTCGCCCACATCCCGGATGAAGTTCGTGAGCTGGAAGGCTTCTCCGAGCGCCGCTGCATAGGGTGCGGCCGCGTCGATGTCGGCGACCTCGAACACGGGCAGCAACTGCAGTCCGATGACCGCCGCCGAACCGTACATGTACTCCCGCAGCTGCGGCATGTCGTCGTAGCGCGCGCGGAACTCGGGGGTGCCGGGAATGTCCATCCGCATCGACCGGACGAACGCCTCGAAGTACTCCAGGGGCAGCTCGTAGCGCCGGATGGTCTCGGCCAGCGCCCCCACGACCAACCCGGTCGCATCCGCCGGCCCGGGGTCGCCCGCAAGTGCGGCGTGCAGCCGGCGCTCCGTTTCGGTCACCTGCCGGGCGGCGCCGGCCGGGTCGTCGACGGCGGTCACGTCGACGATGTCGTCGACGAGACGAGCGAACCCGTAGAGGGCGTGGACCGCCGACCGTCGTGGCCGGGGCAGGAGACGGGTGGCGAGATAGTACGTCCGGCCGTGCGTGGCCGCCAGCTCCTCGCAGTAGCGGAATCCTGCGTCGGTCTCGGACACGGTCACCTCGGATCGGGGTGGACGGCGGGGACGGGTGGTTCCCGTCGTGCGCGCAGCCGAAGCGGGTCGACGGTACGCAGCGACGCGGCGGCGATCACCGAGGCGACCACAGCCAGGAGCACATGGGCGATGTTGTACATGCCGATCGAGCCGTCGGGGTTGAAGATCAGCATCAGCCAGGTCGACAGGCCCACGAGCACCGCCAACGTGGTCGTCGACAGGGTGAAGCCCGCCGCCACCGCGAGCGGCCACGAGTAGTACCACGGCAGGGCGGCCGGCGAAAGCACCGTGATCGCGGTCAGCGTGATCACGATGCCGAGTACGGCATCGCGCTCGGTGCGCCGGAACCGCCACCACGTCACCACCATGATCACCAGCAACGCCACGGCGCAGAGCATCCGGGTGACGTCCAGGATCGACCCCAGCTGCCACGGCGTGAACCATGTGACGGCGTGCGCCATGATCGTCGGCAACGACAGCCAGTTGATGATCTTCGACGAGCCGGACAAGGCCGTCAGCCAGCCGATACCGACGCCCGCGAGCGCCGAAGCCGCCCCGAATACGGCCGCGAACACCAGCAGCCCCGCGCCCGCGGTCTTCCCGAACAGCACGATCGGCGACGCCGGTTCGCGGCCCTGCGCCCGCGCCCGGTCCCGTTCGTGCAGCATCCAGATCCACACCAGGAAGGGCAGCGCGATTCCCGCCGACGCCTTGACCGCGGCACCGACGGACACGAGTGCGATGCCGCCGACGTGCCGGCCCTCGAGCACGAGCACGATGCCGGCGATCATGAACCCGACCATCAGCATCTCGTTGTGCACACCGCCGATGAGGTGGATCAGGATCAGCGGGTTGAGCACCGCCAGCCACAGGGCGATGCGGGGGTTGCCGCCGAGCCGGCGCGCGAGCTTCGGCACGGCCCACGCGGTGAGCACCAGACCCGGCAGCATCGTCAGCCGCAGCAACCAGGTACCGGTGACGACGTCGTCACCGGTGAGCGACGTGATGCCCGCGCCGAGCAGCAGGTGCACCGGACCGTACGGGGTGGTGGTCGTCTTCCACACGTTGCTCACGTTGTCGAGCAGCACACCCGGGTTGACTACCGGGCCGTCGAGGTACGGGTCGAAGCCGTCGCGCAGCATCGCCCCCTGGGCGAGGTAGGAGTAGGCGTCGCGGCTGAACATCGGCGGGGCCATCAGCAACGGTGCCACCCACATGGGCAGCACCGTCCACAGCTCGCGCAGCGTCACGTGCCCGGAGAGGGTGCTGCGGCCCAGCCGCACCCAGGCCGCGATCATCAGCAGGACACCGGCCCAGATCAGGATCGTCGAGAGCAGCAGGCCGTGCCCGAACCGCAACCAGGACAGGTACAGCTCCTCGAGCAGCGGGTCCTGCCGCCGGACGCTTCCGGCCCCGAATCCGCCGAACGTGACGAAGGCGGCGCCGAGGGTGCCCAGCATGCCCGCATTGCCGGCCGGGCTCCGGAGGAAATCGCCGGGTCTGCTCCGTGCGGGCTTCGAGCCGGCAGGCTGTGCTTCCGGCGGGCGCTGTGCTTCCGGCGGGCGCTGTGCTTCCGGCGGACGTTGCGATTCCGGCGGGCGCTGCGGTCCCGACGGATGCTGTGGAGCAGCGTCGGAAGGGGCAGGGGACGACATGGTTGCGAGTTCCTCCCCCGGGAAGTCGTGGACGGTGCGGGGCCCGGGCGCGGCGCGGGCGGACAGGTGAACGAGGTGACAGTTTAGTTCAGCCGCAACCGTCCGCGGTCCACCACTCACCGCGCGGTGCGGACACCGAGCCGCTCGGCCGCGAGCCGGCCCGACAACACGACCGTCGGCACGCCCACCCCCGGCACGGTCCCGGAGCCCGCGAGCACGACGTTGGGATGGCGTGGATCCAGGTTCCGCCGCCGGAACGGTCCGGTCTGCCGGAAGACGTGCGCCCCGGAGAACGGGCTGCCCGCCAGCATGCCCCGGGCCTGCCAGGTGGCCGGGGTGTCGATGTGGTCGATGCGGAACTCGTCGGCGACGCCGTCGTATCCGCGCCGGCCGAGGACGGCGAGCAGTTCGGCGGCGTACGGGTCGGCCAGCGCGGACCAGTCGTACGGGGCGCTGTCCAGGTTGGGGCACGGCGCGAGCACCGACAGCGGCTCGTGCCGCACGCCGTCGCGGACGAAGCCCTGACCCGGGTCGCTCAACGCGGGCCGGGTGATCAGCAGCGAAGGGTCGCTCATGAGCCGGCCGCGGCCGCGTCCCGCGCTGATCTCGGCGAACGTCTCCTCCCACGACGCACCGAAGTCGATGGTGTGGTGGTGGGTCGCAGGCCAACGCGCGGCAACGGTGGACGGCACGCTCCCGTGCAGCACCACCGCCGACGGTGACGCGAGCACACGGCGCCGCCGGCGTGGCGGCAGCAGCCTGTCCACGACCGGCAGGTCCGGGCTCAGCACCACGGCGTCGCACGGCACGCGTTCCCCCGAGGCGGTGCGGACGGCGGTGGCCGTGCGGCCGTCGAAGTCCAGACCCGTGACCTCGGTGCCGAGGCGCAGTTCCCCGCCGGCAGTGACGATCGCGTCGGCCATCGCGCGGGCCAGCACCCGCATGCCACCCTCCACCGAGTACACGCCGAGGGACGTGTCCATGTGGGCGATGGCGCCGTACACCGCCAGCGCCCGGGCGGGTGCGACACCCGCGTACAACGCCTGGAAAGTGAACACGCGGCGCAACCGCGGGTCGGTGATCCGGCGGTTCACCTGGGCCCCCAACCGGCCGAACCCGCCCAGACGGAGCAGCGTCGCCAGGTCGCGCGCCGCCGCGGGGGAAGCGACCAGGTCGAGGGGGGAGTCGAAGTTCCCGGCCATGAACCGGTCGAACTCGGCGTCGAAGATCTCCGCGAGCCAGGAGCGCAGCCGAAGATAGCGCCGCGCCTCGTCGGCTCCGCACACCCGGGTGATCTCGGCGACCATCGCGTCCGGATCGGTGTGCACGTCCAGGGTCGTGCCGTCGGCGAACCGTGCGTGGTACGCCGGGGCGAGCCGACTCAGCCGTACCGCCGGGGTGACGGACTCGAAGTCGGCGCCGACGGCCGCCAACGCGTCCGCGATGAGTTCCGGCATGGTGAGCACGGTGGCGCCGTTGTCGATCTCGTAACCGGGTCCTGCGTGCACTCCCACCCGGCCGCCGACGGTCGTCTCGCGTTCGAGGACGGTCACCTTGCGCCCGGCGCCGAGCAGATACAGCGCGGTCGAGAGCCCGGCGAGCCCGGCCCCCACGACGACGACGCGCTCGGCGTCCTTCACGGTGCGCATCAGGCGGCCCGCCGCGTCGCGTCGAGCGCCGCCGCCCGCAGACGGGCCTTGCCCTCGTCCGTCGCGCTCGAGCCGTCCAGCGTCGCCAGCGCTGCGTCGGTGAGCGCGGCGATGCGCCGCTCCACCCGGTCCACGGCCCCGAGGTCGGTGATGACCATCCGCAATTTCTCGACGTCCGCGTCGGACAGGTCCGAGCCGATGCTCTCGCGCAGCAACCGGGCGGCCTCGGGGTCACGGGCGTCGGCGGATTCCAGGGCCAGCGCGTACAGCACGGTTCGTTTGCCCGACCGCAGGTCGTCGCCGGACGGTTTGCCGGTGACCTCCGGATCTCCGAACACGCCGAGGAGGTCGTCGCGGAGCTGGAAGGCGAGCCCGACGTCGGTGCCGAACTCCCGGTAGGCGGCGATCAGGGCGTCGTCGGCACCGGCGAGCGCGGCGCCGAGATGCAACGGCCGTTCGATCGTGTACGCGGCGGTCTTGAACCGGTTGACCCGCATCGCCGCGGGCACGGATTCGTCGGCCGACACCTCGCCTGCGATGTCGAGGAACTGCCCGCCGAGGACCTCGGTGCGCATCGCCGACCACACCGGTGCGATCCGCGCGGTCGTGGCCGAATCCAGTCCGGCTTCCCGAACCATGTCGTCGGCCCAGGCCAGAGCGAGGTCACCGAGGAGGATGGCCACGGCGGTGCCGAACTGCTCGGGCCGGCCCCGCCAGCCCGATGCGCGGTGCCGGTCGGCGAACTCGACGTGCACGGTCGGGAAGCCGCGGCGGGTGGTGGATTCATCGATGATGTCGTCGTGCACCAGAGCGCAGGCCTGGATCAGTTCGAGTGCCGAACAGGCTCGCAGCACCGCGGGCGCGTCGAGACCGGAGGGGTCACCGCCGGCGCCGATCCAGCCGTTCCACGCGAACGCCGGACGCACCCGCTTGCCGCCGCGAAGCACGAAGGATTCGAGTGCCGTGACGGCCTCGGGGTAGCCGCCGCCGATCGGTTCGACGAGTTCGATCCGCGAGACGAAGAAGTCGCGCAGGGCGCCCTCCACGAGATCGGGAAACAAGGCGGCGGGCACGGGTTCGGATCCGGTGAACAGGGCGTCCTCCTGGTCGTGTGTGGACGGGCCCGTCGGGCGACGGCGGGTGCGGCCCGATCGCGCAACGAAACGCGCCGAGTGCACCCGCGCCCACCCTATCCGGCGGCCGGGGGCCTCGCCCCCGTTCGGCCCGCTCCGACGTGCCCCTATGCTGGTCGGGTGACATTCGATTCCGACAGCGGGCCGGTCGGCGGTGGAGAATCCCGTACGCCGTCGGTGGTGGACCGTCTCCGTGCGCCCCGCGGCGCGCGAATCCCGTTCTCGGTGGAGTTCTCCCCGCCGCGCGACGCCGACGCCGAGGCGCGCCTGTGGCGTGCCGTGCGCGAGTTCGAACGCCTCGGCCCGGCCTTCGTGTCGATGACGTACGGAGCCGGTGGTTCCACCCGGGACCGCACCGTGCGGGTCACCGGTGAGCTGGCGGAGGAAACCACGCTCCTGCCGGTGGCGCATCTGACCGCCGTCGGGCACAGCGTCGACGAACTTCGTGCCATGGTCGGTGCCTACGCCGATCGTGGCATCACCAACATCCTGGCGTTGCGAGGTGACCCGCCGGGAAATCCGCTGGGCGAATGGACCCGGCACCCGCAGGGGCTCGAGTACGCGGAGGAACTCGTCCGATTGGTCCGCGACCTCGGTGACTTTCACGTCGGAGTGGCGTCGTTCCCCGAGGCGCACCACCGCTCCCCGGACCTCGAGCACGACACGCGGTATCTCGTCCACAAGCTGCGCGCGGGCGCCGAGTACTCGATCACCCAGATGTTCTTCGACGTCGAGGACTACCTGCGGCTGCGGGACCGAGTCGTGGCCTACGACCCGGAACAGGGAGCCAAGCCGATCATCCCGGAGATCATGCCGATCACGTCGTTGCGCACGGCGCGGCGCAGCCTGGAGCTGTCCGGGTCGAAGCTGCCGGCCACCCTCGAGGAGCGCCTCGTCCGGGCCGCCGGGAACGGCCCGGAGGAGGACCGTGCCGCCGTGCGCGAAGTGGGCATCGACGTCGCCACCGAGATGGCGGAGCGACTCATCGCCGAGGGCGCGCCCTGCCTGCACTTCATCACCCTGAACTTCGCGCGGGCTACCCGCGAGGTGCTCGCCCGCCTCGGCATCGCGGTGCCCACGGCGGTCTGACCCGGGCGCTCTGGGCGGGGCGCTCAGGCCGGACGACTCAGGACAGACGACTCAGGGCAGGGGCCGGTCCTTCCAGCCGAGCCGGCCGGTGCGCCGCGCGCGGAGCGAGTCGATCGTCAGCGCCGCGAACCCGCCCACCGCGAAGGGGTGGGTGCAGGCGGCCGCCAGATCGGACGGGTCGAGGCCGCCGCGTTCGGTCGCGCGGGCCACGGTCCGGGAAACGACCGCCGCGGCGGTGCCCACGACCCCCCAGCGCCGGGCCGGGCCGCGGCCGAGCACCGCTGCCACGGGCGGCAGCACGTAGGTCACCGCGGCAGCGACGAGCACCGCCCCAGATCCGGCGGGGGAACCGAACGCCGACCACAGCCAGCGCGTGTACCCGGCCCGCAAGGGCGCAGCGCCCTCGTACATCCGGCAGGACACGACGTTGCCGGCCGCGGCCACCATCGTGCGCCGCCCGGCCCGGCGCAGGGCCCGGGCGAGGTCGAGGTCCTCGGTGGGACTGGACGCCACCGCGACGTGCCCGCCGACCGCGGCGTACGCCTGTGCGTCGAACACGAGGAACTGTCCGCACGAGACCGCGGTGGACGGCCGGTTCGAGCGGTGGGACACCGCGATCGGCAGCGTCGCGAACCAGGACCAGAACAGCAGCGGCTGCACGAGCTGCTCGGCGGTGGAGCCGGCCTGCTGGAAGGGCCACGGGGTGAGCAGGTCGGCCCCGCGGTCCCTCAGCACAGTCACCGCGGACGCCACCGCGTCCGGGGCCAACCGCACGTCCGCGTCGACGAAGGCGACCACGCCGGACGGATCGGTGGCGGTGTAGGCACGTGCGCATGCCGCGGCCTTGCCCGTCCACCCGGGTGGTGGCGACGCGGTCGAACGCATCACCGTGACGTGGGGATCCTCCCCGGCTGCCAGCCGGGCCGCCTCGGCCGTGCCGTCGACCGAGTCGTCGTCGAAGATCACCACCCGCAGTCGGCGCAGACCGCGCTGGGCGCGCAGATCCGCGACGAGACGAGGTAGGCGACGGGCTTCGTTGCGGGCGGGGACGATCACCGTCACCGGTTCGTCGACGACATCGCCGGGGGCGAGCCGGGGCAGGGTGAGGCGATTGGCGACGGCGACGGCGGCTCCCAGGGTCGCGGCGACGGCCCCGGCGCGGACGACGCCGACCAGCGCCCGCATCGCCTACGACGCCGTCGCGTCGTCGCGGCTGCGTCGCGCGGGCGCGGGGTTGCGGTTCATCCAGGCGAGTACTCCGATGATCGCCGCGACACCGATCGTGACGCCGGCGACGATGCCCGCCCAGCCGGCGAACCCCCTGGTGTTCGGATCGGCGTAGCGGACCTCGGCGCGCAACGTACTCACCTCACCGGCCGGCAGCTTCCACGTGACGATCGAGTCGGATTCACGGTTGCCGTTGGTCGTCGCGACCCGGGCCGGGAACGCGATCGTGATCTGCACGTCGGTGCCCTGGACCGGCACCGACTCGAGGTCGACCTTGCCGTTGACGCTCACCAGGTCACCGGCGCGCTGCAGCGCGAGCTGGAAGGTGCCCGAGGTCTGGTCCGACATCGACCCCAGCTGTTGCACGTCCCCGAAGCTCAGATCACTGAAGAACACCTGGCTACCGACGTACCCGTCCTGGTCGTACTCCTGCACGCGGACCTTGCCGGCGAGAGAGCCGGGAGCCGTCAGTTGCGGTCCCTTGTCGTTCTCGTCGGCGGGGATCGTCGCGGCCACGATCTGCCCGGAGACACGGTCGTCGGCCGAGACCCCCATCGTCGCCTGCACCCGCAGGCAGCCGGCGAGGGCGGGGACGAGCAGGAGCAGGAGCGCCGCCGCCGCGAGGGACCGTCGGCGGGAGCGGGGCGAGGTGGGCGGCTGCACAGCGACATCGTGCCAGGAGCGGGGTGACGTGTCAGACGCGAGCCCCGGTCCCGGCGCGTCGCCGCAGGGACCACAGCAGCGGGATGCCGAGCACGCTCATGACCGCCGACCCGTAGAGAGCCGAGTACTTCAGCTCCGGCGCGCCCAGGAAGACGCTGTGGGCGAGCGCCGACCCGAGCCACGTCCACACGAACAGCACCAGGGGGACGGTGTCGGTGCCCGGCTGTACCGGTCCGGTCCGGTCGAGCAGGTCCAATCCCACGGCCATCAGCGTGGCGACGACGATCCAGCCGAGGTAGTTGGTGAGCGGGATCTGCTCGAGACCGGGCAGACCGCCGCCGTTGCACCAGCTCCATTGGCCGTCGGAGACCATCTGCGGGTCGAGGTACAGGTCCCAGCCGACCATGCCCACCGTGGTGAGCGCGATGCGAGTCACCCGCTCGCGGTTCCCGTCCGGCCGCGAGATCCCGCTGCGCGCGGCGAGCAGCGACGCCACGTACCAGACCGGGTACATCCCCGCGGTCCAGGCGAGCGGCACCACGAGAGGCACGTCGAACAGCGGGGGACCGAGCCGGTCGGCGGCGTACGCATAGCAACCGTACGGGTACCCGGTCGCCGTGCCCACCACCTCGGATGCGAACCCGATCCCTGCCGTGATCGCGAAGAACCCGGCGGTCCAGACCGCGCCGCGTCGCGCAGCCGCGTGCGCGAGCCCGGCGGCCGCCAGAAGGGTGACCACGGCGACGGTGACGAGATCGCGGGCCTGGCCGGAGGTCAGCGGGTACGCGATCTGCGCGGCGATCGCACAACCGGCGAGAACGACGGGCAGCCGATTCATCGACGCCACCGCCCCAGCGCGCGGCGCACAGGGCCACCCGCGGAATCGGCGAGCGCCAGTTGCGCGGCGGCGCGCCCGCTCGCGCCGGAGACCCCGCCCCCGGGATGGGTGGACGCGCCGGTCAGATAGACACCGTCGGCGCCCGGGACCCGGTGCCCGGACAGCTCCGGCAGCGGCCGCCACATGAACATCTGGTCCAGCGACATCTCCACATGCATGACATTGCCGCCGATCAGACCCAGTTCGCGTTCGATCTCGTGCGGGGTCTGGATGTGCCGGTGCCGGACGGAGCCGGCGAAGCCGGGCGCGAACCGCTCCATCTCGGCGACGATCCGGTCCGTCTCCGGCTCGGCCAGCGCGGACCACTGCCGGTCGCCGGAGAGCCGGTACGGGTGCCACTGCGACCACAGGGTCACCTGGTGTTCGCCGGGCGGGGCGATCGACGGATCGAGCGCCGTGAAACTCATGGCCAGCACGGCCGGCCGCGGCGGCAGTTCCCCCGCCAGGGCGGCGCCGTGCGCGAGCCGGAGCCGGGCCCGGTCCTCGACGAGCAGTTGCAGGCCGCGCACGGCCTCGGCGGCATCGGCGGGCCCGCTCGGATACCGGGGCAGCGCGTCGGTCGCCAGGCGTACCACCATGCCGATGCCCGGGCCGACGCGGATCCGGCGCCGCCACGCGTCGAGGCGGGCGCGGTCGAATCCGCCGCGTTCGAGCAGATCGAACGTGGTCAGCACGTGACAGCCGGCGATCACGGTGCGTGCGGTGACGACACGTCCGGAGTCGGTGCGCACCGCCCAGCCGTCCCCGGCGCGGCGGATCTCGGTGACGGCGTCGCCGAGGGTGACGGCCCCACCGTCGGACCCGAGGCGGGCGGCCAGGGCCCGGGTCAGCGCGCCGCTCCCGCCGACCGCCCGGCCGGGCGGCAGAGTGTGCATCAATGCCGCGAAGCCGACCATGGGCGCAGTGCCGGGCTCGGACATCGGGGGACCGGACTGGGCACCGAACCAGGCGAGGGCGGCCTTGAGCGGCTCGTCGTCGAAGTACTCGTCGAGGAGGGCGTCGCCGGTGCCGAGGAACTGGCGGGAGAGGTCACTGCCGCCGCTGCCGGTGTCCAGACCCCAGAAGGACGAGAGCAGGTGCCGGCCGGTCGGTGGCACCGAGAACGAGCGCATCACCCGGGCGCTGCGCGGACCCCACACCGTCACGAAGCGGCGGTAGGCGTCGGCCTCGCGTGGACCGCACGCCGCCTCGACGGATCGGCAGGTGCGGTCGAGATCGCGATGGAAGACGATCCCCGGGCGGTCGCTGCCCGCCGGGGCCGGGGCGAACGCCCACGGGTCGCAGTCGACATAGCGCAGGCCGTGCGCGGCCAGATCGAGTTCCTCGACGATGCCGGTGTGCCGGATCATGACGTGGGCCGACGAGCCGCGGTCGACCGCGTGGCCCGGGAAGCGTTCCACGGTCGACACGGCGCCACCGAGCACGGTGTCCCGCTCGAGCACCTCCACGGACCGGCCCGCGCGGGCCAGGTAGCACGCGCTCACCAGGGCGTTGTGCCCGGAACCCACTACGACGGCATCGATCACCCCGTCCACGCTACGGACCTTCGAGCGGAAGGTCCCGGCCCAGGACGGCGAAGGGACGGGCGTCCCCGGTGAACCGGAAGTTGCGGACGACGTCGCGGAACCCGAATCGCCGGTACAGCCGCCAGGCCCGGTTGTCCTCGCCGGGCGTCTCGGGAGTCGACAGCAGCACCGTGCGCTCGGGGCGGCCGCTCAGGAGCCGGCGCAGGAGCGCCTCGCCGATACGGTGCCCCTGGGCGTCCGGCCGCACGTGCAGCTCGGTCAGTTCGAAGTAGTCGCCGAGGACGGCGTCGATCGTCTCCGGCGGGTAGCCGGCATGGCGCATCCCGGTCCGCACCTGCTGGTTCCACCACTGATGCGGTGACCCGCAATAGCCGTAGGCGATCGCGACGAGCGTCGACGGTTCCTCCGGTAGAGCCGCCGCGACGGCCTTCCATCCCGGGCGGGCGGAGTGCTCGGACCACATGGGCGCGCGGTGGTACTCGGTGCCGCGCGGGTATCGCATCGCGGCCACGTAGATGGGCAGCACCTCGGGCAGCCGCGCGCGGAACTCGGCGGCGGAGAGATCGACGACGATCGGTGCCGCGCCCCGCGGGCTCGCATCCGTACTCATGACGGGGAGTGGACCGCCTTCCCTTGACTGTGTGTCGGTAGGTGCAGCTATATTGAATACGTCGAACGGATGTTCGATACCGGGGATCCGGCGATGTTCGAGGGAAGCGAACATCGCCGGATCGCCGGGGCCGTGACCCGGCCGGTGCCCGGCGGGGTGCAGGGAGGTGTTCGGAGTGATGATCGCGGCACGAACCACACAGTCGGCTGCTGCACCGTCGGGCGCGACCGGTCCGCGGGCCGTCGGCCGTCCGGACTGCGCCGCCCGCCCGGTGTCCTCGCGCGCCGCAACCTTGCTCGACCGCGCGGACGAGCTGCTCTCGGCCGCCGCCGGCACCCCGGAACCGTCCGAGCGGTTCCATCTGGCGTATCTCGCCGCGCTGCGCGGGGCCGGGGCCGTACTCGCCGGGGCCGAGCTGCGGGCGGTCCGACCGGTGCGTCGTCCCCGCACCCGCAACGCGTGGGTGCTCATGGCGCGCGCGGAGCCGGGGTTCGCGGTCTGGGCCGACTTCTTCGCCGATCGTTCCGACACCCGCGCGGCGATCGAGGCGGGGGTCACCCGCTCCGTGCCTGCCGACGAGGCGAGCCGCTTCTACGACGAGGTGGGCCGTTTCCTCCACGAGGTCGAGGACTACCTGACCGGCGCGGACGGCCGGTCGGGGGGCGCAGACCCGGGGTCGGGAGCCGGCCGCCGCACCGCCTGATCGGTGCGGGACGCAGCCCGGGTCGTTCGACGGCCCGGGCCGGGTCCGTCGGCCCCTCGTACGCAGGTCCTTCGGAACCGTGATCGAACTCGAATCCGCAGTTTGTGGTCCCCGCCGGGATGTACTCGTATTATTGAGCCAGGCGGCCGTCAAAGTCGGCCCCCCGTCGATCTGGACCGCAGATCCGGCGGCCACCGTTTAGTGCCGGGGGAGGTACCGTGCCACTCTCCGAGCACGAGCAGCGCATGCTCGAACAGATCGAGAGCGCGCTCTATGCTGAGGATCCCAAGTTCGCCTCTACCGTCCGGGGAAGCCGGATGGGGATGGCGTCCAGTCGGCGTCGGCTCCAGGCCGGCGCGTTGTTCGCACTGGGTTTGGCGTTGCTGATCGCAGGCGTCGCCCTCCCGGTGAAGCCGGGCGGGTTCCCGATCATCAGTCTCGTCGGATTCATCGTCATGTTCGGCGCGGGGGTCCTGCTCCTCCTCGGAGGCAAGCGCGGTCCAGGCGCCGGCGACGGTCCCCGCGGAACAGGTCGCGGTTCCGCGGAAGGTAGACCCCGCGGCGGCCGCAAGTCCGGCGGAGGGTTCAGCAAGAGGATGGAGGACCGCTTCCGCCGGCGTTTCGAGCAGGAGTAGCGCGCAGTACTTCACGCGAGTTCTCAGGAACGGCGCGTCCCGGTTGCCGGGGCGCGCCGTTCGGCTTTTCCCGGCGCGCGGCACACCGGGCCCCACCGCCCCCCACCGTCGTGCCCCACCGCCCCCCACCGTCGTGCCCCACCGCCCCCCACCGTCGTGCCCCACCACGACCCACCGTCGTGCCCTGATCCGGTGAGGCGCCGGTCGAGGCGAGGCGACCAGGGTGTTCTCCCGGGCCCGAGTTCGTCGTCGCGCGACGGGGACCCGTCTTCCGCGGCACGGCGGCACTGCCTCCCGCGGCACGGCGGCACTGCCTCCCGCGGCACGGCGGCACTGCCTCGTCGCCCTCGCCCACTCTGCCCCACCCGCCCTGAACTGCGGACAGTCGAAAAACGGCGCCGCGCGGCGGCGCGTAAGCGGTTGAACGTGGGGGAAAGTGGGGTAGTGTGGGTCGCGGCGGAGGGGTTCCTCCGTCGAGCAAAGGACAGGGTCCGGCCGGGGCGTGGCGGGGGGTGTCGAGTGTTCCTCGGTACCCACACGCCCAAGCTGGACGACAAGGGGCGGCTCACGCTGCCTGCCAAGTACCGAGACGAACTGGCGGGAGGGCTGATGATCACGAAGGGTCAGGACCACAGCCTTTCCGTCTTCCCTCGCGACGAGTTCGCCGCCCTCGCCGAGCGTGCCGCCGCGGCTTCGCGGAGCAATCCGCAGGCCCGGGCGTTCCTCCGGAGCCTGGCGGCGGGAACCGACGAGCAACGTCCCGATGCGCAGGGCCGGATCACCCTGTCCGCGGCCCACCGCAGGTACGCGGGACTCACGAAGGACTGCGTCGTGATCGGTGCCGTCAAGCACCTGGAGATCTGGGACGCGGCGGCGTGGGAGCAGTACCTCGCCGAGCACGAGGAAGAATTTTCGGAAGCGAGAGACGAGGCCCTGCACGACATTCTGTGACCGGAACCGCAGCAACGACCGTAGCGCCACCGCGGCGAGTGCCGCGAGGCCTCTGCCCGACAGCGACCCTGACACACTTCCCCAGTGCCAGGTTCGTGAAACGGAACCCTGACGTACTTCCCCAACGCCAGGTTTCCAGTTCGGACAGAGACCTCGATGCATTCGCCGCGGTCGTCTCCGGACCCAGCCGCGACGCCCCGACCGAAGCCACGATCCGATCGCCCACGAACCGAGCAGGACAACCGGAGGAAGAATGGCGGAGGGGCAGGACGCGGCGGCAGTCCCGGAGGCCGCGAGTCCGGAGAGCTTCGGTCATATCCCGGTTCTGCTCGACCGAGCCGACGAGTTGCTCGGCCCCGCCCTCGAAGCCGCCGGTGCAGGCGCGATCTACGTGGACGCCACCCTCGGTCTCGGCGGACACTCCGAGCACTTCCTGCGTACCTATCCGGGCGCGCACCTGATCGGACTCGATCGCGATCCCGACGCGCTCGCCGTCGCCCGCCGGCGGCTCGCGCCGTACGCCGGCCGTACGCAGTTCGTGCACACCCGCTACGACGGCATCGCCGACGCCCTCGCGTCCTGCGGACTGGATCGGGTCGGATCCGTCCATGCGATCCTGTTCGACCTCGGCGTGTCCTCGATGCAACTCGACGAGGCCGAGCGGGGCTTCGCCTACTCCCGCGACGCCCCGCTGGACATGCGCATGGACCCCACCACGGGAATCACCGCGGCCGACGTCCTCAACACCTACAGCCACGGCGACCTCGCCCGCATCCTCAGCACCTACGGGGAGGAGCGGTTCGCCGGGAAGATCGCCTCGGAGATCGTTCGGCAGCGGGCGAAGGCGCCGTTGCGCACGAGCGGGGAGCTGGTGGAGTTGCTCTACCGGACCATCCCGGCCGCGTCCCGCCGTACCGGCGGGCATCCCGCCAAGCGCACTTTCCAGGCGCTGCGCGTCGAGGTCAACGGCGAACTCGACTCGCTGCGCGCCGCGATCCCGGACGCCCTGGAGGCGCTCGCCGTCGGGGGACGGGTGGTGTTCATGTCGTACCAGTCCCTCGAGGATCGCGTGGTCAAGCAGATTCTCACGCCGCTGACGAAGTCGAAGAGTCCCGAGGGGCTCCCGGTGGAACTCCCGGGTACCGGGCCGGAGTTGTGGATGCTCACCCGCGGGGCGGAACGGGCGACGGAGCAGGAGATCGAGGCAAATCCGCGTTCGGCGCCGGTGCGCCTGCGTGCTGCGGAACGAATCGCCAGGAGGTACCGATGACCGTACAGGTGGCAGCACCTGCTCGCCGGCCGGCGCGATCGACGGCTGCGCAGCGCGCCTATCAGCGGCGCAGCCGACGTACGGCGCATCTGGGCGCGGAGCCGGCGACTCCCGCCCCGGCACGCCGCGGCGCTCGGGTGGCGGCGCGAATTCCGTTCGTGGCCACCATCATCGCTCTCCTCGGGATCGGCATGGCCGTGACCCTGCTGTTGACCACGCGCGCCGCGGAGGACTCCTACCAGCTCAGTGCCGCACGCGACTACAACCAGCGCCTCGTCCAGGAGCGCGCCGTCCTGCAACGCGACGTCCAGGCCGGTAATTCGGCGCCGGTGCTGGCGATGCAGGCCGCGAAGCTCGGCATGATCCCCACCGGCGAGGTCGCACGCCTCGTCGTCGGGGACGACGGCGGGGTACAGGTGGTGGGAACGCCCGCACCCGCGGAGGGGGCTCCGGCCGCGCCGCTGACCCCGCCGTCCCCCGGTGACCGGGCCCGGGCGCAGCTTCCGCCCCTCGCGGGTAGCGCGGGCAGCGAGAATCCGCGACCGGTGACCCCGTCGTCCGGCGCCGATCGGTCCGCCGCGCCCTCGGGTGCCGCCACCGGCGAGGCTCCTACCGCGACGACATCCCCACTCACTCCGCCGCCCGCCGAATCTGCCCCGGCACCCGAGAACGCCACTCCGCCGCCCGCCGAATCTGCCCCGGCACCCGAGAACGCCACGCCGTCGCCCGGCAATGCCGGGGCCGCGCCCGGTCAGCCGGAACAATTGGTGCCCGTGACCCCTGCGACGCAAGCCGAGGACGGGCGCCGGTGAGGCGAGGGACCCCACCGTCTTCCCGGCCGGTCCGCGGCCGCCCCGCTCCCTCCCGCCGGCCGGTGCCCGTCCGGCGGGCTCGCTCCCGCCCGGGCTCCGGCGGGGCCGACACCACCGGTTTCCGGTTCCGCTACCGGTACGGCCGCGCGGTGATGTTCCTGGCGCTCGGGGTGGCGGCCGCACAACTGCTGTGGGTTCAGGTCGTGCAGGCTCCGCAGCTGACCGCCGAATCGGCCAGTCAGCGCACGACGCGGCTCGTCGAGCCCGCTACCCGCGGCACCATCGCCGACCGCAACGGCAGTCCGTTGGCCTACACGTTGGAGGCGAAGGCACTCACGTTCCAGCCCGTGCGTGTGCGACGGGAACTCGACGAGGCGCGTGCCGAGGACCCGACACGGCCCGAGACCGACACATATCTGGAAGGCGTCGCCGCCGCGATCCACGAGGCGCTGGGGGCGGCCGCCCCCGAGGACGAGATCCTCGACAAGCTGCGCAGCGACGAGACATTCGTCTATCTGGCGCGCGGCGTCGACCCGGCGGTTGCCACCGCGATCGTCGACGAGTACGACCGGGTGGGTCTCGAGCGTCAGGACATCCGGCTGTATCCCGGCGGTTCGCTCGCCGCCAATCTCGTCGGTGCGACCGGCTGGGACGGGCACGGCCTCCTCGGCCTCGAGGACGCCATGGACTCCGTGCTCGCCGGCACCGACGGTTCGTCGACGTACGATCGGGGCTCCGACGGCGCGGTGATCCCCGGAAGCTGGCGCGATCAGCAGCCCGCCGTCGACGGTTCCGCGGTGGAGCTGACCATCGATTCCGACGTCCAGTACTACGTGCAGCAGCAGGTTCAGCGGGCCAAGGACCTCTCCGGGGCGAAGAACGCCTCCGCCGTCGTACTCGACGCCCGGACCGGCGAGGTCGTCGCCATGGCCAACGACGGTACGTTCGACCCCTCGATCGGGGTCGGCAACAACCCGAAGGACGCCGAACTCGGTAATCCCGCCGTCAGCACCCCCTTCGAGCCGGGGTCGGTGAACAAGATCGTCACGGCGGCCGCCGCGATCGAGGACGGGCTCACCACCCCGGACGAGGTGCTGCAGGTACCCGGCACGATCCGGATGGCCGGCGTCACCGTCAAGGACGCATGGGACCACGGCGTCGTGCCCTACACCGCGACCGGCGTGTTCGGGAAATCCTCCAACGTGGGGACTCTGATGCTCGCGGAACGGGTCGGTGAGGACCGGTTCGCGCAGATGCTGGACCTGTTCGGTCTCGGACAGCGCACCGACGTGGGCCTGCCCGGCGAGTCCGCCGGCAGCGTGCCCAGTCGCGAGCAGTGGTCCGGTGGCACGTTCGCCAACCTGCCGATCGGGCAGGGTCTGTCCATGACGCTGCTCCAGATGGCCGGGATCTACCAGGCCATCGCCAACGACGGCGAGCGGATCCCGCCGCGCGTCGTCCGGGCCGTCGTGGCCCCGGACGGCACCCGCACCGACACACCCCGGCCGGATCCGGTGCGGGTGGTCAGCCCGCAGACGGCCGCCACGGTGCGCGACATGTTCCGGGCCGTGGTGCAGGACGACACCGGCAATCAGCGCGGCACCGGTACCCCGGCCGCGATCGAGGGCTACCAGGTCTCCGGCAAGACCGGCACCGCGCAGCAGGTCGACCCGGCGTGCAAGTGCTACTCGAACTCGAACTACTGGATCACCTTCGCCGGGATCGCACCCGCCGACCGTCCTCGCTATGTGATCGGCATCATGCTCGACGCGCCCACCCGCAGCGCCGACGGCAGCGGCGGCCAGTCCGCCGCACCGCTGTTCCACACGATCGCCTCGTGGTTGCTGCAGCGCGAGGGCGTGCCGCTGTCGGCCGACCCGGGCAGCAAGCTGATCCTGCAGGTGGACTGAGCCGCGCGGGTGCGGTCGATCGCCGAGCACCTGTCGGCGCCGCCGCCGCCCGTCGGTAACCTGACACGTCGGTACCGTGACACCGCGGTCGAGCCCGGGCACATCGTGGCCGCGGGAGTACGAAGAACGGCAGAGACACTGCCGCGGAGCGAGAGGAGCCTGGTGCCTGTGCCGTCGAGTCCGGACCCGTCCCCGCCGGGAGGCGGCCTGAGACCCGAGCATCCACCGGTGACGCCACTCCGCGACCTTGCTGCTGCCGTGGGCGCGACCGTCGGCACCGTCGAACCGGGCGCAGCGGCCGCCCCGACCGCCGCCGGCGCTCCCGTGTCCGTGACCGGCGTCGACCTCCGCGCCCAGGGCGTGCGGCCCGGTGACCTGTTCGCCGCCCTGCCGGGCGCCCGCGCGCACGGCGCCGAGTACGCGGGGGAGGCGCTGGCGCGCGGTGCTGTCGCCGTCCTCACCGACGCCGCCGGATGCGAACACCTCGCCGCCGTCGTCACCCGTCCCGTGCCGGTGCTGGTTCATCCGGATCCGCGGTCGGTCCTCGGCCTCGTCTCCGCTGCCGTCTACGGCGAACCGTCGCAGCACATCCAGGTCGTCGGCATCACCGGCACCTCCGGCAAGACCACCAGCTCCTATCTGATCGAGGCGGGACTCGCCGCCGCGGGTCGGGTGACCGGCCTGGTCGGCACCATCGAGACCCGGCTCGCCGGCCGGCGGGTGCCCAGCGCGCTGACCACCCCCGAGGCTCCGCAGCTGCACGCCCTGTTCGCGGCCATGCGCGAGCAGGGCATCGACACCGTGGTGATGGAGGTCTCGAGCCACGCCCTGTCCCTCGGCCGGGTCGCCGGGGTCCGTTTCGCGGTCGGGGCCTTCACGAACCTGTCCCAGGACCACCTCGACTTCCATCGTGACCTCGACGACTACTTCGGGGCGAAGGCCCGGTTGTTCGCGGCGGACTCGCCCGTCCGGGCGCACCGGGCCGTCGTGTGCGTCGACGACGAGTGGGGCGTGCGGATGGCGCAGATCGCCCGGGCCGCCCACCCCGCCGAGCCCGACGCGGTGCGCACCGTCGCCACCACCGGCACGGCCGACTGGACCGCCACGGCGGTGTGCACCGAGCCGTCCGGCTCCCAGACGTTCACTCTCACCGGCCCCGACGCCGTCGAGCGGCGCGTGGCGGTGCGCCTGCCCGGGCACTTCAACGTCGCCAACGCCGCCCTCGCCGTCGCGGTGTGCGCGGCCGCCGGGGTCGACGTCGACGCCGCGGCCGCGGGCATCGCCGACGTCGACGTACCGGGACGGGTGGAGCGGGTCGACCGCGGACAGGAATTCCTCGCCGTCGTCGACTACGCACACAAGCCGGCTGCGCTCGAGGCCGTCGTCGCGACGCTGCGCGCGCGGGCGGCCGGTGGCCGGCTCGCCGTCGTCGTCGGGGCAGGCGGCGACCGGGACCACGGCAAGCGGCCCCTGATGGGGGAGGTCGGAGCTCGGGGAGCGGACCTGCTCGTCGTCACCGACGACAACCCCCGCACCGAGGACCCGGAGGTCATCCGGGCCGCGGTGCTCGCCGGTGCCCGCGCCGTCCCCGAACACCAGCGGGGACAGGTCCGCGAGATCGGCGACCGGGCAGCGGCCATCGAAGCCGCCGTGCGTTGGGCACGTCCTGGCGACATCGTCCTCGTGGCCGGCAAGGGCCACGAGACCGGTCAGGAGATCCACGGGGTCAAGCACCCCTTCGACGACCGCGAGGTGCTCGCCGCGGCCATCGACCGGTTCGCCGGCGCAGGTAGCGAGCAGTACGGAGGCACCCCATGATCCCGATGACACTCGCCCGCATCGCGGAGGTGGTCGGCGGGACACTGCACGACGTCGACGACCCGGCCGTCGAGGTGACGGGCACCGTCGAATTCGACTCCCGCAAGGTCACCCCGCACGGGCTGTTCCTCGCCCTGCCGGGAGCCCGCTCCGACGGGCACGATCACGCCGCCGAGGCGATCGCCGCCGGGGCCGCCGCGGTGCTCGCCGCCCGGCCGGTGGGTGTGCCCGCCGTCGTGGTGCCGCCGGTGCCGCCGGTCGAGACCAACTCGCTGGCCTTCGAGCACGACGCCGACGGCTCCGGCGCCGCGGTGCTCGCCGCGCTGGGTGCCCTCGCCCGCGCCGCGGTCGACGAGCTCACCGCGGCCGGACTGACCGTCGTCGGCGTCACCGGATCCGCGGGCAAGACCTCCACGAAGGACCTGCTCGCGGCGGTGCTCGCGCCGCTCGGTCCCGTCGTCGCACCGCCCGGCTCGTTCAACAACGAACTCGGACACCCCTGGACGGCGCTGCGCGCGACCACCGACACCCGATTCCTCGTCCTGGAGATGTCGGCGCGCGGACCCGGGCACATCGCGGCCCTCGCCACCATCGCTCCGCCCCGGATCGGAGCGGTGCTCAACGTCGGCACCGCCCACCTGGGGGAGTTCGGATCCCAGGAGGTCATCGCGCAGACGAAGGGAGAACTGGTCGAAGCCCTGCCGCCCGCCGCGGAGGGCGGCGTGGCGATCCTCAACGCCGACGATCCGCTGGTCGCCGCGATGGCGTCCCGCACCCGTGCCCGTGTCGTGTTCGTCGGCAGCGACCCGGCCGCGCACGTCCGGGCGACCGACATCCACCTCGACGAGCACGCCCGCCCCACCTTCACCCTGGTCGTGCGCGACGGCGGCACCGAGCGTCGCGCCGCGGTCACTCTCGCGGTGCATGGTGAGCACCACATCGGCAACGCTCTCGCGGCCGCGGCCGTCGCCCTCGAGTGCGGCGCCACGCTCGAGCAGGTCGCGACCGCGCTCGGCGGCGCCGGCGCGGTATCGGCACATCGCATGGACGTGCGCACCCGCGCCGACGGCGTCACCGTCGTCGACGACGCCTACAACGCCAACCCCGACTCGATGCGCGCGGCGCTCAAGGCGCTGGTGACGATGGCCCGCGCGGGTGAGAGCCCGCGCCGGACCTGGGCGGTCCTGGGGGAGATGGGCGAACTCGGGGACGAGTCGGTCGTCGAACACGACGCGATCGGCCGGCTCGCGGTGCGCCTGGACGTCACCCGCATCGTCGCGGTCGGCGCGACGCGCCCGGTCCGCGGTCTCTACCAGGGTGCGGTGATGGAAGGATCCTGGGGCGACGAGGCGACCCACGTCCCCGACGCCGACGCGGCGATCGCGCTCCTCGAGCGCGAACTGCAGCCCGGCGACCTGGTGCTGGTCAAGGCCTCGCAGTCCGTCCGGCTGTGGACGGTGGCGGAGGCGATCCTCGCAGGGTCGGTGGGCACGGCAGGAACGGAAACGGAGGCCGCACGGTGAGACAGATCCTCTTCGCCGCGGGAATCGCACTGGCGGTGTCGATCCTGCTGACGCCGGTGCTGATCAAGGCGTTCTCGCGGCAGGGATTCGGCCAGGAGATCCGCGTCGAAGGGCCACAGAGTCATCAGTCCAAGCGCGGCACCCCGACGATGGGCGGCGTGGCGATCCTCGCCGGCCTGTGGGCCGGCTACTTCGGTGCGCACGCCATCGGCCTGGCCTACGAGGGGGCCGAGGGACCGTCGGCCTCGGGTCTGCTCGTGCTGGGTCTGACCACCGCCCTCGGCGGCGTCGGTTTCCTCGACGATTTCATCAAGATCCGCAAGCAGCGCAACCTGGGTCTGAACAAGACCGCCAAGCTGGTCGGCCAGCTCGTCGCCGCCGTCGCGTTCGGCATCCTCGCCCTGCAGTTCCGCAACGGTGACGGGCTCACCCCCGGCAGCACGCACCTGTCCTACGTGCGCGACATCGCCACGGTCTCGATGGGTGCGGTGGTGTTCATCCTCTTCGTGTACCTGCTCGTCAGCGCCTGGTCCAACGCCGTCAATCTCACCGACGGCCTCGACGGCCTCGCCGCCGGGTCGATGAGCCTGGTGCTCGGCGCCTACGTGATCATCACGTTCTGGCAGTACCGCAACTCGTGCGTCGCCGACCCCGGCAAGGGCTGCTACGACGTGCGGGACCCGCTCGACCTGGCGCTGCTGTGCGCCGCCGGCGCCGCCGCGTGCATCGGCTTCCTGTGGTGGAATGCCGCCCCCGCGAAGATCTTCATGGGGGACACCGGCTCGCTCGCCCTCGGCGGCATGCTCGCGGGTCTGTCCGTCACCACGCGCACCGAGCTGCTCATGGTCGTCATCGGTGCCCTGTTCGTCGCCGAGGCCGCATCCGTGGTCATCCAGGTGGCGGTGTTCCGGTCCAGCCGGCGTCGCGTGTTCCGCATGGCGCCGTTCCATCACCACTTCGAACTCGGCGGCTGGGCCGAGACGACGGTGATCATCCGGTTCTGGTTGCTCGCCGCCATCGCCTCAGCCATCGGCATGGCCCTGTTCTACAGCGAATACCTAGCGGCGATCGGGGATTGACACCGTGACTGACGAACTGCGCCGCCAAGGTCTCGACCGGCTCCGCGGCGCCCGCGTGCTCGTCGCCGGGGGCGGGATGTCCGGCCGCGCCACCCTCGGGCCCCTCGCCGACCTCGGGGCGGTGGTGACCGTGGCCGACCGCGACCCGCAGGCCCTCGCGCGCTGCCGCGAACTCGGTGCCGACACCGTCGATCTCGACGACCTCGTCGCGGACGCGTCGTCGCTGCATGCCTACGCCCTGGTCGTGACGAGCCCCGGGTTCGCACCGGACGCACCGCTGCTCTCGCATGCCGCGGGGGCCGCCGTGCCGATCTGGGGGGACATCGAACTGTCCTGGCGTATCGACCGGGCCGAGATCTACGGCCCGCCGCGGCGCTGGCTCGTCGTTACCGGCACCAACGGCAAGACCACGACGACGACGATGCTGCAGTCGATTCTCGAAGCCGCCGGGCTCGCGTCCGTGGCGTGCGGCAACATCGGCCTGCCCGTCCTCGACGCACTGCGCCGGACCGAGCCGCGCGCCGACGTCCTCGCCGTGGAACTGTCGTCGTTCCAGCTGCACTGGGCGCCGTCCGTGCGACCCGAGGCCGGCGTGATCCTCAACATCGCCGAGGACCACCTGGACTGGCACGGCGGGATGGCGGGCTACATCGACGCCAAGGCGCGGGCGCTGACCGGCACCGTCGGCGTGCTCGGCCTCGACGATCCGATCGCCGGAAGCCTGCGCGACCGGTCGCGGGCCGTCGTGACGGTCGGCTTCACCCTCGGCTACCCGCAGGCCGGTGAGCTCGGCATCAGCGGCGACGTCCTGGTCGACCGCGCGTTCGCCGACTCCGCCGTGCTCGCCGCGGTCGCCGACGTGACCCCGGCCGGGCCGGCCGGCCTGTCCGACGCGCTCGCCGCCGCGGCACTGGCCCGCGCGATCGACGTCCCCGCCTCCGCCGTGCACGACGGCCTGCGCCGGCACCGCGTCGGTCCGCACCGCGCCGCCCCCGTCGGCACCGTCGACGGCGTGACGTACATCGACGATTCGAAGGCCACCAATCCGCACGCGGCGCGCACGTCGCTGCTCGCCCACGACCGGGTGGTGTGGGTGGCAGGCGGCCTGCTCAAAGGCGCGCACGTCGACGACCTGGTGGCGGAGGTCGCCCCCCGTCTCGCGGGGGTGGTGCTGCTCGGCCGGGACGCCGGCCGCATCGCCGACGCGCTCGCGCGACACGCCCCCGACGTCCCCGTCGTCGTCCTCGACACGCGCGACGATGGACAGATGAGCACGAGCGAACCGGGGACGGTCCCGGGTACCGCACGCCGGGTGGCGCTCGCGGGGGTGGACGGGCCCGAGGCCATGCGGACCGCGGTGCGCGAGGCGGCGTCGCTGGCGACGGCAGGGGACACCGTGCTGCTGGCGCCGGCCGCGGCGTCGCTGGACATGTTCGCCGACTACGCGCAGCGTGGTCGCGCGTTCGCTGCCGCGGTCGAGCAACTGCGCGGGGGCGGGACGCGGCGGTGAACACCCCGCAGCCCGCCGACGGGGCGGCGCGGAACCGGGTCGGGCTGTGGCTGGCCCGGCCGCTGGCCTCGTTCCACCTGGTCGTCACGATCGCGGTGCTGCTCACCGTGCTGGGCCTGGTGATGGTCCTGTCGTCGTCGAGTGTCGAAGCCGTCGCCACGAACGGTTCGGCCTACGGCCTGTTCACCTCGCAGGCGATCTTCGCGGCCCTCGGCATGGTCATCTTCTACCTCGCCTTGATCGTGCCGGTGCGGGTGCTGCGCCGGTTCTCGTTCCCGGCGTTCGCGGTCACCGTCGTGCTGCTGGTCCTGGTGCTCATCCCCGGCATCGGCACGCTGTCCCAGGGCACCCGCGGGTGGTTCGTCGTCGCCGGCGTGTCGTTGCAGCCCTCCGAGCTGGCCAAGATCGCCATCGCCGTCTGGGGTGCGCACCTGCTCGCGTCGCGTCGCGCAGAGCGCTCCAGTACCCGCGAGATGATGATTCCGCTGGTCCCGGCCACCCTGGTGGTCACCCTGCTGATCATCCTCCAGCCCGACCTGGGTACCACCGTCTCGCTCGCGATCATCGTCCTGGCGCTGCTCTGGTTCGCAGGTCTGCGGCTGCGGGTGTTCCTGACGATCGTCGGTACCGCCGCCGGGCTCGCGGTGCTTCTCGCCTTGACCGCCGGGTACCGGTCCGCACGCGTGCGTGCCTTCTTCAATCCCGGCGCGGACCCCCAGGGCATCGGGTACCAGGCACGCCAGGCGAAGTTCTCCCTGGCCGACGGCGGATTCTGGGGCCGCGGTCTCGGGCAGAGCCGCGCCAAGTGGAGCTACCTGCCCAACGCCCACAACGACTTCATCTTCGCCATCATCGGTGAAGAGCTCGGATTCCTCGGCGGCCTGGCAGTCATCGGCCTGTTCGGTCTGTTCGCGTACGCCGGTCTGCGGATCTCGCTGCGCTCGGTCGATCCGTTCCTGCGGTTGCTCACTGCCACCGCCACCACGTGGATCATCGGACAGGCATTCATCAACATCGGCTACGTCGTCGGGCTGCTGCCCGTGACCGGACTGCAGCTTCCGCTGGTCTCGGCCGGCGGCACGTCCACTGCGACGACGCTGCTGATGTTCGGTCTGATCGCCAACGCGGCGCGGCACGAACCGGAGGCCGTCGCCGCCCTGCACGCCGGGCAGGACGGCCGCTTCGGACGGCTGCTGCGGCTGCCGAAACCGGAGCAGTACACCCCGTCACGCGGCGAAGCCGTGCGGCTCGACCGGCGTGCCGATCCCGGCCGCGCCGCGCCGCGCCGGGCCGGTGCCGAGCGGGGCAGCGGCACGGCGGTCCGTGAGCGGCCGGCACCGCGGGGACGCGCACCACAGGAGCGTGCGCGCGGGCGCACGACACAGCCCGCCGCACCGCAGGACCAGGCCCCGCGCCGGGCGAGACGCCCGGCGCGCACGACCGACAGCAGAGACGGACGAACCGGAGAGCGAGGAAATCGTAGGTGAGCGGCGAGCAGTCTGCCCTGTCCGTGGTGGTGGCCGGGGGCGGCACCGCCGGGCACATCGAGCCGGCCCTCGCGGTCGCCGACGCGCTCCGCGAGTTGGTGCCGACGGCGACGATCACCGCGCTGGGCACCGAACGGGGTCTCGAGACCACCCTCGTGCCGCAGCGCGGCTATCCCCTCGAACTGATCCCCCCGGTGCCACTGCCCCGCAAGCTCACCGCCGATCTGGCCCGGCTGCCGGCGCGGGTCCTCGCCTCGGTTCGCCGGACCCGCGAGGTGCTCGACCACGCGCACGCCGACGTCGTCGTCGGATTCGGCGGCTACGTGGCGCTGCCCGCCTACCTGGCCGCCGGTGCCGGGCCGCTGCGCCGCCGGCGCCGCATCCCCGTCGTCGTCCACGAAGCCAACGCCCGCGCCGGTATCGCCAACAAGATCGGGGCCCTGCGCGCGGCACGCGTCCTGGCCGCGGTCCCGGGATCGGGCATCGTGCGCCGCGGCGAGGCCGAGATCGTCGGCATCCCCGTCCGGTCGTCCATCACCGGGCTGGACCGCGCGGCACTGCGCGCCCAGGCCCGGGCCCACTTCGGGCTCCCCCCGGACGGGCCGGTGCTCCTGGTGTTCGGAGGTTCGCAGGGCGCCCGCTCCCTCAACGAGGCCGTCTCCGGCGCTGCCGGACAGCTCGCCGCCGCGGGCATCGCCGTGCTGCACGCCCACGGCCCCAAGAACACCGTCGACGTGCCCACACGTCCCGAGCACGACCGTTGTCCCTACGTCGCCGTGCCCTACCTGACGCGAATGGACCTGGCCTACTCCGCCGCCGACGCGGTGATCTGCCGCTCCGGTGCGATGACCGTCGCCGAGGTGTCCGCGGTGGGGCTGCCGGCGGTGTATGTGCCGTTGCCGCACGGCAACGGAGAGCAGGAACTCAACGCCCGGCCGGTGGTGGCGGCCGGAGGTGGAATGATCGTGGCGGACGAGGAACTGACACCGGCGTTCGTGGCCGACACGGTGATCCCGCTGTTGCGTGACGCCACCCGTCTGGCCGAGATGGGACGGCGGGCGGCAGGAGCGGGCCACCGCAGCGCCGCCGCCGAGGTGGCGCGGATCGTGCTGGACGTCGCAGGTGTAAAAGCGAACAGGAGTGATCGATGAGCGAGCAGCTGCCCCCGGAGCTCGAGCGGGTGCACATGGTAGGCATCGGCGGGGCCGGGATGTCCGGCATCGCCCGGATCCTGCTCGCTCGCGGGGGGAAGGTCTCCGGATCGGACGCGAAGGAGAGCCGCGGCGTGCTGGCGCTGCGTGCGCGCGGCGCCTCGGTGCGCATCGGACACGACGCGAACGCGCTCGACCTGCTCGAGGGCGGCCCCACCGCGGTGGTGACGACGCACGCCGCGATCCCCCAGGACAACCCCGAGCTCGTCGCCGCCCGCGACCGCGGTGTCCCCGTCCTGTTCCGCCCGGCGGTGCTGGCCGCCCTGATGCGCGGGCACCGCACCTTCCTGGTCGCCGGCACGCACGGCAAGACGTCGACGACCTCGATGCTGGTGGTGACACTGCAGCACTGTGGCTTCGACCCGTCCTTCGCCGTGGGCGGCGAACTCAACGAGTCGGGCACCAACGCGCACCACGGTAGCGGTGACGTGTTCGTCGCCGAGGCCGACGAGAGCGACGGTTCCCTGCTCCAGTACGACCCCGACGTGGTGATCGTGACCAACATCGAGGCCGACCACCTCGACTTCTTCGGCACGGAAGAGGCGTACGTGCAGGTGTTCGACGACTTCGTCGACCGCATCGCCCCCGGCGGACTGCTCGTGGCCTGCCTCGACGACCCCGGCTCGGCCGCCCTGGCGCGACGCGCGACGGCCCGTCGCCCGGACGATCTGCGGGTCACCGGATACGGCACGGCGGCGGCGATCGGTGACGGTGCCGAGGTGGACGGGGTGCCGGTGGGGGTGCGTCTGCTCAACTGGGAGGCCAAGGACGTCGGGGGAGTGGCCGAATTCCACCTGGCCGACGAGGCGGCACCACGCACGGTGCGGCTGTCCGTTCCCGGCCGGCACATGGCGCTCAACGCGCTCGCCGCGCTGCTCGCCTCCCTCGAGGCGGGCGCCCCGGTCGAGGAAGCGGTCGAGGGTCTGGCCGGTTTCGGCGGGGTGCACCGCCGCTTCCAGTACAGCGGCCGCGAACACGGCGTGCGGGTGTTCGACGACTACGCCCACCATCCCACCGAGGTCCGTGCGGTGCTGGCCGCGGCCGCGGAGCTGGTCGCCGGCGAGCCGGTTCGCTACACCGAGACGGGCACCGAACGTCCCCGCGTGATCGTCGTCTTCCAGCCGCACCTGTACTCGCGCACCGAGACCTTCGCGACGGAGTTCGGCGCGGCCCTCGACCTCGCCGACGAGGTCGTGGTCCTGGACGTCTACGGTGCGCGCGAGAAGCCGCGACCGGGCGTGAGCGGTGCCCTCGTCGCGCAGTCGGTGTCCAAGCCCGTGCACTACCAGCCGGATCTGTCTCTCGTGCCACGCCAGGTCGCGCGGCTGAGCCGTCCGGGCGACGTCGTGATCACCATGGGTGCGGGGGACGTGACCATGCTCGGGCGCCAGATTCTCGATGCCCTGCGCAGCAAGCCGGGCCGGCTGCGGCCGGGAGCTGCTGCCGGTCCGGGGCCGGTCGGTCCGTGACGCCCGCCGCCACCACCCGTATCCGCCCCCGCGGGGCGGCACGGCCCGCGCGCCGGCCCTCGGGCCGCTCCGTGCGGGTGCGGACGGTGCTGATCGGTGCGGCGGTGGTGGCGGCGGTGCTCGGGCTGATCGCCGTCGCGTGGCTGTCGCCGTTGCTGTCGGTCCGGACCGTCGAGGTCGTGGGGGCGACGGCGATCCCGCAGGAGGACGTGCTGGCCCGTCTCGACCTCGCGGAGGGCACGCCGCTGCTGCAGGTCGACACGGCGGCGGCGGCGCAGCGGGTCGCGACGCTGCCGCGGGCGGCGTCCGTACGGGTCCAGCGCGTCTACCCCTCCACCGTGCGGGTCACGGTGACCGAGCGGGAGGCAGTGGTGTTCGTCGACGCGCCCGACGGCACACACTCGCTCGACGCCGACGGGGTGGACTTCGCGGTCGAGCCGCCGCCCATGCTGACCCCGCGTCTGGTCACCCCCGCCGCCGGTCCCGGCGACCCGGCGACGGCAGCGGCGATCGAGGTGCTCGAGGCGCTGCCGCCCGAGCTGCGTGTGCAGGTGGGTGAGGTGAACGCGCCGTCGGCATCCGAGGTCTCGCTCACCCTGCACGACGGCCGGATCGTGGTGTGGGGCACGGTGGAACGTTCGGATCGCAAGGCACAGGTGGTGGTGCCGTTGCTCACCCGGCCAGGGCAGACCTACGACGTGGCGGCGCCCGACCTGCCTACGGTGCGATGACGACGCGGCCGGTGATCGAGGCCCCGGGACGAAAATCGTGCCCGCCGTCGGCGCGCCTGCTGGCGGATCGCCGCCACCGTGCCATAGCGTTTCGCACCAGTCGAGATACTTGACATAACCATCGACCTGTGGTTGAGGGTTTGTCCGTACCTCACCGATGATGATCGAAGCGTGACCGATTTCTCAGGAAGGCGAGAGCCCATGACGCCCCCGCACAACTACCTCGCCGTAATCAAGGTCGTCGGTATCGGCGGTGGCGGCGTGAACGCGGTCAACCGCATGATCGAACAGGGACTCAAGGGAGTCGAGTTCATCGCGGTGAACACCGACGCGCAGGCCCTGCTCATGTCCGACGCCGACGTCAAGCTCGACGTCGGCCGCGAGCTCACCCGGGGGCTCGGCGCCGGCGCGGACCCCGAGGTCGGCCGCAAGGCCGCCGAAGACCACAAGGACGAGATCGAAGAGGTGCTCAAGGGCGCCGACATGGTCTTCGTCACCGCCGGTGAAGGCGGCGGGACCGGCACCGGCGGCGCGCCCGTGGTCGCGAGCATCGCCCGCAAGCTCGGAGCGCTGACCGTCGGCGTCGTCACGCGGCCGTTCTCGTTCGAGGGCAAGCGCCGCGGCAGCCAGGCCGACACGGGCATCCAGACCCTGCGCGAGTCGTGCGACACCCTCATCGTCATCCCCAACGACCGGCTCCTGCAGCTCGGCGACGCCGCCGTCAGTCTCATGGACGCGTTCCGCTCCGCCGACGAGGTGCTGCTCAACGGTGTCCAGGGCATCACCGACCTGATCACCACCCCGGGTCTGATCAACGTCGACTTCGCGGACGTCAAGGGCGTGATGTCCGGCGCCGGCAGCGCCCTGATGGGCATCGGCTCCTCCCGTGGCGAGGGCAGGGCCATCAAGGCCGCCGAGGCAGCGATCAACTCGCCCCTGCTCGAGGCGTCGATGGAGGGTGCGCGCGGCGTGCTGCTGTCCATCGCCGGCGGCTCCGACCTCGGCCTGTTCGAGATCAACGAGGCGGCTTCGCTGGTGCAGGAGGCCGCGCACATCGACGCGAACATCATCTTCGGCACGGTCATCGACGACTCCCTGGGCGACGAGGTGCGCGTCACCGTCATCGCGGCCGGGTTCGACGGCGGCACCCCGGCGCGACGTCCCGTCGAATCGGCCCCGCCGACCCCCGCCACGCGCGGCGGCACCATCGGCGCGGGGCGTGCCGGCGACGTCGGCCGCCCGGAGCGGGAGCGGGCCGAGGAGATGCCGGCGCGCGAGCCGCACCCCGTCGCGGGCAGCTCGCTCCCGCCGATCGGGTCGGCCCAGCCGGCGCGGCCGGTCGAGGCGGACGACGACGGCGACGACGACGTCGACGTGCCGATCTTCATGCGCCGTTGACGGTGGCACAGCCGGTTCTGCGGGCGCGGCGGGTCGTCACCACCCGTGCCGGCGGCGTCTCCGCCCCGCCCTACGACTCGTTCAACCTCGGTGACCACGTGGGGGACGACCCGGCCGCGGTCGAGGCGAACCGGCGCCGGCTCGCCTCGGTCATCGGGCTGCCGTACGAGCGCCTCGTGTGGATGGAGCAGATCCACAGTCGCAACGTCACCGTCGTGGACGGCCCGGTCCGCGGCCCGGTACCCGCGACCGATGCGCTGGTCACGCGCGAGACCGGTCTCGCGCTCGTCACGTTGAGCGCGGACTGCGTGCCCGTGCTGCTCTCGGACGAGGAGGCGGGCGTGATCGCCGCCGTGCACGCGGGCCGGATCGGTGCCCGCGTGGGGATCGTGCCCCGCGTCCTGGACGCGATGACCGAACTCGGTGCGCGACCGGAGCGCATCGGCGCGTTCCTCGGACCCGCCGCGAGCGGGCGCCGGTACGAGGTGCCCGCCTCGATGCAGGCCGACGTGGAGGCGCACCTGCCCGGTAGCGCCACCCGCACCGTCGCGGGCACGCCCGCGCTGGACCTGCGGGCCGGGCTGCGCCGGCAACTGCTCGAGCACGGCGTCACGGCCGTCGCGGAGGATCCCCGGTGCACTATCGAGGATCCGACGTTGTTCAGCCATCGCCGGCAGGCGCCGACCGGACGGCTGGCGGCGGTGATCTGGCTCGAAGCCGGATCGGACCCCGCCGCCGGAGGTGGCCGGTGACCGCAGCGGATGCCGGCGCGCGGCGTGCCGAGATAGCCGACGGACTGCACCGGGCACACGAGCGGCTCGACGCCGCGGCCCGGGCGGCGGGCCGCGACCCGGCGGAGATCACACTGCTACCGGTGACGAAGTTCTTCCCGGTCTCCGACGTGGAGATCCTCTACGGCCTCGGGTGCCGCGCCTTCGGCGAATCCCGCGAACAGGAAGCGACCGCGAAGGTTGCCGAATTCCGCTCGCGGACAACCGATCCCACCGTCGCCTGGCACATGATCGGCCGGGTGCAACGCAACAAGGCGCGGGCCGTGGCGCGCTGGGCCCACACCGTGCACTCGGTCGACAGCGCCCGGCTGGCCCGCGCACTGGACGCCGGTGCGCGGGCCGCGCAGGACGCCGGTGATCGTGACACGCCCCTGGCCGTCCTGCTGCAGGTCAGTCTCGACGACGACCCGCAGCGAGGCGGGGTGAGTTCCGCCGACCTGCACGCGCTCGCGGACGAGATCGCCGGGACCGCCGGGCTCGCGTTGCGCGGTCTCATGGCGGTACCGCCGCTGGGCTGGGACCCGGATGCCGCCTTCGAACGGCTCGCCGGGCTCCACGCCGCGTTGCGCTCCGATCACCCCGAGGCCACCGAACTGTCTGCCGGGATGTCCGGTGATCTCGAGGCGGCGGTGCGATGGGGTTCGACGTGCGTGCGTGTCGGAACCGCGGTGTTGGGCTCGCGGCCGTTAGCCTGAGTGGCGACCGCCGCGCGAGGAAGGTTGATCCATGAGCTCACTCCACAAGTTCAAGGCGTACTTCGGGATGGTGCCGCTCGAGGAGTACGAGGACGACTACCTCGACGACCCCGCGAGTGCCCGCCGGGAGCGCGACCGCGATTACGACGAGCCGCCGTACGCGGGCGGCGGTTACGGACCGTCGCACCGGGACGAGTACAAGGCATCGCGGCGCGAGGATGCCGGCCGCGACTTCGAACCGGACGGCTTCGATCGCTACGAGCCGCCCGTGCGCGCGGCCCGCGTGGAGCCGATCACGGCCCGCGCACCGCGCCCGACCCCGCCGCCGGCGCGTGCCGCCGCACGGTCGTCGCTCGGTTCCGAGGGCCGCCTGGAACGGTCCGAGGCCCGTCGCGGCGCACTGTTCGACGAGGGAGGCCCGTTGTCGAAGATCACCACGCTGCGTCCCCGGGACTACGGCGAGGCCCGCACGATCGGGGAGCGGTTCCGCGACGGCACCCCGGTGATCATGGACCTGGTCGAGATGAGCAATGCCGACGCCAAGCGGCTCGTCGACTTCGCGGCCGGATTGGCCTTCGCGCTGCGCGGTTCGTTCGACAAGGTCGCCACGAAGGTGTTCCTGCTGTCCCCGGCGGACATCGACGTCTCCGCCGAGGAGCGCCGCCGGATCGCGGAGACGGGCTTCTACAACCAGCAGTGACCCGATCCGCGGCGGCGGTTCCCGGCACGGTCGACGCCCGGTGCCCGGTGTGCAACACCGGACGCCGGGCGTTTCGGTTTGGCTCGATGCGCCGTTGTCGGGCAGAGTGGGCGAGTGGCCGTATTCGAGGTGCTCTGGTTCCTGCTGTTCATTTTCTGGCTGCTGCTGATCGGCCGGATCATCGTCGAGTTCATCCGGACGTTCGCGCGGGACTGGAAGCCGACGGGATTTGTCGTCGTCGTTCTCGAGGCGATCTTCACGGTCACCGATCCGCCGGTCAAACTGTTGCGCCGGCTCATTCCTCCGCTGAATCTCGGCGGAGTGCGACTGGATCTGTCCATCATGGTGCTGCTCTTCATCGTCTACTTCCTGATGGCGTTCATTCCCCGAGGTGGGACGCTCTGAGGCCGACACCTGCTCGGACGATCCGCGTGAAAGCCGCCCTGTGCCAGAATGGGGTGCCAGTTACAGTGAGTTTGATACGCGTGACGCACTGTGGATATAACTGAATGCTTGCTTGACCGCTCACACGACGCGTGAAGGGATCCTTCCATGCCGCTGACCCCAGCTGATGTGCACAATGTCGCGTTCAGCAAGCCGCCGATCGGAAAGCGTGGTTACAACGAGGACGAGGTCGACGCATTCCTGGATCTCGTCGAGCAGGAACTGTCCCACCTGATCGAGGAGAACGCCGACCTGCGGCAGCGGGTGGCCGAACTCGACCAGGAGCTGGCCGAGGCCAAGAAGGGCGCCCGTTCCGGGGGGGCTCCGGCCCCGGCCGCCAAACCGGAACCCGCGCGCGTCGTCGAGGCGCCGAAGCCGCCGGAACCCGCGCCGACCCCGGCGCCGGCGCCGGCCCCCGCGCCGGTCGCGGCCGCGCCGGCCTCCGCGGACGCGAGCATGCAGGCCGCCAAGGTGCTGGGTCTGGCCCAGGAGATGGCGGACCGGCTCACCGGCGACGCCAAGACCGAGGCCGAGGAGCTGCTGCGTAATGCCCGCACCAACTCCGAGCAGCTCATCTCCGACGCGCGCACCCGCAGCGAGGCCATGATCGCGGACGCGCGGCAGAAGTCGGAAGCGATGCTCGCCGACGCCCGGACCCGTTCGGAGACGCAGCTGCGTCAGGCCAAGGAGAAGGCCGACGCGCTGCAGGCGGACGCGGAGAAGAAGCACACCGAGATCATGGCGACGATCAACCAGCAGCGTTCGGTGCTCGAGGGTCGCATCGAGCAGCTCAAGACGTTCGAACGTGAGTACCGGGTGCGCCTGAAGTCCTACCTCGAGTCCCAGCTCGAGGAACTCGAGCAGCGCGGGTCCGCCGTGCCGGTCGACGGCGGCCAGGATGCGTTCAACCAGTCGAACTCGTCGTTCGGGTCCACGTCCTTCGCCAAGGGCAACAGCTGACCGAGGCGGGGGTCCGATGGCCGGGTGGGGATGAGGGTGCGCCGTGCTGGTGGTGACGCTCTCCCTTGCAGCCGTCGGCTTCGGGATGCTCGTCGTGGCGCTCATGACGGGCTCCGTGCTGTGGGCCTGGGGTTGCATCGTCGTGTGTGTGGTGGGCGCGGTCCTGCTGCTGATCAGTGCGCTGAGCGGCAAGCGGACCGCGCCCCCGACGGCGGCGGGAGGCGAACCGGAACGGCGCCGCGGGGGACGCGATGCCGGCGAGTGAGCGCGGCGGCATAGAATAGTTCGAGGACAGACTGCAGTCCTTCCCGGCGACCGCCGGGGACGGCGACGATCCGGCCATCACCGGGGAGCCTTCGGAAGAACGGCCGTGCCGACCGGCACTGCTCAGTAGAACCGAACGGGTGGGCCCGTCACAGCCCGAACGAGAGGCCCGTCTCACCGGCAGAGCCCGGAGGGACGGTGCAAGCGGGGTGGTACCGCGGTTGCCGGCGCACAGTGCGCGGTGATCGTCCCCGTGCCGGACACGTCTAGGCACGAGGAGTCACGCTGTGACGAAGAGCACCCCCGACAGCCCGCAGGCCCCGGTCGCGCCGACCGGCAAGTACCCGCTCGTCGACTACGGGGTCGCCAAGGATTCGGGCGTCGACTTCCCCGAGCTCGAGGTGAAGGTCCTCGACCGGTGGGCGGAGGACGACACGTTCCGGGCGTCGGTGTCAAACCGCGACGGCGCCGACGAGTTCGTCTTCTACGACGGCCCGCCCTTCGCGAACGGTCTGCCGCACTACGGCCACCTGCTCACCGGCTACGTCAAGGACCTGATCCCGCGCTTCCAGACGATGCGCGGGAAGAAGGTCGAGCGGCGCTTCGGCTGGGACTGCCACGGTCTGCCCGCCGAGCTCGAGGCGGAGAAGCAGCTCGGGATCACGGACAAGTCCGAGATCGACACGATGGGGCTCGCCGAGTTCAACGCGTACTGCAAGACGTCGGTGCTGCGGTACACGGGGGAGTGGCGTGACTACGTCACCCGGCAGGCCCGCTGGGTGGACTTCGACAACGACTACAAGACCCTGGACCTGGACTTCATGGAGTCGGTCATGTGGGCCTTCAAGCAGCTCTACGACAAGGGCCTGATCTACCAGGGTTTCCGGGTGCTGCCCTATTCGTGGTACGAGCAGACCCCGCTGTCGAATCAGGAGACCCGCCTCGACGACGCGTACAAGATGCGCCAGGACCCGGCGGTGACCGTGGACATGGTGCTGCGCGCCCCCGGCTCCGAGCTCGACGGCGCGTGCGCGCTGATCTGGACCACCACGCCGTGGACCCTGCCGTCCAACCTTGCGATCGCGGTGCATCCCGACATCGAGTACATCGGCGTGCGCGGCGCCGACGGCAAGACCTACGTCCTCGCGCAGGACCGGGCCGGTCACTACGCGCGCGAACTCGGTGACGAACCCGAGGTGCTCGGCCGCTACTCCGGCGCCGACCTCGTGGGCCTGGCCTACGAGCCGCCGTTCGACTTCTTCGTCGGCCGCGAGAACGCCCACCGGATCCTCGCCGCCGACTACGTCACCACCGACTCCGGCACCGGAATCGTGCATTTGGCACCGGCTTTCGGTGAGGAAGACATGGAGTACTGCCAGCGCAACGGCATCGAACTGGTGCAGCCGCTCGATCCGGGCGGGAAGTTCACCGCGATGGTCCCGCCCTACGAGGGGCTGCAGGTCTTCGACGCCAACCCGGTGATCATCAAGGACCTCAAGGCCGCGGGAAAGCTGTTGCGGCACGAGACGATCGAGCACTCCTACCCGCACTCGTGGCGGTCCGGACAACCGCTGATCTACATGGCGGTGCCGTCGTGGTTCGTCGCCGTCACCCAGTTCCGGGACCGCATGGTGGAGCTGAACAAGCAGATCACCTGGGTGCCCGAGCACATCCGCGACGGACAGTTCGGCAAGTGGCTCGAAGGTGCCCGCGACTGGAACATCAGCCGGAACCGCTACTGGGGCAGCCCGATTCCGGTGTGGGTCTCGGACGACCCGGCCTACCCGCGGATCGACGTCTACGGCTCCCTGGACGAGCTCGAACGCGACTTCGGGGTGCGCCCGGCCGACCTGCACCGGCCCATGATCGACGAGCTGACCCGCCCCAACCCCGACGACCCGACCGGAACGTCGACGATGCGCCGCGTCCCCGAGGTGCTGGACTGCTGGTTCGAGTCGGGCTCCATGCCGTTCGCGCAGGTGCACTACCCGTTCGAGAATCAAGGGTGGTTCGACTCCCACTACCCGGGCGACTTCATCGTCGAGTACAACGGTCAGACCCGCGGCTGGTTCTACACCCTGCACGTGCTGGCCACCGCGCTGTTCGACCGGCCCGCCTTCAAGACCGTCGCGGCGCACGGCATCGTGCTCGGGGACGACGGGCTGAAGATGAGCAAGTCCAAGGGCAACTACCCCGATGTCAACGAGGTCTTCGCCCGCGACGGCTCCGACGCCATGCGGTGGTTCCTGATGTCCTCGCCCATCCTGCGCGGCGGCAACCTCGTCGTCACCGAGCAGGGCATCCGCGAGGGTGTCCGGCAGGCGCTGCTGCCGCTGTGGAACGCATGGAGCTTCCTGCAGCTGTACGCCTCCGAGCCCGGCACGTGGCGCACCGACTCGCCGCACGTGCTCGACCGGTACATCCTGGCCAAGCTCGCCGCCACCCGCGACGTCGTCACCGACGCCCTCGAGGTGGTCGACATCGCCGGAGCCTGCGACGAGCTGCGCACCTTCAGCGACGCCCTCACCAACTGGTACGTGCGCCGCTCCCGCAGCCGGTTCTGGGACGAGGACGCCGACGCGATCGACACCCTGCACACCGTGCTCGAGGTCGTCAGCCGTCTGGCGGCTCCCCTGCTGCCGCTGGTCACCGAGGTGATCTGGCGCGGCCTGACCGGCGGTCGCTCGGTGCATCTGGCGGACTGGCCGGCCGCCGGGGAGCTGCCGGCCGACCCGGCCCTGGTCGAGTCGATGGACGAGGTCCGCGCGGTGTGCTCGACGGTGCTGTCGCTGCGCAAGGCCCAGAAGCTGCGCGTGCGGCTGCCGCTCCCGCAGGTCACCGTGGCCGCCCCCGACGCCCACCGGCTGCAGCCGTTCGCCGACCTCGTCCAGGACGAGGTGAACGTGAAGTCGGTCCAACTGACCGACGACGTCGATGTGCACGGCCGCTTCGAGCTGGTCGTCAACGCCCGGGCTGCCGGACCACGCCTCGGCAAGGATGTGCAGACGGTCATCAAGGCGGTCAAGGCGGGGGATTGGTCGGAGGCGGACGACGGCACCGTCACTGCCGCCGGTATCGCCCTGCTGCCGGAGGAGTACACGACGCGCCTGGTCGCGGCGGAGCCGGAGTCGACGGCCGCGCTGCCCGGCGGCGCCGGCCTGGTGGTGCTGGATTCCACGGTCACCGAGGAGCTCGAGGCCGAGGGCTGGGCGAAGGACCGGATCCGCGAACTGCAGGACGCGCGCCGCAATCTGGGCCTGGAGGTCTCGGACCGCATCGGCGTGGTGTTCGACGTGCCGGCCGACCGCGCGGACTGGGCGGTGCGGCACCGCGACCTCATCGCCTCGGAGGTGCTGGCCACCAGCTTCGAACTGGCGCCCGCCGGCGACGGGGCGCTCGAGCTCGGCGAAGGGGTGCGTGCGGCGATCGTCAAGGCATGAGCGTGACCTCGGCGCGGGCACAGCCGCGACGACGGTTCCGCGACGGCGGTGCGGCCCCGCTGTCGGTGCGAGGGGCGAAGATCTTCGTGTGCCCGAAGTGGTGACTCGCAGCGCTCGGCGCTGGGTCCTGCACCTGGACCTCGACGCGTTCTTCGCCTCGGCCGAGCAACTGACCCGGCCGACCCTTCGGGGCCGGCCGGTGCTCGTCGGCGGTCTCGGCGCGCGCGGCGTGGTCGCCGGGGCCAGTTACGAGGCCCGGGTCTTCGGGGCGCGGTCGGCGATGCCGATGAGCCGCGCACGCCGGCTGGTGGGGCCCGCGGCGGTGGTGCTGCCGCCGCGCGGCGTGCTCTACCAGACCCTCAGTCACACCGTGTTCGAGGTGCTGCGCGAACAGATCCCCGTGCTCGAGACGCTGTCGCTCGACGAGGCGTTCGCCGAGCCCGCCGAACTCGCCGGCGCCACGCACCGGGAGGTGGAGGCGTTCTGTGCGCGGCTGCGTGAACAGGTGCGGGACCGCACCGGTCTCGTCGCGTCCGTCGGCGCCGGCTCCGGCAAACAGATCGCCAAGATCGCCTCCGGCCTCGCCAAACCCGACGGGGCGCTGGTCGTGCGACCGGAGGAGGAGCTGGCACTGCTGCACGGTCTGCCCGTGCGCAAGCTGTGGGGGATCGGACCGGTGTCGGAGGAGCGGCTGCGCCGGCTGGGGATCGACACGATCGGGGACCTCGCGGCGCTCCCGGTCGCGGAGGCCGCGTCGATCCTGGGCGCGACGGTCGGTCCTGCGCTGCACCGGCTCGCCGGCGGCCACGACGACCGGCCGGTCGTCGAACGCGCCGACGCCAAGCAGGTCAGCGCCGAGACGACGTACCAGACCGACATCGTCACCCTCGCCGAACTGCGACGCGCCGTCGCCACCGCCGCGGCCGCGGCGCACCGCCGGCTGCGGCGCGACGGTCGCGCCGCCCGGACCGTCGTGCTCAAGTTGCGCAAGGCCGACATGAGCATCCTCACCCGCTCGTCGACGTTGCCGTACGCCACCGAGGACGTGGCGACGCTCACGGCGGCGGCGCAGCGCCTCGTGCTCGATCCGCTCGAGATCGGGGCGATCCGCCTCGTCGGTGTCGGCCTCGCCGGGTTGTCCAGCATCCGGCAGGACTCGCTTTTTCCCGAGCTCGAGCAGGCTCCGGAAGGCATGGTGGAGTCGTCGCCGCAGCTCCGGCCGGAGCGGACCGCGCCGGTGGCAGGACCGCGGTGGCGTCCCGGCACGGACGTGCGCCATCCGGAATTCGGGCACGGCTGGGTGCAGGGCGCCGGACACGGCGTGGTGACGGTCCGCTTCGAGACCCGCTCGACCGGACCGGGGCCGGCCCGCACCCTCGACGAGAACGATCCCGCGCTGTCCGAGGCCGATCCGCTCGCCGGCCTGGGGTGAGTGGGCGTGCCCCCGCCGCTCTCACGGTCTTCTTACTACCGCCGGGTACGCTTACGGGCGATCCGCTGTCCCGGTGGAGCATCCGCTGCTGGATGAACCGAGCACGGTATCCGTGCACGATCGAGAACGAGAAGGACGAGAACTTGAAGCTTCGCAAGATCACTGTCGCCACGGTGGCTGTGGCCGCCGCCCTCACGATGTCCGCCTGCAGCTCGGACGACGGAGGTAGCTCGACCTCGACCTCGGCGAAGACCACCACCAGCACCACGACGGCCGTCGCGCAGTACCCGCCGGTGCCGACCGTCGAGGATCTCAACGCCATGCTGGCCAAGGCGTTCGACGAGACCGTCCCGGCCGAGGAGAAGGTGGACCTCGTGCAGGGCGCCGAGCAGGATCCGGCACTGATCGACCAGGTCGCCGCCGCCGCCAAGCAGGCCGGCGCGCAGATCACCGTCCTGGACGTCAACGACAACCAGAACGGCACGGTCACCGCCGGTATCGAGACCCTGCTGGCCGGTGCGCAGCAGCCCGCCGTCGGCACCGTCGACTTCGTCGCCGAGGACGGCGTGTGGAAGCTGTCGAAGAACAACGCCTGCGCCATCGTCGCGACGGCTCAGCTGCAGTCGCCCGCCTGCGCCTGACGAAGACCGACACGGCGGCCGGGGTGGAGATCCGCCCCGGCCGCCGTCGTCTCCGGTGAGCGCTCAGGACTGCCAGCGCACCCGGTCCACCAGACTCTGTGCCAGGCGCGTGGTGCCCGCCGGATCGCTGTAGGCCTGTTCGCCGCCCACCGTGAGATCCCCGGCGATCGGGAGCGGCCGGCCCAGGTCGATGGTCATCGTGCCCTCGCCGGTCATCTCGTACCGGTCGATGTTCAGCTGGCCGGACCCGTTCGGCAGAGCCCAGGTGGACTCTCGCGGGGTCTGCGTGATGCGCAGCTGCACGGTCAGGCGGTCGCCGTCCCGTTCGAGCAGGCGCGCGGTGGCGACCTGATCGAGCGCCATCCCGCTCATCACCTGCTGGTGGATCTCCCACACCGCACCCACGCCGATCTCCTCCTCGGGGAACGACACCATCCGGTACACGGCCTGGTAGAAGGCTTGCTCGATGGCGGAGCGGGCGATGTCCGCGGAGTCCGGGGTGGGGTCGAGCCGCAGCGCGCTCACCGCCCCGGACGGCGCCATCGTCAGTCCCGCCTCGGAGCCCTCGGCGGGACCGAGGGCCGCGGCGAGGGCCGCGTCCGGCGACGTCGCATCGTCGATCCGCAGGTCCACCAGGCTGCTCGGCGAGGTGTCCGACACGGCTTCGCCCACCGTCGCGGTGAGGGGCAACGTCAGTTCGGGGGTGGAGAAATCCTGCTCCGGCTGATCACCGATCGACTGGAAGACCTGCGAGGACGTCGTGAGCGCCACCTGCTGGCTCGTGCCGGCGGGCGGGGTGAGACGGATCCGGCTGCGTGGCTCGGCCCCCGGATCCAGGACCACCGCGGTGACCGCGGCGACAGGCACCGTGACCTCCGTGGAGGTCGCCGTCGAGGCGGGAGCCGCGCCGTCGGCGGAGTTGCCGCACCCGGCGAGAAGGGTGGTCAGGGACAGGGCCACACCGAGGGAGCGGGCCCTCGGGCGGGCGAATCTGGGCAGCACAGGCACGCACCCCAGGGTAGCCACGGCGGGCGGGGTGGCTGTCGTGCTCCTCCGATGGGGGATGATGGCAGGGTGACCGACGACCCCACCGAGCACGATGCCCACCCCGACACCGTCGCGGAACCGAGTGCGTCGGCGACGGCCGACTCCCCGGGGAAGGACGCCCCTGTGCCGGTCCGGCGGCTGAGTGCGCTGCTCGCCCTCGCCGCGGTGATCTTCGGCCTCGACCTGCTCACGAAGATCCTCGCGGTCCACTACATCGACCCGGGCGACCCGATCTCCGTCGTCGGGGACACGGTGACGTTGACGCTGGTGCGCAACCCGGGTGCCGCCTTCTCCATGGCCACCGGCATGACGTGGCTGCTGACCCTCGTCGCGGTCGCCGTCGTGGTGGGGGTGGTCCGGATCGGCCGCACGCTTCGGTCGGGGTGGTGGGCCCTGGGACTCGGGCTCGTCCTCGGGGGAGCGCTCGGTAATCTGGTCGACCGGATCTTCCGGTCCCCGGGTCCGCTGCAGGGACATGTCGTCGACTTCGTGTCCGTCGGCTGGTGGCCGGTGTTCAACGTCGCCGATTCCGCCATCGTCTGCGGCGCGATCCTGCTCGTCGCGCTGACCGTCTTCGGCATCGAACCGGACGGCTCACGCAAGACCGACTCCGCCGGCAGCAGAAAGGAAGCACACCAGTGAGAGAAACCCGGGCGATGCCCGTCCCCGACGGGCTCGACGGGATGCGGGTCGACGCGGGTCTGGCACGGCTGCTCGGCCTGTCGCGCACGGCGATCGCCGCCCTGACCGAGGAGGGTGCCGTCCTGGTCGACGGCGCCGCGGCGGGAAAGTCGGACCGGCTGTCCGCCGGTTCGTGGCTCGAGGTGGAACTGCCCGAGCCGCCCCGGCCGCTGACCATCGAGGCGACCCCGGTCGAGGGCATGGAGATCCTCTACGCGGACGACGACATCGTCGCGGTGGACAAGCCCGTGGGCGTCGCGGCGCACGCGAGCGTCGGCTGGACCGGACCGACCGTGATCGGCGGCCTGGCCGCAGCGGGGTTCCGGATCTCCACCTCCGGCGCCCACGAACGGCAGGGCATCGTCCACCGCCTCGACGTGGGCACCTCCGGAGTGATGGTCGTCGCGACGTCCGAGCGCGCCTACACGGTGCTCAAGCGGGCGTTCAAGCAGCGCACCATCGACAAGCGCTACCACGCCCTCGTGCAGGGGCACCCCGATCCGAGCAGCGGCACGATCGACGCGCCGATCGGCCGGCACCGCAGCAGCGACTGGAAGTTCGCCGTCACCGCCGACGGCAAGCCCAGCATCACCCACTACGACACCGTCGAAGCCTTCCAGGCCGCGAGCCTGCTCGACATCCACCTCGAGACCGGCCGCACCCACCAGATCCGCGTGCACTTCTCGGCGCTGCGGCACCCCTGCTGCGGGGATCTGACCTACGGCGCCGACCCGCGCCTGGCGGAGCGGCTCGGCCTCGAACGCCAGTGGCTGCACGCCCGCTCGCTCGGGTTCGCGCACCCGGCCGACGGACGCTGGATCGAGATCACCAGCAAATACCCGGCCGACCTCGAGCACGCGCTCGCCGTGCTGCGCAGCGCCTGACCGTGCGGCGGTCGTTCCTGCCCGTGGCGGCGACAGCGGTGCTGGCGTCGGCGGTACTCGCGGCCGGACTGCTCACCCCGCCCCGGACGGCGACGGTGCGCACCGACACCCTCGGTCCGGACCACGGCGAGCCGGTTCCCGGCTACCTCGCGCGGGCCGCGGCGAGTCTCGACCCCGCCGGCGCCGACCCGCGCTGGGGTCTGGTGTCGTTCGCGCCGCCGGTGACGGTCGAACAGGTGGCGGAGTTGCCCGGGGACCCGCGGGTCGCGCAGGTGCTGTTCCGCGTGCCGATCGATCGGGTGCAGACCCCGCTGGTCGCGGTCGACGTGTCCGAGCACCCGGAGGCGCTGCGGCGCGCCCCTGCCGTCGCTGCGGGCCGGCTCCGGTCGGCGATGGGCAACGACCGGGCCGTGCGGGTCGCAGCCGCCTCGGCCGGGCGTCTCGCCGACGGGTGCGCCTGCGTCGTCGGCGTCGTCGTCCGCGTCGCGACGGCGGAGGCGTCTCGGCTCGCCGCGGCACCCGAGGTCCGGAGCGTGGAACTGCTGCCGCCGGACGCCGTCGCGGGGGCGTTCTCGGTGAACCCCCTGCTGCCCGAGCACGTCGACGTCGTCGCTCCGGGACCGGACGACGGCGAGCCCTGAGCCCGATCGACGGGACAGGCGCGTCGCCACTGGGTACGGTGACGCCGTGGCACGGGTTCTGGGGTACCTGCTGGTGGCGCTGCTCGCCGCGGCCGGTCTGCTGTGGCCGCTGCTCGCCGGGCTCGACACCGGCGAGGCGTCCGAGGCGTCGGATCCGGCGCGGATCACGAACTACAGCGTCGACTACGCCGTCGACGCCGACGGCGGGCTCACCGCCACCGAAACCGTCACGGTCGCCTTCCCGGCCGACCGGCACGGCATCTTCCGGTACTGGGACGTCACCACGGGCGCCGACCCGCACGTGCGCCACATCCCCGAGATCGTCTCCGTCGAACGCGACGGCGCGCCCGAGCCGTACGAGACGAGCTGGGAGCAGGGCCGCCGATTCGTCGTCGCGAAGATCGGGAACCCCGACGTGTACCTGGAGCCGGGCACCCACACCTATCGCATCGAGTACACGACCGACGGGGTCCTCGACCCGCCGGGCGCGGCTTCCGGCACGTTCGACACGGCCGCCGGAACGGCGGCGCCGGTCGGATCGGTCTTCCACTGGAGCGTGGTCCCCGGCGGGTGGGAGATGGCCGTCGACCGGGCGGACATCACGGTGCGGCTGCCCGCGCCGTCGGGCGTGGTCGAATGTGCGGCGCCGGGCGCGACCTGCGTCCTCGGCGGGGCCGGCACCGACACCGTGTCCGTCGACGTGACCGGGCTCGCACCCCGCACCGCGGTGAACGTGCGCATCGGGCTCGGGCTCGACGCTCCGGCCCGGAGCACGGTGCCCTGGTCGGTCGCCTGGGACCCGATCGTCGGACGGTCGCCGCCGATCGTGGCGCTGGTCGCGGGGCTGAGCCTGCTCGCGTTCGGGGTCGCCGCGCGATGGGCCTGGACGGCGCGCGAACCCGAGCCGGGGTTGCCGGTGCTGTACGCGCCGCCCGACGGTTTCGGGCCGGTGCAGACCGTCTACCTCGCCTCCGAACGCCCCGGACCTGCACCGCTCGCGGCCACGTTGCTGTACGCCGCCGAGGAGGGGCTGGTCGAATTGCGCCCCGGCGGGACCGGCAAGAAGTCCGAGGTGTGGGAGGTCCGGGGTATCGCCTCCGCGGACACGTGGGCGGCGACCGATCCGGTGACCCGGGCGGTCGGCGACGCGCTGCAGATCTCGTACCCGGGGGCGGTGCTGCGGGCCGACGGCTCGAAGTCGGCGGGGGAACGGCTGTCGAAGGCGACGACGGAGCTGGCGTCGCAGTGCCGGATCTGGGCCCGCAACGAGGGCCTGGTGGCCCCGTCCACGCGCGAGCGCCTCGGCAAGGCGGCGGTGGTGCTGGCGCTGGTGCTCGCGGTGGTCGGGTTCGCCGTGCCGGTCTGGCCGAGCATGTGGGGCCTGCCGGCGGCGGCGTTCGTATTCGGCGGATGGGAACTGCTGCGCCCGGAGGCCGGGACCCGGCGCACCGCGAAGGGCCGCGAGATGTGGTCGCGCGCCGGCGGGTTCCGGCGCATGCTCGTGACACCGTCGAGCGAGGACCGCTACCGGTTCTCGGCGGAACAGGACCTCTACACCCGCTACATTCCGCACGCGGTCGCCTTCGGCGTGGCCGAGAAGTGGGCGGAGAAGTACCGCACCGTCACCGGGACGGAGCCGCCGGTGCCGGCGTGGTACCCGTATCCGGTCGGAGTGCACGGATTCGCCTCCGGGGCCGGAGGATTCGACAGTTTCGAGTCGGCCCTGTCGTCGTCGATCAGTGCGTACACCGCGTCCCAGTCCTCGTCGTCGGGCGGCGGCGGTGGCGGCGGTGGTGGTGGCGGGGGCGGCGGCTCCTGGTGACCGAGTGGTGAACGAGACACCGGCGCGCCCGCACCGGTGCCGGGCAGCGGAAGGAGGGCGGTCCCATGGTGACCGCAGTCGTGATCGTCGTCGTGCTGGTGGTGGTGCTCGTTGCCGTGTTCGTGGTCGGGTTCAACCGGCTGCGCCGCGCCGACGTCCTGGCCCAGGAGGCCCTGGGCGGCATCGACGTGCAACTGAGCCGGCGCGCCGACCTGGTGCCGAATCTCGTGTCGACGGTGCGGGGTTACGCGGCGCACGAGAAGAGCGTGTTCGAGGAGGTCACCGCCGCACGCACCGCCGCGTCGCGGGCCGCCTCCGGTGGCACGGTGGCGGAGAAGGCGCAGGCCGACGCGCGTCTCGAGAAGGCGGTGTTCGACGTGCTCGCCGTCGCCGAGAACTACCCGGACCTGAAGGCCTCGGCCAACTTCCTGGACCTGCAGCGTCAGCTGGGTGAGACCGAGGACCAGCTCGCCTTCGCCCGCCAGTACTACAACGACGCCGCAGGCCGGCTCAACACGTCGCTGAAGACCATCCCGTGGATGTTCTTCGCGGGCCCGGCGGGGGTGCGCGAGCGCGAGTTCTACACCGCCCCGGCGGGCACGGAACTGCCGCCGACCGTGTCGTTCTGACCGACCTGATCGACCCGGCGCGCCCCGGCGCATCCGCGCGCCCTACCGTTGACTGGTGAGCAGCACCGCATCGCGACCCGACGCCGGCATCCTGTTCGGACTCGGCGCCTACCTGACGTGGGGAATGTTCCCCGCGTTCTTCGGCCTGCTCGAGCCCGCCGGAGCCGTGGAGATCCTCGCGCACCGGGTGCTGTGGACGCTGCTGGCGATGCTGCTGCTGCTCGCCGTCCTCGGCCGGATGGGTTCGCTGCGGGGGCTGGGGGTGCGGGTGTGGGTGCTGGTCGCGGCGGCGTCCGCGGCCATCGCCGTCAACTGGGGCACCTACATCTACGGCGTGGTCTCGGGCCGGGTGGTCGAGACCGCGCTGGGCTACTTCGTCAACCCGCTGGTCAGCGTGCTGTTCGGGGTGCTGTTCTTCCGGGAGCGGCTGCGCCGCGCCCAGATCGCGGCGCTGCTCCTGGCGACCGCCGCGGTGGCGGTGATCACCGTGGATTACGGGCGGCCGCCGATCATCGCGCTCACCCTCGCCTTCTCGTTCGCCCTGTACGGGGTGATCAAGAAGGTCGTGCCGCTCGACCCGCGCACCTCGCTGACGGGGGAGGGCGTCGTCGCCGTGCCCTTCGCGGCGGGCTACCTGATCTTCCTCGCCGTCACCGGCACCGGTACGTTCCTCGGTCACGGCGCCGGGCACTCGCTGCTGCTCGTGTCGGCCGGGCTCGTCACGGCACTGCCGCTGCTGCTGTTCGGCGCGGCCGCCCAGCGGGTTCCCCTGGTGACCCTCGGCATGCTGCAGTACCTGACCCCGAGCCTGCAGATGGCGTGGGGTGTGCTGGTCCTGCACGAGGACATGCCCGCCTCCCGCTGGATCGGGTTCGGGCTGATCTGGATCGCGCTCGCGATCTTCACCGCCGACGCCGTGGCCCGGGGTCGCCGGGCTCGCGGGACGCTCGAGCCGGTCCCCTCGAGTGCACCGCAGTAACACCGGTCACGACACGCCGTCCGGGCCGGTGTGGCGGTCCGATCCCGTCGCCGCGGGGGCCTACACTCGGGGTGCTCACAGACCTTCCGGGAGAGGCACGCGTGGCTGACTCGTTCGTTCATCTGCACAACCACACCGAGTATTCGATGCTCGACGGAGCCGCAAAGGTCGGTCCCCTGTTCAAGGAAGCCGAGCGGCTGGGGATGACGGCGGTCGGGATGACCGACCACGGGAACATGTACGGCGCCAGCGAGTTCTACAACGTCGCCGAGAAGCAGGGCATCAAGCCGATCATCGGTATCGAGGCCTACATCGCGCCCGAGTCGCGGTTCAGCACCAAGCGCGTGCAGTGGGGCGATCCGAGCCAGAAGTCCGACGACGTCTCCGGCTCGGGCTCGTACACGCACATGACGATGGTCGCCGAGAACGCCACCGGGCTGCGCAATCTGTTCAAGCTGTCGTCGCTCGCGTCGATCGAGGGACAGCTCGGCAAGTGGGCCCGCATGGACGAGGATCTCATCGCCCACCACGCCGAGGGCATCATCGCCACCACCGGCTGCCCGTCCGGGGAGATCCAGACCAGGCTGCGGCTGGGCCACGAGCGTGAGGCGCTCGAGGCGGCCGCGAAGTGGCAGGAAATCTGGGGCAAGGACAACTTCTTCCTCGAACTCATGGACCACGGCCTGTCCATCGAGCGACGGGTCCGTGAGGGCCTGCTCGAGATCGGCCGCAAGCTCGACATCCCGCCGCTGGCGACCAACGACTGCCACTACGTCACCAAGGACGCCGCCGAGAACCACGAGGCCCTGCTGTGCATCCAGACCGGCAAGACGCTCTCGGATCCGACCCGCTTCAAGTTCGACGGTGACGGCTACTACCTCAAATCCGCCGCGGAGATGCGGGCACTGTGGGACGGCGAGGTGCCCGGCGCGTGCGACAACACGCTGCTGATCGCCGAGCGGGTCCAGTCCTACAAGGAGGTGTGGACGCACCGGGACCGGATGCCGATCTTCCCCGTCCCCGAGGGACACACGCAGGCGACGTGGCTGCGCGAGGAGGTTCTGCGCGGGCTCGACCGGCGATTCCCGGACGGCGTGCCGCAGGAGTACCTCACCCGCGCCGAGTACGAGATCGGCGTCATCAACGAGATGGGCTTCCCGGCCTACTTCCTCGTCGTCGGCGACCTGATCAGCCACGCTCGCGAGGTCGGCATCCGCGTCGGCCCCGGCCGCGGTTCGGCCGCGGGCTCCCTCGTCGCCTACGCGATGGGCATCACGAACATCGACCCGATCCCGCACGGTCTGCTGTTCGAGCGGTTCCTCAACCCCGAGCGCGTGTCCATGCCCGATATCGACATCGATTTCGACGACCGCCGCCGCGGTGAGATGGTGCGTTACGCCACCGAACGGTGGGGGGCCGACCGTGTCGCCCAGGTGATCACGTTCGGCACCATCAAGACCAAGGCCGCGATCAAGGACTCGGCCCGCGTGCAGTTCGGCCAGCCCGGATTCGCCATCGCCGATCAGATCACCAAGGCGCTGCCGCCGCCGATCATGGCCAAGGACATCCCGGTCTCGGGCATCACCGACCCGAACCACGAGCGGTACAAGGAGGCCGCCGAGGTCCGGGCGCTGATCGAGTCCAACCCTGACGTGAAGAAGATCTACGACACCGCGCTGGGCCTCGAGGGCCTGATCCGCAACGCGGGCGTGCACGCGTGCGCGGTGATCATGTCGTCCGAGCCGCTGATGGATGCCATCCCGCTGTGGAAGCGGGCGCAGGACGGCGCGATCATCACCGGTTGGGACTACCCGTCGTGCGAGGCCATCGGCCTGCTGAAGATGGACTTCCTCGGTCTGCGCAACCTCACCGTCATCGGCGACGCGATCGAGAACATCAAGAACAACCGCGGCATCGACCTCGACCTGGACACGCTGCCGCTCGAGGATCCACCCACGTACGAACTGCTGGCCCGCGGCGACACCCTGGGCGTGTTCCAGCTCGACGGCAGCGCGATGCGGGATCTGCTGCGCCGCATGCAGCCGACGGGGTTCGAGGACATCGTCGCCGTGCTCGCGCTGTACCGGCCCGGACCGATGGGCATGAACGCCCACAACGACTACGCCGACCGCAAGAACGGGCGGCAAGAGGTCAAGCCGATCCACCCCGAGCTCGAGGAACCGCTGAAGGACATCCTCGCCGACACCTACGGTCTGATCGTCTACCAGGAGCAGATCATGCAGATCGCTCAGAAGGTGGCCGGTTACTCCCTCGGACGAGCCGACATCCTGCGGCGCGCGATGGGCAAGAAGAAGGCCGAGGTCCTCGCCGCCGAGTTCGAGGGCTTCGAGGAGGGCATGCTCGCCAACGGCTTCTCCAAGCCGGCGATCAAGGCACTGTGGGACACGATCCTGCCCTTCGCCGGGTACGCATTCAACAAGTCGCATGCCGCCGGGTACGGCCTGGTCTCCTTCTGGACGGCCTACCTCAAGGCCAACTACCCGGCCGAGTACATGGCTGGCCTGCTCACGTCGGTCGGCGACGACAAGGACAAGGCCGCGGTCTACCTGTCGGACTGCCGCAAGATGGGGATCACGGTGCTGCCGCCGGACGTCAACGAGTCGCGGGTGGACTTCGCGTCGGTGGGGGAGGACATCCGCTTCGGCCTCGGCGCGGTGCGCAACGTGGGCTCCAACGTCGTCGCGTCCATCATCCGCGCGCGGGAGGAGAAGGGCCGGTTCACCGACTTCTCCGACTACCTCAACAAGATCGACGCGCTCGCGTGCTCGAAGAAGGTCACCGAGTCGCTCATCAAGGCCGGCGGTTTCGACTCGCTCGGCCATCCCCGCAAGGGCCTGATGCTGGTGCACGCCGACGCGATCGACGCGGTGATGGGCACCAAGAAGGCCGAGGCGATCGGGCAGTTCGACCTGTTCGGCGGCGCGGACGCCGACGAGTCGGTGGCCTCGGTGTTCAACGTGAAGATCCCCGAGGAGGAGTGGGACACCAAGCACAAGCTCGCCCTCGAGCGGGAGATGCTGGGCCTGTACGTGTCCGGGCATCCGCTCAACGGCGTCGAGCACGTCCTCGCCCAGCAGGCGGACACCGCGATCCCGACCATCCTCGAGGGCGCGATCAAGGACGGCGCCCAGGTCACCGTGGGCGGCATCCTGGCCTCGGTGAACCGCCGCATCAACAAGAACGGCCTGACGTGGGCGTCGGCCCAGCTCGAGGACCTCGCCGGCGGGATCGAGGTGCTGTTCTTCCCGCAGTCCTACTCCGTGTACGGCATGGACGTCGTCGAGGACTCCGTGGTGTTGGTCAAGGCCCGGGTGTCGGTCCGTGACGACCGGATCTCGTTGATCGCCAACGATCTCGCCGTACCCGACCTGTCTCAGGTGGGGGTGGCCAAGCCGCTGTCGGTGTCGATGCCCACCCGGTTGTGCACGCCCGACAAGGTGGGTGCGCTCAAGAGCGTGCTCACCCGCCACCCGGGTACCTCGGATGTGCACGTGCGGTTGGTTTCCGGCAGCAAGGTGACCGTGCTGAAGGTGGACGACAGCCTGCGGGTGGAGCCGTCGTCGGCGCTGATGGGTGATCTCAAGGCCCTGCTCGGACCGGCCTGCCTGGCGATCTGACCCGCGCCGGGGACGGTGCGGTCAGGGCTCGCGGCGGTAGTGCAGCAGGCGGGCCCACCACACGACGGTGGCGGTGCCGGCGGCGGCGAGCACGGCGGTCTGCGCGTCGGCGGTGATCGCGAACAGCGTCAGCAGCACCAGGACGGCCGCGACGAGCGCCTCGAGCTTGTACAGCGGCCATGCGGTTCCGGCGACGTCGACGGACGCGGGCCGGCGGCGGACGCGAGTGGGCGAATCCGTCGTCGTCATCTCGACCTCCGTGCGCCTCGGGGAATCCGTTCACCAGGCTACTCGCAGACATGTGTTCGGGCCACCGAACTTTGCTCGTCGGGTGGTGACGTCCGACTCGGAGGGACGGATCCGCCGGGTCCGCTGCGGCCCCGTGCGCGGCGGTGTTGACTTGGGGCCATGCCTCTCACCGGAGAATACGAACCGAGTCCGTCCCAGTGGGCCGCCGACCAGGTGGCGCTGTACGAGAGTTCCGGCGGCACCGAGGGTACGACCCTGAACGGCCGCCCGGTGGTCGTGCTGACCAGCCGCGGAGCGAAGAGCGGCAAGCTGCGTAAGACCCCGCTGATGCGGGTCGAGCACGACGGCGTCTACGCGGTGGTCGCCTCGCTCGGTGGTGCCCCGAAGCATCCGGTCTGGTACTTCAACGTCCTGGCGGATCCGCACGTCGAACTGCGTGACGGGCCGACGGTCCGGGACATGACCGCCCGCGAGGTCCACGGCGAGGAGAAGGACCTGTGGTGGCGGCGGGCGGTCGAGGCGTTCCCCGACTACGCCGAGTACCAGAAGAAGACGGATCGGGAGATCCCGGTCTTCGTCCTGGAACCCCGGTAGCGCGCGGGATCCGGGGGCGGGGGGCGCGGGCGCAGTGGCGAAACCCGCGTTGGGGGTTCCGGGTGGGTAGTGGCAGCATGGACAGGTGACCACGACTTCGCGAACCGCTGATCCGATGCACCTGCCCGCCCTGAGCGTGGCCGACATCGATGCCGCGGCGGAGCGAATTTCCGCGGTCGTCGCTCCCACACCCCTCGAGTACAGCGAGCGGCTCTCCGCCCTCACCGGAGCGAACGTCTACCTCAAGCGCGAGGATCTCACCCGCGTGCGCTCCTACAAGCTGCGCGGCGCCTACAACGTCATGGCGCAGCTCTCTCCGGCGGAACGCGAGGCGGGTGTGGTGACGGCCAGCGCCGGCAATCACGCGCAGGGCGTGGCCTACTCGTGCCGGGCGATGGGGGTGCGGGGCCGGATCTACGTGCCCACCCGGACCCCGAAGCAGAAGCGGGACCGGATCCGTGCGCACGGCGGGGCGTTCGTCGAGCTCATCCCGACGGGTGACACCTTCGACGCGGCCGCGGCGGCCGCGGCGGACGATGTCGCGCGTACCGGCGCGACGATGGTCGCGCCGTTCGACGACGCCCGCACCGCGGCGGGTCAGGGCACCATCGCCCGGGAGATGCTCGACCAGCTACCGGCGGCGCCGGACGTGGTGCTGGTTCCGGTCGGCGGTGGTGGCTGCCTGGCCGGCATCGCGGCGTACCTGCACGAGAAGTCGCCGCACACCTCGATCGTCGGGGTGGAGCCGGCCGGGGCGGCGTCGATGACCGCTGCCCTCGTCGCGGGCGGACCGGTGACCCTCCCGGAGGTGGATCCGTTCGTCGACGGTGCCGCCGTGAAACGGGTCGGCGACGTGCCGTACGCCGTCGTCTCCCGGCTCGGCCCCGAGATCGTCTCCCATGCGAACCTGCCGCTGGTCGCGGCGCTGCGCAACGACGGACTGGGTACCGGGCCGTTCGGGATGACCCAGGTCGACGAGGGCGCCGTGTGCACGGCGATGCTCGACCTGTATCAGAACGAGGGCATCATCGCCGAGCCCGCGGGGGCCCTGTCCGTCGCCGCGCTCGAGGGGATGACCGTCGCGCCGGGTGCGACGGTGGTGTGCCTGATCTCGGGGGGCAACAACGATGTCTCCCGCTACGGGGAGGTCATCGAGCGCTCGCTGGTGCACCGCGGTCTCAAGCACTACTTCCTGGTGGACTTCCCTCAGGAACCGGGGGCGCTGCGGCGGTTCCTCGACGAGGTGCTCGGGCCCGACGACGACATCACCCTGTTCGAGTACGTCAAGCGCAACAACCGGGAGTTCGGTGCGGCGCTGGTCGGCATCGAACTCGGCACGGCCGACGGTCTGACGTCGCTGCTGGCGCGGATGGACGTCTCGCCGATCGAGGCGCAGCGGCTCGAGCCAGGTTCGCCGGCCTACCGCTACCTGACCTGAGCCGCACGGGATCCCGGCGGGGGAGTGCCTTCCCCCCGCCGAGGTCCGCGGCGGCCGCTCAGCGCCAGGGAGCGCAGACCAGCCAGGGGCCGAACCACCAGCACGGAGCGGGTGGACCCCACCAGTTCCGTTCCCAGCCGCGATCGTGGTCACGGCGGTCGTGGCGGTCGCGGCGGTCCCAGTCGTTGCGGCGGTCCCAGTCGTTGCGGTGATCGGTCTGCTGCCAGGTGATCCCGATCGGAGCGGGGGCGTCGGTGGGCGCCGCGGCCGCGACTCCGGCCGGGGCGAGGGTGAGGGTGGCGGCGAGGAGGGCGCCGACGGTGGCAGTCCGGAGTTTCATGGCGATACACCCCGAGAAGCGTGTGTGTGCAGGAAGATTCCCCGACTGCTCTTGACCGTACTCGCGCCGGTCGGCGATAATCAAGGGTTTTTCGTCCCCAGGAGCCGGGCGACGACCCGCCGGTGCAGTTCCGGGTCGGGCTTGGGCAGACCGAGCATCGCGCCCAGGTAGATGCCGTCGCCGACGAGGCGCACGATCTCGGCGGTGACCGGGTCGTCGATCTCCGCGCGCAGCCCCTCGTCCCACGACCGCAGCACCTCGACGACCGCCCGGTGCACGTCGTCGTGCCGGCCGTCGGCGCTGCGCAGCGCGGCCACCGTGGACCGGAACAGGTCCATCTCCGCCGAGTCCCCGGTCTCGTCCGGGTCGGCCAGGTACCACTCCGCGACCGGGGTACCGCCGGCGACGGCGTCGGCGAGCCGGGCGTCGCCGCGTTCGCCGAGGCGCCGCACCATGGCGGCGAGCATCGCCTCCTTGGTCGGGAAATGGTACAGCAGACCACCTTTCGACACCCCGGCAGCCGCCGCGACGCCCTCGAGCGTCACCTGGGCCACCCCCACGTCGACGAGGGTGCGTTCGAGGGCGTCGAGGATCCGGTCGCGTGTGTCGGAGGCCATGGCCCGATCCTACCGTCCGTCTTTGTACCGTCCGGACGGTTGGTGCTACCGTATTGGTGTACCGGCTGGACGGTTCAGTGTGGAGGAACGAAGGATGACGAACACCGGGCAGATACCGCCGGTTTCCCCGGCGAACGCGGGCACCGAGCGTGCGCCGGCCGGTGCACGCACCTGGGCGGGCCTGGTGGTTCTCGCAGGCGCCGTGCTGCTGATCGCGGTCGACGCGACCGTTCTCGACCTCGCCCTGCCCTTCCTCAGCGCCGATCTGGCCCCGAGCGGGGTCCAGCTGCTGTGGATCATCGACGTGTACTCGTTCGCCGTGGCCGGTCTGCTGGTGACGATGGGTGTGCTCGGCGACCGGGTCGGCCGACGCCGGCTCCTGCTGGTCGGTGCCGTCGGGTTCGCCGCGGCCTCGGTCCTCGCGGCGTGGGCGCCGAGCCCCGAGCTGCTGATCGTGGCGCGGGCACTGCAGGGCGTCTCGGGCGCCACCCTCATGCCGGCCACCCTCGGACTCATCCGGCACATGTTCACCGATCCGCGCGAGCGGACCGTCGCCATCGGCGTGTGGGGCGCGATGGCCGGCGGCGGGGCCGCCGCCGGCCCGCTCGTCGGCGGCTGGCTGCTCGAGCACTTCTGGTGGGGGTCGGTGTTTCTGATCAACCTTCCGATCATGGCGGTCCTCGTGGTCGCCGCACCGTTCCTCGTCCCGGAATCACGGGATCCGCACCCGGGCCGCTTCGACCTGCCGGGGGCCGCCCTGTCCCTGCTGGCCGTGGTGCCGATCGTCTACGCGGTCAAGGAAACCGCGCTGCACGGCCCCCACAGTGCGGCGCTGGTCGCACTCGGCGGTGGCCTGACGGCGGCCGTCGCGTTCGTCTACCGCCAGCGGATCGCGACGGATCCGCTGCTCGACCTCACGCTGTTCCGGCGCCGGGAGTTCTCGGCCGCCGTCGCGACCAATCTACTGTCGATCTTCGCCCTCGCCGGGGTGCTGTTCTTCGGTTCCCAGTACCTGCAGCTGGTCCTCGGAGTCGGACCGCTGGAGGCGGGTCTGCTGATGCTCCCCGGCACCGCGACCAGCGCCCTGTCCGCACTCGGTGCGGCCTGGCTCGTGCGGCGCCTGCCGGTGGGGACCGTCCTGTCGGGTGCCCTGGCCGTCGCGGCCGTGGGCGCCGCCGTGCTGCTGGCGCTGGACACCGAGCACGGAGCCGGCGTGTTCGTCGCCGGTTTCGTCCTCATCGGCGTGGGCGTCGGCATCGCGCTGACGCTCACCACCGACCTGGTCGTCGGGGCCGCCCCGGCGGACCGGGCCGGCGCCGCGTCCGCGGTGTCGGAGACGGCGTACGAGCTCGGTATCGCCCTCGGTGTCGCGGTCCTCGGCAGCGTCGTCACCGCCGTCTACCGGTCCCGGCTCGGTGTCCCGGGTGCGGGCCACGAGTTCGACACCCTCGGCGGCGCGGTCGCCGCGGCCGGCCGCCTTCCGGCGGCCGAGGCGGAGATCCTACTCGAGTCGGCGCGGTCCGCGTTCGTCGCGGGCACCCACGGTGCCGCGGCCGCCACGGCGGTGATTCTGGCGGCCACTGCCCTGCTCACCCTGCGGATGCTGCGCCCGCGCTGACCCCCGGCGGTGCGAGGGCGGCGTCGAGAACGACGAACGAGTGCCCGGGCACGAGGGTTGCGGACCCGGTCCGGTTGACCACCACCGGCTCCCACCACACCAGGGGAGCCCCGCCGAAGGGCACGGTGACCGGGTCGGGTCCGAGGTTGCACGCCACCCGCAGGCTGCCGCGGTGCAGCACGATCCAGCGCTCGTCCTCGTCGTAGTCGACGTGCAGGTGCTCGAGCCACGGATCGGTCAGCTCGGCGCGTTCGCGACGCAGCGCCAGGAGCTGCCGGTAGCACTCGAGCACCCGGGCACGGGCCGGTTCGGTCCGCTCGGCCCAGTTCAGCGTCGACCGCCGGAACGTCTCCGGGTCCTGCGGGTCGGGGACGTCCTGGGCGTCCCACCCGTGCTCGGCGAACTCGCGCCGACGTCCCTCGGCGGTGGCCCGGGCCAACTCGGGTTCCGGGTGGGAGGTGAAGTACTGGAACGGTGAGCTCGCGTCCCACTCCTCGCCCATGAACAACATGGGGGTGAACGGGGAGGTCAGCACCAGCGCGGCCTTGACGGCCAGCTGACCGGGGTCGAGGTAGTGACCGGGCCGGTCGCCGACCGCCCGGTTGCCGACCTGGTCGTGGGTGCACGTGTAGGCCAGCAGGGAGCTCGCCGGGATGCGTCCGGCGTCGAGCGGCCGCCCGTGGGTGCGCCCGCGGAAGCTCGAATAGGTGCCGGCGTGGAAGAACCCGTGCCGCAGGGTGCGGGCGAGGCAGTCGAGCGAACCGAAATCGCCGTAGTAGCCCTGTCGTTCACCGGAGACGGCGGCGTGCACGGCGTGGTGGATGTCGTCGTCCCACTGCGCCTGCAGGCCGTAACCGCCGGCGGCGCGGGGCGAGATCATCTTCGGATCGTTCAGATCGCTCTCCGCGATCAGGCTGAGCGGACGGCCCAGATGCGCCGACATCCGGTACGTCGCGACGGCCAGCTCCTCGAGCAGGTGCACGGCGGTGTGGTCGACGAGAGCGTGCACCGCGTCCAGGCGCAGTCCGTCGATGTGGAACTCCCGCATCCAGCGCAGGGCGTTGTCGAGGATGTAGCGGCGCACCTCGCCGGAGTCCGGGCCGTCGAGGTTGACCGAGGCGCCCCACGTGCCCTGCCCACCGGACAGGTACGGCCCGTAGCGGTCCAGGTAGTTTCCGGACGGTCCGAGATGGTTGTACACCACGTCCAGGATCACCCCGAGGCCGCGGGCGTGGGCGGCGTCGACGAAGCGTTGCAGGCCGTCCGGGCCGCCGTAGGGCTCGTGCACCGCGTACCAGAGCACACCGTCGTAGCCCCACCCGCGGGTGCCGTTGAAGGCGTTGACCGGCATCAGTTCGACCAGGTCGATGCCGAGCTCGACGAGGTCGTCGAGCCGGGCGACGGCGGCATCGAAGGTGCCTTCGTCGGTGAAGGTCCCCACGTGCAGCTCGTACACCACCCCGCCGGCGAGTTGCCGGCCCGTCCACGACGTGTCGGTCCAGGCGTGCTCGTCGACCGAGTGCAGCTGGGACAATCCGTGCACCCCGTCCGGTTGCCGCGGAGAGCGCGGGTCCGGCAACACGGTCTCGTCCTCGTCGAGGAGAAAGCCGTACCGAGCGCCGGGGGAGGCGTCGACCTCGGCGCGCCACCACCCGCGGTCGTCCCGGCGCATGGGGTGGACGGTGCCGTCGACATGGAGCCGGACGGATTGCGGGGTCGGAGCCCAGACCTCGAAGGTGTGCACCCGAACAGCATGCCCGGTCGCCGCTGCCGCTGCAGACCTCCAGAATCGGCTGCAGTTCCGATGCAACCGATGCTGATAAGCTGAGATCGATGTCCCAGCATGCCAAGAGGGCCTACAGTTCGCCGCTGCGTGAGGAGGCTGCGCGCCGGACGCGCGCGACGATCGTCGACGCCGCCGCCCGGCTCTTCGTCGACCGCGGATACGTCAGCACCACGGTCAGGCAGATCGCGGAGACGGCCGGGGTGGCGGTGCGCACGGTCTTCACGGCGTTCCCCGGCGGCAAGTCCGAACTGTTCCGGGAGGCGCTCGACGCCGCGGTCACGGGTGGGTCCGCGGCCGACGACGAGCCCGGGTCGGGCCGGGAGCCACGCCCGGGACGCGGAGCCTCCGGAACCGCGGGCTCGGACGCCGAACGCATCGTCGAGCAGGTCGTCCGCTACGGCGCCGACCTGCTCGAGCGGGCCGGCGGGCTGCTGATGACCTCGGTCGAGTCCTCGGGCGCGGACCCGGACATGCGCCGGTTCGCCGACGAGGACGCGCGCGCGACCGCGGACAACGCGCGCACCATCGCGGAGGGGCTGCGCCGGCACGGATTGCTGCGCGACGACGTGAGTGTCGAGCACGCGGCGCACGTGTTCTACACGCTGGGTTCTCCGCAGGTGCATGCGCTGCTGCGCCGCGACTGCGGCTGGGACGTGGACGAATACCGGGCGTGGCTCACGGCGACACTGCGGGCGACGCTGCTGCGTTGAGCGCGGCCGCGGGACCGGCGGCCCGCACCGCCTTCGGGGTGGTCCCGAAACGGGCTCGGAAGGCCGTGCCGAACGCACCGAGCGAACCGAATCCGGACGCGAAGGCAATTCCCCCCACGGACACCGCGTTCCAGCGCGGGTCCTCGAGTCGGCTGCGGGCGCGGTCCAGTCGGCGGTTGCGGAGCAGCTCGGCAGGGGTGGTGCCGGCCGCTCGCAACGCGAGCTGCAGTTGGCGCAGCGACCAGCCCAGGTCGCGTGCCATCGACGCCGGGGTCAGGTCCGGGTCGTCCGAACGTTCGTCGACGTAGGCATGGGCCGCCGCGGCGACCGCTTGCAGGCCACCGGGCCGGATGTGACCGTGGGTGTCGGTCAGGGCGAGGGACACGAGCTCGATCACCCGGGCACTGATCGCGACGAAGGCGGGACCGGACAACGACGTGCGTTCGCGGGCCAGCGCCCGTGTCATGGTCCCCGCCACCGCCCCGACGCCGCGGCGCAGGTCGAGCACACTCGGCCCGTCGGCGACCGCCCGGTCGGGCAGGCAGCCCTCGGGGACGGTGAGCACCCACGCGCGGGCCCGGGCGCGATGGACCAGCTCGAACGGGCGGGCCATCGACACCAGGGCCGCGTGCCCGACGGGCACCGGCAGTGCGTGCCCGTCGTGGGTGACGGTGAGCGCGCCGGATTTCGGCACGAACAGGCGCATGCTCCGGTCGTCGTCCCCGCGGACGTGCCGGGCGGTCCGCGCGTAGGTGATGCGATCGGACCAGAACTCGACGAGCTGGTGACCGCCGCAGCGCTGCACGTGTGTGGCTCCGGCGAAGCCGGCCGGCGAACGCTCGTCCGGGTGGGGGAACGAATAGTCCAGGGTGCCGTGGTTGAACCGCACGTGGTCGGTCCAGAACTCGGCGCGGTCGCGCGCCGGCACCCGGCCCGTCGTCGTGAACTGCACCTCGTACTCCGCTGCCACCGTGACCTCCTCGTCGGGTCGTGCGCGCGCCGGACAGTGCTCTGCGCGGATCGGCGAGTGCCGCGTCCAGCCCGCTCCCTACGCTCGTCGGCAGTGTAGTGACGAACGCCACAGCCGGAGCGCGGTGGCTCCGATCCAGGAGGTTTCTCATGCAGCGAGCAAAGGTCAACGGGACGGAACTCGCCTACGTCGACGCCGGTCCACGCGAGGGGGTGCCGATCGTGTTCAGCCATTCGCTCTTCTTCGATCACACGATGTTCGACGCGCTCGCGGAGAAGTTCACCGCCGACGGGTACCGGGTCGTCGCCTACGACCATCGCGGGCAGGGCGAGAGCGCCCCGGCACCGCGGGAGGAACTCGCGGTCGACGTCCTCGCCGAGGACGCCGCGGCCCTGATCGAGCATCTCGATCTGGCCCCGTGTCACGTCGTCGGCAATTCGCTCGGCGGGTTCGTCGCGCTGCGGCTCGCCGCGCGCCGCCCCGAACTGCTCCGCACGGCTGCCGCACTCGGTTCGTCGGCGGAGGAGGAATACAAGCTCGCCGAGTTCGCTCCGCTGGTCGACCATCTCACCGAGCACGGCACGGCCGACGTCGTCGACACGGTCATGTACATCATGTTCGGCGATTCGAGCCTCGCGCAGGAGAGTTCGATGACGAGCACCTGGCGCGCCGCGATCGCCCGGCTCGAACCCCGCATCGGCGACGCCGCCCACGGCGTCATCCATCGCGGGCGGATCGTCGAGGAGCTGGCCGGGTGCCGCGTGCCGGTCCTGGCCGTCGCCGGGAGCGAGGACCACGCGTACCCGCCGCCGATCTCGTCGGTGAACATCGCCGACGCCGCGGGTGGCCGGCACGTCACCGTCGACGCCGCGGGGCACTCCGTGGCACTCGAACAGCCCGAGGCGGTCGCCGAGCACCTCGAGAAGCACTTCGCCGCGGCGGGGTAGGGCCGATCCGCGGGTCGGCGGGGCGGGGCCACCGCCCGGCGACCCGAACCGTGCAGGGGGCGGCCGGAGCTCGCGCACAGCATCAGGGCGTCGAGCAGGAGCGAGCAGGATGCCCGGGCACGAATTCATGCGAGACGGAAGAGAGAAATTATCCGAACCGGACTCTTACGTTCCGTGACGCACCGACCCCGCGCCGCGCAGCCACGCCGACCTCAGCCGGTGCGATGTGCCCGGTGCCGACACAAAGACGTCGACACCACCCGTCACGGCGCCGGAGGGCGTGTTTCGGACCGCCGCGCGGCGGATACCCGGGGCCGACAGGTTCCACCGTCCGCGCTCGGGGTGCGGACGGCGATCGTCGCCGGCTCGCCGGGTCGGTGACGGTGCGCCGGAGATGACTCTGCCGAGAAGGGGTTCCATGAGCCACGCCAGCTTTGCGTCCCGGGTCGGCGCGGCACGCGAGAGGATGTTCGATCTCGTGCTGGAGATCGCGGCGATCGTCGAGGCCGCCCACGCCCTCGATCGGGCTTCCCTGCCCCTCGCCGACGAGATCGCAGTGAGCGGACTGATCGATGCCCTCACCGACGTGAGCCGGCACTTCGACGCGGCGGCGGAACCGTTCGGCGAGGCGGTGTGGTTCTCGCGTCATCTGCCGGGGCCGTTCCGCTGACGGCCCGTGGATTGCGCCGCCGGAATCCGGGTATCCCGTCGGAGCCGAGACGCCGCGCTCGGCTCTGTTTCCGTACTGCAGACACCAGGAGCGCACTTGAGCACCCAGGACCCCGGACCCCGACCCGAAGATGCGCCCGGCCTCGAGGCCGGCGGGGGCGTGCAGCCCGGAGACACCCCACCCGACGCCGGACAGACCTCCGGCCTGTCGCATCCCCAACCCAACCCGAGCCGGGTGATGCCCGTCTTCGCGATCGTGCTCATCGCGCTGATCGTGCTCGGCGTGGCCGCGTTCTTCGTGGCACGCGCGTTCGCCCTGTTCGACTGAGACACCGAACGACTGAGACACCGAACGCCTGAGACACCGACCGGTCGGCGCCCGGTCGGACTCGTCAGGGTCGTCCGAGCGCCTCGACGTAGTACCAGCGGCCGCCCTCGCGGACGAACCGACTGTGCTCGTGCAGCACGTCCTCGTGACCGCCGAAGCAGTAGTGGGCACGGAACTCGACCGTCCCCTCCGAGTGCAGGAACCCGCCGCTCGTGTGCAGCACCTCGAGCCCGGTCCACCGCTGCGCCGGATCGAGATCCAGTCGCGCCGGGCGGGTGCCGGGGTGCCACGTGCGACGCAGGTAGCCGTCGTCACCGACCACGAAGGCGGTGTACCGCGACCGCATCAGCTGCTCGGGCGTCGGCGCGTCCCCGCCCGCGAGGAACGGTCCGCAGCATTCGCCGAACGGAAGACCCCGACCGCACGGACACGGGGCGGACGATCCGGGCCGGGGGTAGCGCGCGCGTCGAGTCACCGGCACATTATCGCCGTCGCCGGGAACCGGACGGTCGTGGCACGATCGACACCCGGGACGCGCGCGGTCGGAGGAACGGTGAACCATGGTCGATTCTGCCGCCACACCTTCGCGGGGGCAGGGCAGCCCCGGCACCGCGCTGCGTCACAGCTTCGCGGCCGTCCCGGTGGCCCGGCCGCACGACACCGCCGCCGACGTGCTCGACCGGATGCGAGAACACAGCTTCGACAGCGCCGCCGTCGTCGCCGTGCTCATCGGTGAGACGCTCGCCGGTCTCGTCACGATCGAACGGCTGCTGGCGGCCCCCGGCGCCGCCCGGATGAACGACCTGATGGATCCGGATCCGCCGGTGGTGCATCCGGATACCGCGCAGGAACGCGCCGCATGGAAGGCGGTGCAGCACGGCGAACCGGGCCTGGCCGTCGTGGACGGCCACGGCCGGTTCCGCGGCCTCATCGCGCCGCAGCAACTGCTCGCCGTGCTGCTGCACGAGCACGATCAGGACATGGCCCGGCTCGGCGGCTTCGTGCACTCGGTGGACGCGGCGCGCGCCTCGAGCGTCGAGGGAATCCGTCGTCGGCTCTGGCACCGGCTGCCGTGGCTCGTCGTCGGTCTGATCGGGGCCATGGTCTCGGCCCGTCTGATGCAGGTGTTCGAGGCCGAACTCGACGCCGACCTCGCCGTCGCGTACTTCGTGCCGGGAATCGTGTATCTGGCGGACGCGGTGGGGACGCAGACCGAGGCACTGGTCATCCGCGGGTTCTCGGTGGGGGTGGGGATCCGCCGGATCGTGCGCCGCGAGGTGCTGACCGGACTGTCGGTGGGGGCGCTGCTCGGGGCGACCATGCTGCCGGCCGTGCTGCTCATGACAGGGAACCGGGATCTCGCGGTCGCCGTCGCGTCGGCCGTGCTGGCCGCGAGCACCATCGCGACGACTGTGGCGATGGTGCTGCCGTGGGCGCTGCAACGGCTGGGCAAGGACCCGGCGTTCGGGTCCGGCCCGCTCGCCACGGTGATCCAGGACCTGCTCTCGATCGTCATCTACTTCGTGGCCGTGACGCTTCTCCTCGGCTGAGGGTGGGGCGATCCCCACCCCAGGGTTCCTTGGGGCGCACGGTGATCCCCGGTCACGATGAGACCACCGACCCACAACGCCATGGAGGCCCCGTGACCGCAACCTCGGAGAGGTTCACCACGAGCCACACCGACCCGGATCGCGTGTTCGACGAGATCGACCGGGTCGATGCCGAGATCGTCGCCGCGATCCGGTACCGGACCGGGCTTGCTCACCACGCCGGCCGACTGCGCCGCGCCGGACACGGAACGGTGTCGGTGCACGGGCGTCGCGAGATGGCGGTGCTCACACGTTTCACCGCGGTCCTGGGCCGGGACGGCGCGGCGCTGGCCGCGACGCTGCTGCGGTTGGGGCGCGACCCTCTTGCCGACATTGCGACCTGCGGGCAGGATTGAGTCCGCCCCCGGAGGTTGTGATGAGCGTCGTCACCGAATCGCGTCTGACATACGTCGACAAGCAGGGGCGGCAGCATCGATTCGAGCTGTCGCCGGGCTCGCCGCGCGTCACCATCGGCCGTGCCCCGACGTCGGATGTGGCCTTCACCGGCGACAACGAGGTCTCCCGCCTGCACGCCGTCGTGGAGTGGATCGGCACCCATTGGACCATCCTCGACGACGGGCTCTCCCGCAACGGCACGTTCCTCAACGGGGAACGCATCGCGGGCCGCCGGCGCCTGCGGGAGGGCGACAGCATCCGGATCGGCTCGATCCGCCTGACCTTCCAGGAGATCGGCGCGGGGCCGGACGAGGCGACCCGTGTCGCGTCGGAGCTGCCGACGGTGCGATCGCTCACGCAGACACAACGCGGCATCCTGGTCGCGCTGTGCCGGCCGTACAAGCACGGCGCCGCCTTCGCCACCCCGGCATCCAACCAGGACATCGCCTCCGAACTGTTCTTGAGCGTCGACGCGGTGAAGACACACCTGCGGGCGCTGTTCGCGAAGTTCGGCGTCGAGGACCTGCCCCAGAACCAGAAGCGGGTCCGGCTCGCCGAGCTCGCACTGCACAGCGGCGTCATCACCGAACGCGACCTCTGAGCGTCGGCTCACCCGACCCGCTGCAGCAACCCACCGAGTGCCCTCGCGACCTCCGCGGGCCGGTCGGTGATCACCGAATGCCCCGCGCCGTCGACCCGCACCAGCTCGGCGCGCGGCAGCCGCTCCGCCAGACCCGCCGACAGCTCGAACGGGGTCCACTCGTCTGCCGAGCCGCACAGCACGACCGCGGGGACCGCGGCGAGCACCGCCAACGCGGCGGACTCGTCGAGCACCGCGAACGATCGCAGGAACGCCGCCATCGTCACCACCGGTGTGTCGTTCGCGAGCACCGCCAGCAGAGCCGCCCACCGGGAGCCGGAGGCGCGGCGCTGCGACGTCCGCCGCAGCGGCCGCACCGCCCGTCCGCCCAGGTGCAGCGCGCGCTGCACGGCGCCGGGCGCGTGCCGCACCGCCCGGTGGAACAACGCGACCGCGGGACTGTCGAGGTAGCGTCCGAGCCCCGACCGCCCGAGATCACCGGCGGCGGTGCCGATCAGGCAGACCCCGGCGACGCGGGTGCCGATCTCGTGCGGATGCTGACGGGCGTAGGACAGGATCGTCATGCCGCCCATCGAGTGGCCGACCAGCACCACCGGGCCGGCAGAGACCGCGCGCAGCACCGCCGCGAGATCACGCCCGAGCTGCTCGACGGTGTACGTCTCCGGCCCGGCGGTGCCGGACGCGCCGTGCCCACGGTGGTCGAAGAACACCATCCGCAGCGTGGCCCCGTACCGCCGGATCAACGAATCCCGAAGCGGGGTCCAGGTTTCCGTGCGGCCGCAGTGTCCGTGGACGAACACGGCGGTGAGCGACGCACCGGCCGCGCCGAGCTCGTGGACCGCGAGCGGCACGCCGTCGTCGGCGATCACCGTGTGGCGGCGCACGAGACGCTCGGTGCGGAGGGTGGACATGCGGACAAGGATCCGCGGGACGCCGGTGCCGGCGCGAGCAGCCCCGGTGGTGGGGGATTTCACCTCAGGGGGCCACTTCTGCACCCTGGGTGGTGGACAATCTCGGCATGGATGCGCAGCGGTATGTCGGCGTGGTCGGGCCCGCGGAAGCCACGGCCGAACAACGCCGGATCGCCCGTCAGGTCGGCGGGCTGCTCGCGGCGCGGCGCGCCGTCGTCGTGACCGGGGGACTGGGCGGGGTGATGGCCGCGGCCTCGCGCGGGGCCGCCGAGGCCGGCGGCACCACCCTCGGCCTGCTGCCCGGCGACGACCGCGCGGAAGCCAACCCGTACCTGACCGTGTCGATCCCGACCGGGCTCGGCGAGATGCGCAACGCCCTGCTGGTCCGCACCTGCGAGGCGCTGGTCGCGGTGGGCGGCAGTTGGGGCACGCTCAGCGAGATCGCGCTCGCCGTCCGGACCGGGGTCCCGGTGATCTCGATCGGGGGGTGGCCGCTGCCCGCCGCCGGGGTGCTCGCCGTCACCTCCGCCGGGGACGCCGTCGAAGCCATCCACGACCTGTTGTGGCGGCGAGACCCGACCGCAGGCTGGACCGGCTGAGAAGTTCTCGCACCCGAGGGTGATGCCCGACCACCCCTGCGGGTGCCACCCCCACCGCTGGGGTCGGTATCTGCACGGCGGGGTTCGGACGACCGTGGAAGCAGCACAGTCCACCGGTCGTCAGGAGTACCCCCGTGTTGCACGAAAGCCCGGTCGCCCACGCACATTTCGGTGCCCAGCAGCCCGCCGGCGCGTTCCCGCTCTCGGCAGCCCAGCGCGGTATCTGGTTCGCCCAGCACCTGGCCGGCGACACGCCCGTCAACATCGCCCAGTACGTCGACATCACCGGGGACCTCGACCTCGATGCCCTCGAGACGTCCGCTCGTGCGGTCGGACGCGAGTTCGGCACCGGCTTCCTGCGCATCCTCGAGGAGGACGGTCACCCGTTCCAGACCGTCGTGCACACCGGGGAGCGCCTGACGGTGGTCGACCTGCGCGGCGAAGCCGATCCCGTCGCCGCGGCCCGCGACTGGATGGAGCGCGACTACACCGCGCCGGTCGACATGTGCAGCGACCGGCTCGCCGTCACCGCCGTGCTGCGCGTCGCCGACAACCGCTGGTTCTGGTACGCCCGGATCCACCACATCGCCCTCGACGGCGTCGGAGCGATGACCCTCGTCGCGCGCACCGCCGAGCGCTACACCGCCACCGTCACCGGAACCGAGGTGCACGCCCCGCGCACCGCGGCGCTGCCCGACATCGTCGCCGAGGACGAGGCCTACCGCCGTTCCCCGCGGTTCGAGACCGACCGCGCGTACTGGACCGAACACCTGGCCGGCCTGGGTGATCCCGTGTCGCTGGCCGGCCGGGCCGCCCCCGCCGACGCGCATCCGCTGCTGGTCGGCGCGGAACTTCCCCCCGACACCGAGCAGGCCCTGCGCGATGCCGCGACCCGGCGCGGGTCGAGCCTCGCCCCGCTCGTGGTCGCCGCGTTCGGCACCTACCTCGCCCGGATGACCGGCCACGACGAGGTGATGCTCAGCCTGCCCGTCTCGGCCCGCACCACCGCCGTGCTGCGCCGCTCCGGCGGCATGCTCGCCAACGTCGTGCCGCTGCGGTTGCGGACCGACGCCGCCACCGTCGCCTCCGTCATCGCCGCAGCGGAACTCGAGCTGACCGGGGCGCTGCGCCGCCAGCGGTACCGGCAGGAGGACATCGCCCGCGACCTCGGTCTCACCGGCGACCACGCCGCCGGGTTCGGCCCGTCGGTCAACCTCATGCTGTTCGACCACCAGGTCCGGCTCGGCGCGCTCACCGGCCGGGTGCACGTGCTCACCTCCGGGCTCATCGAGGACCTCTTCGTCAACCTCTACCCGGGCGGGCACAGCACGCACCTCGACTTCCAGGCCAACCCGAACCTGTACACCCGGGACGAGCTCGCCGCGCACCACCGTCGGTTCCTCGCGTTCCTGCACCGGTTCGCCACCGCCGCCCCGGACCGGCGGCTCACCGACCTGGACCTGCTCGACGAGGACGAGCGCGCGGCTCTCGTCCCGGCCCGTGGCGCCGACCCGGTGCCCGCCCGCACCCTCGCCGACCTGCTCACCGCGGGGGCGGCCCTCGACCCCGGTGCCGTCGCCGTGATCGACGGTCCCCGCACCGTGACCTACTCCGAACTGGACAGCGCCACCGACCGGCTCGCCCGGCTGCTGCTGACCCGCGGCGCCGGCCCGGAGACCACCGTGGCGCTGGCGCTGGCGCGCTCGCTCGACTCGGTGCAGTCCGTGTGGGCGGTTGCCAAGACCGGGGCCGCGTTCGTGCCCGTCGACCCCGGCCACCCTCGCGCCCGGCTCGAACACGTCCTGCGCGACAGCGGCGCCCGCATCGGCCTGACCGTCGCCGCGCACCGCGACGGCCTGCCCGACGACACCGACTGGATCGTGCTGGACGACCCCGGGACCGTCGCGGCGATCGCGGCCAAGGACGCCGCGCCGGTCACCGACCGGAGGATCCGACCCGAGCACGCCGCCTACATCGTCTACACCTCCGGGTCCACCGGCACCCCCAAGGGCGTCGTCGTCACCCACGCCGGCCTGGCGAACCTCGCCGACGACACCCGCACGCGGCTCGCCCTCACCCCCGGCTCGCGCGCCACCCACCTGTACTCACCGGCCTTCGACTCCTCGATCGAGGAGCTGCTGTCGACCTTCACGGCCGGCGCCACCCTGGTGGTGGTACCGCCGCAGGCCTACGGCGGTACCGAGCTCGCCGAGGTGCTGCACGCCGGACGAGTCACCCACCTCGACGCGACCCCGGCCGTGCTCGCGACCCTCGACCCCGACGCCCACCCCGAGATCGGCACGGTCGTGGTCGGTGGTGACGCCTGCCCGCCCGACCTGGCCGACCGCTGGTCCCGGGGGCGGAAGTTCCTCAACGCCTACGGCCCCACCGAGGCCACGGTCACCGCCACGTTCGCCGCCCCGCACCGTCGCGGCGCCGGCGTCGACGTCGGAGCACCGATCCGTGGCATGCGTGCCCTGGTCCTCGACCGGTGGCTGCAGCCCGTGCCGGTGGGGGTGACCGGCGAGCTGTACCTGGCCGGGCCGGGTGTCGCGCGCGGCTACCTCGGCCGCCCCGACCTGACCGCGGCCCGCTTCGTGGCCGACCCGTCCGCGCCCGGCGAACGCATGTACCGCACCGGCGACCTGGTCCGCTGGCGCGGTGTGTCCCTCGGGCTGCCAGGGGAACCCGAAGGACACACCGGCGGCACAGCCGCCGTGCTCGAGTTCGCCGGCCGCACCGACCACCAGGTCAAGATCCGTGGATTCCGCGTCGAACTCGGCGAGGTCGATGCCGCGCTGCTGCGGCACGAGACCGTGGCCCGGGCCGTCACCGTCGGCACCTCCACGCCCGCCGGCGCAACCGTCCTCGCTGCCTACGTCGTCGGACGTCCCGGCACCCCCGTCGACGGTGGCGCCCTGCGCGCCGCACTCGCCGACACCCTGCCCGCCTACCTCGTGCCCGCGGTGGTCACCGTGCTGCCCGAGCTGCCGCTCACCCCCGTCGGCAAGATCGACCGGGCCGCGTTGCCCGCCCCCGACTTCGGCGCCACCGCGACCGCCGGCGGCCGCGCCCCCGAGGGCGCACGCGAGGAACTGATCGGCGCGCTGTTCGCCCAGGTGCTCGGGGTGGAGCGGGTTTCCGCCGACGACAGCTTCTTCGCCCTCGGCGGCGACAGCATCGTCGCGATCACCCTGGTCTCCCGCGCCCGCGCCGCCGGACTGCGCTTCACCGCCCGCGACGTCTTCGAACGTCGCACCGTCGCCGCCCTGGCCGCCGTCGCGGTGGCGGACACCGGCGCCGCGACGGCCCTCGCCGAACTCCCCGGGGGCGGCACCGGCCCGGTCGAGACCACCCCGATCGTCGCCGAACTGCTGGCCGGCGGCGGGCCCGTCGACCGGTACGGGCAGGCCGTGCTGATCCGGCTGCCTGAGCAGCCCGACGCCGCGCACCTGGCCGGGGCCGCGCAGGCGCTGCTCGATCGGCACGACGCGCTGCGGATGCGGCTGACCGCGGCCCGCACGCTCGAGGTGCTCCCGGCCGGCGCGGTCGCCGCCGAGGCGGTGCTGCACCGCACCCCCGTCGACGCGCCACGCCGCGCCGCCGAGGCCGCGCTGGAGGCCGCGGCGGACCGGCTCGACCCGGCCGCCGGAATCGTCGCCCAGTTCGCGTGGCTGGCCTCGCCCGACGGCCGCGACGACCTGCTCGTGGCCGTCGTCCACCACCTCGCCGTGGACGCGGTGTCCTGGCGCATCCTGCTGCCCGACCTCGCCGCCGCCTACACCAGCGGCGGTGCCGCGTCCGCCCTCGCCCCGGTCGGCACGTCGCTGCGCCGGTGGGCGCACGGCCTGACCGAGGCGGATCGCAGCGACGAAGTGCCGCTGTGGGAGCGGATTCTCGCCACGCCCGATCCGGCGCTGGGGGAGCGGCCCTTCGACCCGGCGCGCGACACCGTCGCCACCTCCGCGCAGCTGCGCGTGCGCGTGCCCGCCGAGGTCACCGACGCCGTCCTGACCGCGGTCCCCCAGCGTTTCCACTGCGGCCCCGTCGAGGCGCTGCTCGCCGCGCTCGGCCTGGCCGCCGACCGGTGGCGCCGCAACCGTGGCCGCACCGTCCCCGCGACGCTCGTCGGCGTCGAGGGCCACGGGCGGGAGGAGGCGGCGGTGCCCGGTGCCGACCTGTCCCGCACCGTCGGATGGTTCACCACCGTGCACCCGCTGGACGTGGACCTGACCGGGATCGACGTCGACGACGCCTTCGGCGGTGGTGCCGCGGCGGGCGCGGCGATCCGATCGGTCAAGGAACGGCTCGCCACCGTCCCCGACCACGGCATCGGCTACGGCCTGCTCCGGTACGTCGCCGGGCTCCTGCCCGCGCATCCGGCACCGCAGATCGCGTTCAACTTCCTCGGCCGCATCGACACCACGGTCGACGGGCCGTGGCTGCCGCTCGGCACCGCCGCGACCCGCGAACCACGCATGCCGCTGCCCGCGGTGCTCGACATCGACGCCGCCGTCGACGGCGACGGTCTCGTCGGCACCTTCACCTACGCGAGCGGCCTGCTCGACGAGGACGCCGTCGACGAGTTCGCACAGCTGTGGGTGGCCGCACTCGCCGCGCTCGCCTGGCACGTCGCCGACCCGGCCGCCGGCGGGCACAGTCCCTCCGACTTCCCGCTCGTCGCCGTCGACCAGGACCGGATCGACGAATGGGAGCACGAGAGGGGAGGCCTGGCCGACGTGTGGCCACTGTCGCCCCTGCAGGCCGGGCTGCTGTTCCACACCGGCTACGCCGCCGCGGACGCCCCCGACGACTACACCGTGCAGACCGTGCTCGACCTCGCCGGCACCGTCGACGCCGCCCGGCTGCGCGCCGCTGCCCAGTCCGTGGTCGACCGGCACGACAGTCTGCGCGCCGCCTTCCGTGAGACCGCCGCCGGACCGGTCCAGCTCGTGCGGCACACCGCCGTGCTGCCCTGGCGGGAAACCGATCTGCGCGGCCGCGCCGACACCGACGGCGAACTGGCGCGCATCCTCGAGGCGGACCGCGCCGACCGGTTCGACCTCGTCGCCGCACCGCTGCTGCGCATCCATCTGATCCGCACCGCCGACGACCGGTACCGGCTGCTGCTGACCAACCACCACCTCGTCCTCGACGGCTGGTCCACCCCGCTGCTCGTCGCCGAACTGCTCACCGCCTACGCCGCGGGCGCGGCGGTGCCCGGCCCGGCGCCGTCGTTCCGCGACCACCTGGCCTGGCTGGCCGGCCGGGACGCCGGCGCCGCACGGTCCGCGTGGGCCCGCGCCCTGGACGGCATCGACGCCCCCACCCTCCTCGCCCCGCACGCCGACGCGGCCGACGCCGGCGGCGCCGCCCACACCGTCGAACTGAGTGCCGAGACCGCCGCCAGACTCGCCGCCGTCACCCGCGCCCACGACGTCACCCTCGCCACGGTCGTGCAGGCGGCGTGGGGGCTGACCCTGGCCGAGGCCACCGGCCGCACCGACGTGGTGTTCGGCTCCACCGTCTCCGGCCGCCCGCCCGAGCTGCCGGGCGTGGACGCGGTGCTGGGTCTGTTCGTCAACACCGTGCCGGTGCGAGTGCGCCTGCAGCCCACCGACACCGGCACCGAACTGCTGCGCCGCATCCAGGCCGAACAGGCGGCGCTCCTCGAGCACCAGCATCTCGGCCTCCCCGAGATCCACCGGGCGGCCGGCGCCACCGAACTGTTCGACACCCTCGCCGTCGTCGAGTCCTACCCGCTCGACCGCGCCGCGCTGTCCGCAATGGCCGGCAACGCCGGCATGCGGGTCCTCGGCGTCACCGGCGCCGAAGCCACCCCGTACCCCGCGAGCCTGATCGTGGAGCCGGGCGACCGGCCGCAGCTGAGCCTGCGCTACCGCCCCGCCTCGGTCGGCGACGTCGCCGCCCGCCACCTCGTCGAGCGATGCGCGCAGCTGCTCGGGGCGCTCGCCCGGACCCCGGACCGCCGCATCGCCGCGCTCGGCGCTCCCGGTGCCGCAGCCCCGTTCACCCCCGGCCGGGACCGGGCCGTCACCCTCGCCGGGATCCTCACCGGTACCGCAACCCGTCACCCGGACGCGGTCGCCGTCGTCACCGACGCCGACGAGATCACCTACCGCGACCTGAACGACCGGGCCGACGCACTGGCGGGGCTGCTCGCGGCGCACGGCGCCGGACCCGGCACGGCCGTCGCGCTGGCGCTCACCCGCTCGTTCGAGTCGCTCCTCGCCGTGTGGGCGGTCGCGAAGACCGGTGCCGCCTTCGTTCCCGTCGATCCGCGCCATCCGCAGGACCGGATCGAGCACATGCTCACCGACTCCGGCGCACAGCTGGGCGTCACGGTCTCCGCTCACGGCGACCGGCTGACCGGTTCCGCGGCGACCTGGCTGGTTCTCGACGACCCCGCCACCCCCGCCCGCCTCGCCGCGACCGGGTCCGCAGCGTCGTCGCCGGCCCGGCTCGACGACCCGGCCTACCTCATCTACACCTCCGGTTCCACCGGCACCCCGAAGGCCGTCACCGTCACCCACCGCGGCCTGGGCAACCTGATCGACGCCCAGATCGCCGTGCTCGGACTGACCCCCTCGGCCCGCGTCGCGCACGTCGCGTCACCGAGCTTCGACGCCTCCGTCTTCGAACAGCTCGCCGCGTTCGCCGTCGGCGCCGGGCTCGTCGTCGTGCCGCCGACCGTCGTCGGCGGCGACGAACTGACCGCCCGGCTCACCGCCGCCGCCGTCACCCACCTCGTCCTCACCCCAGCGGTGCTGGCCACCCTCGACCCGGCGGCGGCCACCACCGTGCAGACGGTGGGCGTCGCCGGCGAAGCCGTCCCCACCGACCTGGTGCGCCGGTGGGCGCCCGGCCGGACGATGCTCAACTTCTACGGGCCGACCGAGGCCACCATCTGGGCCACCGTCGCCGACCTCACCGCCGACGCGCCCGTCACGCTCGGCACCGGCATCCCCGGCACCGAAACCCTCGTACTCGACGGCTGGCTCCGGCCGGCGCCCCTCGGCACGGTCGGCGAACTGTACCTGTCCGGCCCCGGTCTGGCCCGCGGCTACCACGGGCGGGCACCCCTGACCGCGAGCCGGTTCGTCGCGCATCCTCGCCGGCCCGGCGCACGGATGTACCGCACCGGTGACCTCGTGCGCTGGACCCGCGACGACGACGGCCGACTCGTCCTGGAATATCTGGGCCGCACCGACTTCCAGATCAAGGTGCGCGGCATCCGCGTCGAGCTCGGCGAGATCGACAACGCCCTCACCGCCGACGGTGACGTCGACTTCGCGACCACGCTCGGACGCCCCGGACCCACCGGCTCGACCGTCCTCGTTTCCTACGTGCGACCCGCGCCGGGGCGCACCCTCGACCCGGACCGGCTGCGGGACCGGCTCGCCGACCAGCTCCCTGCCCATCTCGTGCCCGCCGCGATCGTCGTCCTCGACGAGGTTCCGCTCACCCCGGTCGGCAAGCTCGACCGGACGGCGCTGCCGGCACCGGACTTCGGCCGCAGCCGCCGCCCGGCCCGCGCGCCGCGCGGACCCGTGGAGACCGCTGCCGCCGCCGCGTTCGCCGAGGTCCTCGGGCTGGACGACCTCGGTGCCGACGACTCGTTCTTCGACCTGGGTGGCAACTCCCTCGACGCGACCCGCGTGATCGCCCGCGTCAACGCCACCGCCGGCACCGCCCTGGCGGTACGCGACCTGTTCGAGGCCCCCACCCCGGCGGCGCTCGCCGCCCGCGCCGCGGGCCGCACCGGTGCCGCCGCCGCGCTCGGGCGCCGCGAGCGTCCCGCCCGCCTGCCGCTCGGACCGGCACAGCACCGGATGTGGGTGCTCAACCAGTTCGACCCCGACTCCGGCGTCTACAACATCCCGGTGGCGCTGCGCCTGCGCGGACCGCTCGACCTCACCGCCCTCGCCGCCGCCTTCGGCGACCTCACCGGCCGGCACGAGAGTCTGCGCACCGTCTTCCCGGCCGACGCACACGGCCCGCACCAGGTGATCGTCGACACGGTGCCCCCCGGCATCGACGTCGTCGAAGTGCCCGCGGACGCGGTCCGCGACGCGGTGGCGGACTTCGCCGGTGCCGGTTTCGACCTGACCGTCGAGCTGCCGGTGCGGGCCCGGGTGCTGCGCCTGGGGGTGCAGGAGCACGTGCTGGTGCTGGTGCTGCACCACATCGCCGCGGACGGGGTGTCGGTGGCGCCGCTGGCGCGGGACCTGATCGCCGCGTACGCCGCGCGCACCGCGGGTGCGGCGCCCGGCTGGGCGCCGCTGCCGGTGCAGTACGCCGACTACACGCTGTGGCAACGCGAGACGCTCGGCGAGCCCGACGACCCCGACTCGACCACCGCCCGGCAACGGGACTTCTGGACCCGCACGCTGGCCGGCCTCCCGGACCGGATCACCCTGCCCACCGACCGGCCCGGACCCGCGGTGCAGTCCGGCGCGAGCGCCGACATCGCCTTCACCCTCGACGCGGACCTCCACGCCGGGCTGCGACGTCTCGCCCGCACCGCGAACGCCACCGTGTTCATGACCGTGCACGCCGCGCTCGCCGCGCTGCTCTCGCGCCTCGGCGCCGGCGACGACATCGCGGTGGGCACCGCGGTCGCCGGTCGCGGCGCCGCCGAACTCGACGACCTGGTCGGCATGTTCGTCAACACGGTGGTCCTGCGCACCCCGGTACGCCCCGAGGTCACGTTCGCCGACCTGGTGGCGCAGGTCCGCGAGGCCGACCTGGCTGCCTTCGCCCACGCCGACCTGCCGTTCGACCAGGTGGTCGAGGCGGTGCGCCCGGCTCGCTCCACCGCGCACCACCCGCTGTTCCAGGTCTCCCTCGCGCTGGCCGACTTCGCGGCGCCGACCCTCGACCTCGACGGGCTCGAGATCGCCCCGGAGGACATCGCCCGGGTCTCCTCGCAGTTCGACCTCGGGCTCGAGCTGCGCGAGCACACCGGCGACGACGGCCGGCCCGCCGGGCTGGACGCCACCCTCACCTACGCGACCGACCTGTTCGACGACGCCACCGCCCGCACCCTCGCCGCGCGGTTCGTGCGCTTCCTCGCCACCGTGACCGCCGACCCGGCCGTCCCCGTCGGGGACGTGGCACTGCTGGACGCGGCCGAGTCCGCCGAACTGGCCGCCACGGCCGGCCCGGCGGGTATCGGGCCGTGGCTGCTGCCCACGATGCTCGCGGCCGCCGCCGCCGCACACCCCGCGCGCCCGGCGCTGCGGGCCGGCGGCACCGACTGGACCTACCGTGAACTCGACGATGCCGCCGGCCGGCTCGCGCACCGGCTCGTCGCCGCCGGGGTGGGTCCGGACGTGCGCGTGGCACTCGCACTGCCTCGCTCCGCGGAGTCGGTGCTCGCCGTGTGGGCGGTCGCCAAGGCCGGGGGCGCCTTCGTGCCCGTCGACCCGGCGTACCCGGCCGAGCGCATCGCGCACATGCTCCACGACAGCGGCGCCACCTTCGGACTGACCACGGCTGCGCACCGGGCCGCGCTGCCCGGCGCGCTCACCTGGCTCGAGCTCGACGACCCGGCGCTGCAGGCCGCATGCGCCGACGACTCGGCCGCACCGTGGACCGATGCGGACCGGACCCGGCCGCTGCATCCCGACCACGCCGCCTACCTCATCTACACCTCCGGCTCGACCGGCACCCCGAAGGCCGTCACCGTCACCCACCGCGGGCTGGCGAACATCGTTCGCGCCCAAGCCGACTCGCTCGACGTCGGGCCGGACGCGCGGGTCCTCGGCTTCGCCTCGCCGAGCTTCGACGCGGCCGTCTTCGAACAGCTGGCCGCCTTCGGCGCCGGGGGCTGCCTGGTGTCGGTCCCGTCCGGCATCGTCGGTGGCACCGAACTGGCCGCTCTCCTCGAGGCCGAGCAGGTGACGCACGTGGTCCTCACCCCCTCGGTGCTCGCGACGCTGGACTCGGCGGAGCCGACCACGATCCGGGTGCTCGCGGTGGCCGGCGAGGCGGTCGGTTCGGACCTGGTGGAGCGGTTCGCCGGGGGACGGACGATGCTGAACCTGTACGGGCCGACGGAGGCCACCATCTGGGCCACCGCGTCGACGGCGCTGACGGCGGGCCGGCCGGTGACGATCGGATCGGCCGTGCGCGGCGTGACGCCCCTGGTGCTCGACGGCCGGCTGCGCCCGGTCCCGGTGGGTGTGGCGGGGGAGTTGTACCTCGCCGGCGACGGACTGGCGCGCGGCTACCACGGGCGGCCGGGACTGACCGCAGCCCGGTTCGTGGCGCATCCGCAGGGAGCGCGGATGTACCGCACCGGGGACGTGGTGCGGTGGGTGCACGCCGCGGGCCGCCTCGAGCTCGAGTACGTCGGCCGCAGTGACCACCAGGTCAAGGTCCGCGGAATGCGGATCGAGGTGGGGGAGATCGACGCGGCGCTGACCGGGCTGCCAGAGGTCGACCGCGCGGTGACGGTGGGCCGGCCCGGCCCGGCCGGCTCCCCGGTGCTGGTGTCGTACGTACTCGCGGCGACCGGATGCGACCCGACGGCCGAGGCGCTGCGGGCCCGGATGTCCGAGTTGCTGCCGGCCCACCTCGTGCCGGCGGCGGTCGTCGTGCTCGACGAAATGCCGCTGACGCCGGTGGGCAAGCTGGACCGGGCGGCGCTGCCCGAGCCCGTCTTCGCCGCCGGCGCCGGGCGGGCCCCGCGCACCCCGGCGGAGGAGGCCGTGGTCGCCGCGTTCGCCGAGGTGCTGGACCTGGACCGGGTGGGGATCGACGACTCGTTCTTCGACCTCGGCGGCAACTCGCTCGACGCCACCCGCGTCGTCGCCCGCCTGAACTCCGCCCTGGCGGTGCGCGACCTGTTCGAGGCGCCCACCGCCGCGGCGCTGGCCGTGCGCCTGCTCGAGCGTCCCGCCCCGAGGATCGCCCTCACGGCCCGGCCCCGCCCGGCCCGGGTGCCCCTCGGGCCGGCGCAGCAGCGCATGTGGGTGCTCAACCAGCTCGACCCGACCTCCGCGGCGTACAACATTCCCGTCGCGTTGCGCCTGTCCGGGCCGATCGACGCCGCGGCGCTCGTCGCGGCGTGGCGGGACGTGACCGACCGGCACGAGAGCCTGCGCACCGTCTTCCCCGCCGATGCGGACGGCCCGCACCAGGTGGCCGTCGACGCCGGGAACGTGCTCGACTTCACCGAGGCACCGGCCGACGTGCATGCCGCGGTGGCGGACTTCGCCGGTGCCGGTTTCGACCTGACCGTCGAGTTGCCTGTGCGGGCCCGGGTGCTGCGGCTGGGGGTGCAGGAGCACGTGCTGGTGCTGGTGTTGCACCACATCGCCGCGGACGGGGTGTCGGTGGCGCCGCTGGCGCGGGACCTGATCGCCGCGTACGCCGCGCGCACCGCGGGTGCGACGCCCGGCTGGGCGCCGCTGCCGGTGCAGTACGCCGACTACACGCTGTGGCAACGCGACATCCTCGGCGACGAGACCGATCCGCGGTCGACCGCCGCGCTACAGCGCGACTTCTGGGTGAGCACCCTCGCCGGGCTTCCGGACCGGATCACCCTGCCCACCGACCGGCCGCGCCCGCCCGTGCAGTCCATGGCGAGCGCCGACGTGGATCTCGCGGTCGGTGCCGACGTGCACGCCCGGCTGCGGGCCGTCGCTGCCACCGAACACGCCACCGTGTTCATGACCGTGCACGCCGCGCTCGCCGCGCTGCTCTCGCGCCTCGGCGCCGGCGACGACATCGCGGTGGGCACCGCGGTCGCCGGTCGCGGCGCCGCCGAACTCGACGACCTGGTCGGCATGTTCGTCAACACGGTGGTCCTGCGCACCCCGGTGCGCCCCGAGGTCACGTTCGCCGACCTGGTGGCGCAGGTCCGCGAGGCCGACCTGGCTGCCTTCGCCCACGCCGACCTGCCGTTCGACCAGGTGGTCGAGGCGGTGCGCCCGGCTCGCTCCACCGCGCACCACCCGCTGTTCCAGGTCTCCCTCGCGCTGGCGAACTTCGAGCAGCCGGAGCTCGAGGTCGCGGGCCTGCGCATCGAACTGCAGGACGTCGCCCACGAGTCCTCACCGTTCGACCTGAGCCTCACCCTGCGCGAACGCACGACCGCGAACGGCGAACCCGACGGAATCGAGGTGACCCTCGGCTACGCCACCGACCTGTTCGACGACGTCACCGCCCACACCCTCGCCGCCCGCTTCGGCCGGCTGCTGACGGCGGTCGCCGAGAACCCGCACGCCACGATCGGCGACGTCGACCTGCTCGACCCGCAGGAGGCCGACGAACTGCGGGCCGGCACGGGCCCGGAGTCCGTCGCCCCGGTGACCCTGCCGGAACTGCTGCACGCCGCGGCGACGGCGCGACCCGACACCGTCGCCGTCGTCACCGACGACCGGCAGGTCACCTATCGCGAACTCGACGCCCGCGCGGCGCTGCTCGCCGACGCCCTCGCCGCGCGGGGTGCCGGTCCCGGCACTCTCGTCGCGCTGGCACTGACCCGATCGTTCGAGTCGGTGCTCGCGGTGTGGGCGGTCGCTCGAACGGGCGCGGCGTTCGTGCCCGTCGATCCCCGGCACCCGCAGGAACGGATCGAGTACATGCTCGCCGATTCCGGGGCCGTCCTGGGGGTGACCGTGACCGAGCACCACGACCGCCTGCCCGCCTCGCTCGGGTGGCTGGTGCTCGACGGCCCGGCCGCCGACACCCGCCTCGCGCTCGTCCCGCAGCGGCCGCGGGTCACGGCCGTGCACGTCGACGATCCCGCCTACCTGATCTACACCTCCGGTTCGACCGGCACCCCCAAGGCGGTCACCGTCACCCACCGCGGACTGGGCAACCTCGTTGCGGCGCAGCAGGAGACCCTGGCGCTGACCCCGCAGGCCCGGATCGCGCACATCGCGTCGCCGAGTTTCGACGCCGCGGTGTTCGAGCAGCTCGCCGCATTCGCGGTCGGCGCCCGCCTCGTGGTCGTCCCGCCCACCGTCGTGGGCGGCACCGAACTCGCCGACCGGCTCCGTGCGGCCCGGGTCAGCCATCTCGTCGTCACCCCCGCCGCGCTGTCGACGCTCGACCCGGCCGCACTGGCCTCGGTGGAGGTGCTGGCTGTGGCCGGGGAGGCGACCGGACCGGAACTCGTGGACCGGTTCGGTGAGGGCCGCACGATGCTGAACCTGTACGGACCGACGGAGGCCACCATCTGGGCGACGGCGGGTCCGCTGGTGCCGGGCCGGGCGGTGACGATCGGATCGGCCGTGCGCGGCGTGACGCCGCTGGTGCTCGACGCCCGCCTGCGGCCGGTACCCGCCGGCGTGACGGGCGAGCTCTACCTGGCCGGGGCCGGGCTGGCGCGGGGCTACCACGGACGGGCGGGACTGACTGCCGGCCGGTTCGTCGCTCGTCCCGATCAGCCGGGGGAGCGGATGTACCGCACCGGGGACCTCGTGCGGTGGGTGCGGACCGGGCACGGGCTCGAGCTCGAGTACCTCGGGCGCGGTGACCACCAGGTCAAGGTCCGCGGGATGCGTGTCGAGGTCGGCGAGATCGACGCGGCGCTCACGGCCCTGCCCGAGGTCGACTTCGCGGTCACCGTCGGGCGACCCGGACCGTCCGGCGCCCAGGTGCTCGTCTCCTACGTGCTCCCGGCTCCGGGACATCACCTCGACCCGGCCCGGGTGCAGCGCCGGACGGCGCAGCGGCTGCCCGGACACCTGGTGCCGGCGGCGATCGTCGTGCTCGACGAACTGCCGCTGACCCCGGTCGGCAAGCTGGACCGGGCGGCGCTGCCGGAGCCGGTGTTCGCGGCCGGCTCGGGACGCGCCCCGCGCACCCCCGCGGAGGAGGCGGTGGTCGCGGTGTTCGCGCAGGTGCTCGGCCTCGCGCACGTCGGGATCGACGACTCGTTCTTCGACCTGGGCGGGACCTCCCTCGATGCCACCCGGGCCTGCGATCGGCTCGGCGCCGAACTCGGGACCGCCGTGCCGGTGATCGCGCTGTTCTCGGCGCCCACCCCGGCGGCCCTGGCCGCCCACATCGAGGCCGAGGACACCGGCGGGCAGCCGGACTCGCCGTTCGCGGTGCGGCTGCCGCTGCGCACCGACGGCGACGGAGCACCGCTGTTCTGCGTGCATCCGGCGTCCGGACTGGCCTGGGGCTACGCCGGGCTCGCCGCGCACCTCGCCCCCGGACGGCCGGTGTACGGACTGCAGTCCCCGCACCTCGACGGCCGCGAGGACGCCCCGGCGACGATCGCCGCGTACGCCGAGCGGTACGTCGACGAGATCCGTGCGGTCCAGCCCACCGGCCCGTACCACCTGCTGGGCTGGTCGCTCGGCGGATTCATCGCCCACGCCGTCGCCGCGCGGTTGCGCGATGCCGGCGAGGAGGTGGCGCTGCTCGCGCTGCTCGACGCGGACCTGATCGCCCGCGACGTCGCGGCGCCGGAACCGCTGACCGCCGGCGAACTCGTCGCGGCCCTCGGCTCGTCCCTGGGGCTACCCGACCTCGATCCGGCCCTGACGGCCGCCGAGGCCGCCGCGCTGATCCGCACCCACACCGGGGCGCCGGTCGAGGCCGGCCACCTCGACCGGATGACCGCCGAGTACAACGGTTCGGCGTCGCTTCTCGCCGGCTACCGGCCGCCGCTCTACGACGGTGACCTCGTCTTCGTCACCGCGACGGCCGACAAGCCGCAGCACGCCGGGGGTTTCGCCGGCTGGCGGCCCTACGTCACCGGCGCGATGCACAACCACCTGCTCGATGTCGCACACGACCGGATGACCGCACCCGACGCGGTGCCCACCCTGGCCGCGGTGCTCGACCGGCACCTCGGCGACGACCGGTACCTCGCCGCGTCCTGACCGCACAGTCCACCCCCGATTCCGAACGGAGCACCATGTCCCCCTCGACCCCCGCCGTCCTCGTCGACGCCGTCACCAAGAGCTTCGGGCCGGTCCCGGCCCTGTGCGGCGTGAGCTTCACTGCCGAGCCCGGTGAGGTTCTCGGCGTCCTCGGCCCCAACGGCGCCGGCAAGACGACCACCGTGAACATCCTGTCCACCCTGTTGCGGCCGGATTCCGGTCGTGCCGTCGTGGCCGGTCACGACGTCGTCACCGACCCGGCCGGGGTGCGCCGCGCGGTGATGCTCACCGGCCAGTACGCCGCCCTCGACGACATGCTCACCGGATTCGAGAACCTGGTCCTGTTCGCGCGCTTGCTCGGGCTGCGGCGCCGCGCCGCCCGGGCCCGCGCGCGGGAACTGCTCGCCGAGTTCGACCTCGAGGATGCCGCCGACCGGCGGGTCGGCAAGTACTCCGGCGGTATGCGCCGTCGCATCGACATCGCGTGCGGGCTCGTCGTCCCGCCCCGGGTGGTGTTCCTCGACGAGCCGACCACCGGCCTCGATCCGCGCAGCCGCCAACGGGTCTGGGACCTGATCGCCGGTTTCAAGGCGCAGGGCGTCACCACGTTGCTCACCACGCAGTACCTCGAGGAGGCCGACCTGCTCGCCGACCGGATCGTCGTCATCGACCGGGGTACGGTCGTCGCCGAGGGCACCCCCGCCCAGTTGAAGCAGCGCGTCGGCGCCACCTTCTGCGAGGTCGTCCCGGTGCAGGTGACCGACGTACCCGCCGTGGCGCAGGTGCTGCGCCGATTCGCCCCCGCGGCGGTGATCGAAGTCGCTGCCGACCGCGTCACGATCCCCGCCCCGCACGGCGCGGGCACCCTGGCGCAGGTCGCCACCGCCGTCGCCGCCCACGGTGTCGCGGTCTCCGACATCGCGCTGCGGCGACCGTCGCTGGACGAGGTCTTCCTCGCCCTCACCGCCGCCCGGCCGCGATTCGAGGTGGTGGCATGACCACGACGACCGTCGCACCGTCGCCTTCACCGCTCTACCAGTGGTGGGTGCTGTCCGTGCGCACTCTGCTCCCGGCCGTCCGCGGCGGCGAGCTCGTCACCGCACTCGTCGCTCCGCTCGTGTTCACCGTCGGGTTCTACGTGCCGCTGCAACGGGTGATCGCCCTGTTCACCGGCGGGACCGTCGACTACGGGCAGTTCCTGATGCCGCTGATCGCGCTGCAGGCCGTGTCCTTCACCGCGATCTCCGCCGCGTTCCTGGCCGCCACCGATGCGGTGCACGGCATCGACCGCCGGTTCGCGACGATGCCGATCGCGGCGGCCGTGCCGCTCGCCGCCCGCCTGTCCGCGAGCGCCGTCAAGTGCGCGTTGTCGCTGGCCGCAGCGATCGGCTGCGGGTACGTCATCGGTTTCCGCTTCGCCGGGACCACCGCGGCCGTCGGGTTCTGCGCACTTGCGCTCACCATCGGGATGGTCCTCACGCTCGGAGCCGATGTGCTCGGCACCGTGTTCCGCAGCCCGGAAGCCACCACGCAGGCCCTGATGCTGCCGCAGCTCGTGCTCGGAATGCTCTCCTGCGGCTTCGTTCCGATCGACCAGTTCCCGGCCTGGATCCAGCCGTTCGTCCGCAACCAGCCCGTCTCCCAGTTCGCGTCGAGCCTGCGCGGGCTCGCCGACGGCACCGGTGCCGCCCTGACGCCGACGCTGCTCTGGCTCGGCGGGATCCTTCTGGTCGTCGTCCCCCTGGCCACCCGCACGAACCGGAGGCAGCGATGAGCACCACCGTGACCACACCCGAGAACTCGGTCCCCGCTCTCGTGCGGCACACCATGCTGCAGGCCGGGCGCCTGCTGACCCGCTGGCGCCGGGATCCCATGACGGTGCTGCAGAGCCTCGCCTACCCGGTGCTCCTGTTGTTGATGCTCGAGGCGGTGCTCGGCCGGCAGGTCTCGGCGTTCGCCGGGCAGGACGCGCTGTACGGGACGGTGCCGATGGTCGTCGTGATGAGCGCGCTGCTCGGCTCGCTGGCCGGTGCCGTCACGCTCGGCCGCGAATGCGAGGCCGGGCTGCCCGCACGGCTGTGGGTGCTGCCCGTCCACCGGGCTTCGGCGCTGGCCTCGAGATTCCTCGCCGAGGCGGTGCGCATCGCCGTGACCACCGTCGTCGTCGCCGCCGCCGGGGTCGTGCTCGGTTTCCGCTTCCACCGCGGCCCGCTCGCCGCGATCGGATTCCTGGCCGTACCGGTGCTGTTCGGGCTGGCGTTCGCCGCGCTGGTCACCGCGGCCGCATTCATGGCCGCGAAAACGGTGGTCATCGAATCGATCTCGTTGCTGTGCACGCTGATGCTGTTCTTCAATCCGGGGTTCGTGCCGATCGGTGCGTACCCGGAGGTGCTCGCGCCGGTGATCCGCAACCAGCCCATGACCAGCGCCGTCGAGACGATGCAGGCGCTGGCCCTGGGCGGCGCCGTCCAGGGCCCGCTGGTGCGCACCGTGGCCTGGTCGGTGGCCCTGGTCGCGGTGTGCGCCGTGCCGGTGATCCGCGGATACCGGCGGGCCCTGTGACCGGATCGGCCGCCGGTGATCCCGGCAGGGTGGCGAATCCACCACCCGGGGTGGCTGTCTCCCGGCATCCGGGTACGGGAGGATCGATCCAGTGAACACGCCGAATCCCGAAGGGAGGCATCATGACCGCCGTTGCCGAACCAGGTACCACCGACTCCGAACTGCCCCGTCTGCGCGCCGACATCGACAGCCTCGACACCGAGATTCTCGCCGTGGTGCGGCGCCGTGTCGCGCTCGAGCGACGGATCGGGCAGCTCCGGGTCGGGACGGGGGCGCCCCGCGTCACCCACGCCCACGACATGAGCGTGATCCGCCGCTACGCCGCCGAGCTGGGGGAGGACGGAACGGCCCTGGCCCTGGTGCTGCTGCGCCTGCGTTAGGGGTGCGGCGTCGCGGGTCGGGACTGCCCTCCTCTGCGCGGACGGCTTAGTCGCGGGCCAGCACGGCTACCGGAAGATCCGCGAACACCTCCGCCGGCGACACCGTTGCCGACAGCCGCCGCCCGGTGAGCCGGTCCACCCAGAGTCCCGGCGGCAGGTCGAGCGTCGTGTCGCCCCACCCGGTCTCCTCCAGGGTCACCGTGTGCCGCGAGGCGAGCGCCACCACGTCGACGTCGTCGGCCGCCGGGCCGCGCCCGAAGCCGATCAGGTGAGCGGCGGCCGGACCCGACGCGGACAGCGGGACGTAGGCACCACCGACGAAGCTCGCCGGCCGTTCGCGGCGCAACCGCAGCGCCGACCGCACCACCGCGAGCTTCGCGGTGCCGGCGTCGTCCACGGCCGGCGGCGCGTCCTGCTCGAGCAGCCGGCGTCTCGCGGCGAAGTCCACCGGCCGCCGGTTGTCCGGGTCGACGAGCGAGTCCTCCCACAACTCGGTGCCCTGGTACACGTCGGGGATGCCGGGTCCGAGCAGCTGCAGCAGCTTCTGCCCGAGCGAGTCCGCGGAGAAATGCGGGGCCAGCGACGCGACGAACTCGGTCAGCGACGCGCCGACCGGCCCGTCGCACACCGCGTCGAGCCAGGCCGCCACCGCGCCCTCGAACTCCTCGTCCACCTCGGTCCAGGTGGTCCGCAAGCCGTTCTCCCGCAGCGCTTTCCGGGCGTACTCGTGCAGCCGGGTCCGCAGCTCCTCCGTCACGCGACCGTCGCGCGGCCAGGCCCCGAAGACGTTCTGCCACAGGAACAGTCCCGAGGCGGCGTCCGGGGGCGGCGCGACCGATTCCCATTCGGACAGGCACGCCGCCCACAGCTGCGGCACCTGCGAGAGCACCCCGATACGGGCGCGGACGTCCTCGCCGCGCTTGGTGTCGTGGGTGGACAGCGACGTCATCGCCCGCGGCCACCACCGCGCCCGCTCCGACCAGGCGAGGTGGAACTCGGCGACGGGGAGCCCGAACCGGCCCGGGTGGCCGCCGACCTCCTGGAGCGAGACCAACCGTGCCGCGCGGTAGAACAGGCAGTCCTCGACGGCCTTGGCGGTCGCGGCGCCGCACACCTGCCCGAACCGGGCCGTCGCCTCTCCGCCCCGGGCCAGGGCCCGGGCCAGCACCTCGAGCGCGCGTTCGAGTGCGGGCTCGGCGCGGGCGCAGTCACCGAGGATGCGGGGCAGCATCCCGGCCAGCGGCGCGTAGTCGGACCGGTACACGGGCAGCTCCGCCACCACGGAGATCACCGCGTCGCGCAGGTGCTCGTCCGGACAGGTCGCATCGGCGGCGTCCCGGCGCACCGCCCGCACCAGCCGGCGCACCTCCGGTGCCAGCCCCGCCTGCAGCACCGCGCTCTTGATATGTCTCTCCTGCGCGTGCAGCCACTGCGCGTCGCCGGGGGCCCCGGTGCGATCGCGCGAGAGCGCGTCGAGGTCCTTCTCTCCACGCGGGTCGAGGAACACCGCACCGACCTCGCCGAGCGCGTCGTAGCCGGTGGTGCCGTCGACCGGCAGGGTCGGGTCGAGCGGTTCGCCGTCGCCGAGGATCTTCTCCACGACCAGCCAGCGGTCCGGGCCGACGAGCTCGCGCAACCGCCGCAGGTAACCGGTCGGATCGGCCAGACCGTCCGGATGATCCACGCGGACGCCGTCGGTGAGGTCGTCGTGCATCCACGACGCCACCTGGGTGTGCACCGCGTCGAACACCGCCGGATCCTCCACCCGCACCGCCGCGAGGTCGTCGACGGTGAAGAACCGGCGGTACCCGATCAGGCCGCTGTCCCACGGCACGAGCCGATACGCCTGCCGCGCATGTACTTCCGCTCCGGTTCCCGTGTCGGTGCCCGGGGCGACGGGGAAGCGCCGCTCGTAGTAGGCCAGCGTCGGCTCGTCGCCGGTGCGGTCGACGGTCAGGTCCTCGACGTCGGCGGCCGACCCCAGCACCGGCAGGGCGATCCGGCCGTCGCAGCCGTTGTCCGCGTCCCAGTCGATGTCGAAGTACGAGGCGTACGGCGAGTCGCGGCCGTGCCGCAACACGTCCCACCACCACGGGTTCTCGCGCGGATCGCCGACGCCGACGTGGTTGGGCACGATGTCGATCAGCAGACCCATCCCGCGGGAGCGGACCTCACGGGCGAGGGCCGCGAGACCCTCGCGGCCGCCGAGCGCCGCCGACACCGTCGTCGGATCCACCACGTCGTAACCGTGGGTCGAGCCGGCTGCGGCACTGAGCACCGGAGACAGGTACACGTGGGAGACGCCGAGCGCGTCGAGGTAGTCCACGAGTGCCACCGCGTCCGCGAACGTCGTCCCGTCGCCGGTGAGCTGCAGCCGATACGTCGACGACACCGGGCGCGGGCTCATGCGGTCCTCCGCATCACCAGCAGCGAACGGCCCTGCACCCGCACGGACTCCCCGGCGGTCACCACCTGCTCGCGCAGCCCGTCCGGCACGTCCGTGTCCAGCGCCACCGACCATTCGTCGGCGTGCGGGCCGTCGGGGGTGACGAAATCGATCGGCTCGTCGTGCGCGTTGAAGCACAGCAGGAACGAATCGTCGACGACCCGTTCGCCACGCTGGTTCGGCTCGTGGATGCCCTCGCCGTTGAGGAACACCGACAGCGACTTGCCGAACCCGCTGTCCCAGTCCTCCGGCGTCATCTCCTCGCCCGCCGGGGTACGCCAGGCGATGTCCCGGGACTGCTCGCCGCTGCGGATCGGGCGGCCCTCGAAGAACCGCCGTCGCCGGAACACCGGGTGGGCCCGGCGCAGCGCGATCACGTTGCGGGTGAACTCGAGCAGGTCCGCGTTCGTCTCCGCCAGTGACCAGTCCATCCAGGACAACTCGTTGTCCTGGCAGTAGACGTTGTTGTTGCCCTGCTGCGTGCGCCCGAACTCGTCGCCGTGCGCGAGCATGGGGGTGCCCTGGGACAGCATCAGCGTGGCCAGGATGTTGCGGCTCTGCCGCTGCCGCAGCGCGAGCACGTCCGCGTCGTCGGTCGGGCCCTCCACGCCGCAGTTCCACGAGCGGTTGTGCGACTCGCCGTCCATGTTGTTCTCGCCGTTGGCGTCGTTGTGCTTCTCGTTGTAGGAGACCAGGTCGGCGAGGGTGAAGCCGTCGTGTGCGGTGACGAAGTTGATCGAGGCGCTCGGCCGGCGGCCGGTGGCCTCGTACAGGTCCGACGAACCGGTGAGCCGGGAGGCGAACTCGCCGAGGGTGGCCGGTTCGCCGCGCCAGTAGTCCCGGACCGTGTCGCGGTACTTGCCGTTCCACTCGGTCCACAGGCCGGGGAAGTTGCCCACCTGGTAGCCGCCCTCACCGACGTCCCACGGCTCGGCGATCAGCTTGACCTGCGAGACGATCGGGTCCTGCTGCACGAGGTCGAAGAACGCGGACAGCCGGTCCACGTCGTGCAGCTCGCGGGCCAGGGTGGAGGCCAGGTCGAAACGGAATCCGTCGACGTGCATCTCGGTCACCCAGTAGCGCAGCGAATCCATGATCAGCTGCAGGGTGTGCGGATGGCGGGCGTTGAGGCTGTTGCCGGTGCCGGTGTAGTCCATGTAGTAGGACTTGTCGTCGTCGACCAGCCGGTAGTAGGCGGCGTTGTCGATGCCGCGGAAAGAGATGGTCGGCCCCATGTGGTTGCCCTCCGCGGTGTGGTTGTACACCACGTCGAGGATCACCTCGATGCCCGCCTCGTGGTAGGCGCGCACCATCGCCTTGAACTCGGCGACGACGCCGCTCGGGTTGCTGGCCGACGAGTAGTCCAGGTGCGGAGCCAGGAAGCCGAAGGTGTTGTAGCCCCAGTAGTTCCGCAGTCCACGGTCCAGCAGCACCTGATCGTGCATGAACTGGTGCACGGGCATCAGTTCGATCGCGGTGACCCCCAGGCTCTGGAGGTGCTCGATGATCACCGGGTGGGCCAGCCCGGCGTAGGTGCCGCGCAACTGCTCCGGCACCCCGGGGTGGGTCGCGGTCATGCCCTTCACATGGGCCTCGTAGATGACGGTCTCGTAGTAGGGCCGGCGCGGATGCCGGTCGGAGACCCAGTCGAAGAACGGGTTGATCACCACGGTCGTCATCGTGTGCCCGAGCGAATCCAGCTGGGGGAAATCGGGATTCGACGGCTCTTCGGGTTCGGTGGCGGACTCGGCCACCGTCTCGTTCTCGTCGCCCGACTCCGCGGTGGCCGCGCCCGGAGCACCGGAGGCGTCCTCCGCGGCTGCGTCCGACTGCTCCGGTTCCGACGGGGCCTCCTCGGCCTCGGACCCCGCCATCGCGTACGAGAACAGGGACGCATCCCCGTCGAACGCACCGTCGAAAGCCTTGCCGTAGGGGTCGAGCAGCAGCTTGCTCGGATCACAGCGCAGACCCTGCGCCGGATCGTAGGGGCCGTGGACCCGGTAACCGTAGCGCTGGCCGGGGGTCACCGTGGGTAGGTAGACGTGCCAGACGTTGCCGTCGACCTCCTCGATCGGCACGCGGGTCTCGGTGCCGTCCTTGGCGATCAGGCACAGTTCGACCTTCTCGGCGACCTCGGAGAAGAGGGCGAAGTTCGTCCCCGCCCCGTCGTAGGTCGCGCCGAGCGGATATGCGTTCCCCGGCCACACCGGGATCTCGGCCGGGAGGGCCTCGGTGGACGTGCTCGGCTCGGTGGGTTCCATGACCGCAACCCTAGCCGGATCCGCGGTCGTGCACGGACCGAGCGAGCCGGTCCGGCGCAGGTGCCGGCCGGGCCCGCGGCGCCGACGCCTACAGTCGATCCCCGTGACCGCCCGCCGCCTGAATCCCGACGAGGTCGCCGCGCTCGACGCGGCGCACCTGTGGCATCCCTACGGAGCCGTGCCCGCATCGACCGTCCCGCTCGTCGTCGACGAGGCACACGGCACCCGGCTGCGGCTGGGCGACGGCCGCGAACTCGTCGACGGCATGAGCTCGTGGTGGGCCGCCGTGCACGGATACCGCCACCCCGTCCTCGACGCGGCGGTCACGCGCCAGCTGGGGCGGATGAGCCACGTCATGTTCGGCGGGCTCACCCACGAGCCGGCCGCGCGACTCGCGGAGCTGCTCGTGCAGATCACCCCCGACGGCCTGGACAAGGTCTTCCTCGCCGATTCCGGGTCGGTGTCGGTGGAGGTCGCGGTCAAACTCGCCCTGCAGTACCAGCGCGCGGTGGGCCGGCCGGGGCGGCACCGGCTCATGACCTGGCGCGGCGGCTACCACGGCGACACGTTCGCGCCGATGAGCGTGTGCGACCCCGACGGCGGCATGCACTCGATGTGGACCGGAGTACTGCAGCGGCAGGTGTTCGCGCCGGCGCCCCCGCGCGAGTTCGACCCGGCGTACGTCGCCGAGTTCGAAGCCACGCTCGAGGCACACACCGACGAGCTCGCCGCCGTGATCGTCGAACCGGTGGTGCAGGGCGCGGGCGGCATGCGCTTCCACGATCCCCGCTACCTGACCGAGTTGCGCCGGATGTGCGACACCCACGGCCTGCTGCTGATCTTCGACGAGATCGCCACCGGGTTCGGCCGCACCGGCGAGCTGTTCGCCGCCGATCACGCGGCCGTCGCGCCGGACGTCATGTGCGTGGGCAAGGCGTTGACCGGCGGGTATCTGACGCTGGCGGCGGTGCTGTGCACCTCGGCGGTCGCCGAGGCGGTCAGCGCGGGCGAGGGCGGCGGCATCATGCACGGCCCGACGTTCATGGGCAATCCGCTCGCGTGCGCGGTGGCCGTCGCCGCCGTGGAGCTGCTGCTCTCGCGCGATTGGCGCGGCGAGGTGGCCGCGCTCGGCGAGGGCCTCGAAGCGGGTCTGGCGCCGGCGCGGGAGCTGCCGGGCGTGGTGGACGCGCGGGTGCTCGGTGGTATCGGCGTGCTCGAACTGGACCGACCGGTGGACATGCGCGCCGCGACGGCGGCCGCCGTCGCGGCCGGCGTGTGGCTGCGCCCGTTCCGCAACCTGATCTACGCGATGCCGCCGTACATCTGCACGGACGACGACATGCGGACGATCACCGCGGGGATGTGCGCCGCCGCCCGGACCTGACCCGGCGGCGGGGTGCCGGGCGAGCCGGTAACGCGCCCGCATTCCGACTTGAACAGTGTTCAGGTATGGTCTGCGGGCATGACCGTCTTCGCCAGCCTGGAATGGCTCGACGACGTCGCCGATGCCCGGCGCGCGGCGGGCCTGCGCCGCACCCTGCATCCGCGCACCCCGGCGCCGGGCATCGTCGACCTCGCCTCCAACGACTACCTCGGCCTCGTCCGGCACCCCGAGGTCCTCGCCGCCGCGACCGCCGCGCTGCGCCGCTGGGGCGGTGGCGCCACCGGGTCCCGCCTCGTCACCGGCACCACCAGCGAGCACGAACTGCTCGAGCGTGAACTCGCCGAGTTCACCGGCGCCGAGTCCGGTCTCGTGTTCGCCAGCGGGTACGCCGCCAACCTCGGCGCCGTCACCGCCCTCGCCGACCGCGACACCCTGATCGTCTCCGACGCGGGCTGCCACGCGTCCCTGGTCGACGCGTGCCGCCTCGCACGCGCACGGGTGCAGATCGCCCCGCACGCCGACGTCGACTTCGTACGGACGGCACTCGCGACCCGCATCGAGCGGCGTGCCCTCGTGCTCACCGACTCCGTCTTCAGCGCCGACGGGGACCTCGCGCCACTGCAGCAACTGCATGCGGCGTGCCGGGCGCACGACGCGCTGCTGCTCGTCGACGAGGCCCACGGGGTGGGAGTCCGGGGCGAGGGCGGCCGCGGACTCGTCCACGAGGCGGGGCTCGCCGGTGAACCGGACGTCGTGGTCACTGCGACGCTCTCGAAGTCCCTCGCGTCACAGGGAGGCGTGGTGCTCGCCGATGCTCGCGTGCGGGCACACCTGATCGACGCCGCCCGCACCTTCATCTTCGACACCGGTCTCGCGCCCGCCGCCGTCGGCGCCGCCCGCGGTGCGCTGCGCGTGCTGCGTGACGAGCCGCACCGGGCCCGAGCCGTGCTCGAGCGGGCCGCCGACCTGGCCAGGATCACCGGGGTCGCCACCCCCACGTCGGCGGTCGTGTCGGTGGTGCTCGGGGACCCACAGGTCGCGTTCGATGCCGCGCAGGCGTGCCGCAGCCGGGGAGTCCACGTCGGATGCTTCCGGCCGCCGTCCGTTCCCGAGGGCACGTCGCGGCTGCGGCTGACCGCCCGCGCGAACCTGGACGCCGACGAACTCGCCCACATCGACGACGTCCTCACCGATGTGCTGTCCGGAGCACGAGCATGACCGTCCTCTGTGTGACCGGCACGTCCACCGACGTGGGCAAGACCGTCGTCACGGCGGCCTACGCCGCGGTGGCCGCGGCGGCGGGGCTTCGGGTCGCCGTGTGCAAGCCGGCACAGACCGGAGTGGCCGACGACGCTCCCGGCGACCTCGCCGAGATCACCCGGCTCACCGGGGGCCGCGTGCACACCGTGGAGCTGGCCCGCTACCCGGAGCCCCTGGCGCCGGACACCGCGGCGCGGCGCAGCGGACGGCCGCTGCTGCGCCTGCCCGTCGTCGTCGCCGCCGTGCGCGCGCTCGCCGACGAGTACGACCTCGTTCTCGTCGAGGGCGCCGGGGGGCTGCTCGTCCGGCTGGGCAGGGACGGATTCACCCTCCTCGATGTCGCCGCCGCGGCGAGCGCTCCGGCCGTGGTGGTGGCGGCGCCCGCCCTGGGGACCCTGAACCACAGCGCGCTGACCGTCGCCGCGTTGAAGGCCGGAGGGGTCGACTGCGCAGGCGTGGTGATCGGTGCGTGGCCGGAGCAGCCCGGTCTGGCCGAGCAGTGCAATCTGCAGGATCTACCCGAGGTCACCGGGGTGCCCCTCCTCGGGCGCATTCCGGCGGGCAGTGGCGCCCTCGACGCCGTGTCCTTCGCCGAGCAGGCCACCCGCTGGCTGCCTGCCGACCGGCTCGGGATGCCGGTTCGGACCTGACCCCCTCCCCGCAGCGGCCGGCCTTGCGTACCGCCGCGCGTGCCGTAGGTGAACGAATGTGCGAAGACGGCGAGTTCGGGTAGGGTGTCCGATGCGGTTGAGACACCAGCCGTAGTGCCTGTGAGGACGCGTTCCGACGACGCGTCCCTACGTCAGTGCTACGCAGTGCTCGCCGCGTCCGGTGTCGACCGCTGCGTATCACCGACCGAGGCAGACCGGAAGTCGGTGTAGGAGACAGCGCAAGCGATGAGGGTGCTCGATCACCAGCAGTGCGGGACGGCCCACGAGCGGGCAGTCTCGCCCGACCACATTCTCGACGGCCCGCTCGGCCGGAACACCCCGTCCCGGTCCGGGACGCCGGGGGCAACGGTGTCGATCGTCGACGCCGACCCCACCACACCCGTCACCACCACGGACGGTCGCCGGCTCGGCACCGTCGCGCCCGATCGGCCCGGAGCCGGGGGAGGCCCTGTTGCTCCCCGCCGACGGGCTCACCCGGGCCGGCCCCGACGAACGGGAGAGATTCGGGGAAGAGAGCGACGTCGGATTCCCTGCGACGAGCGCGCCGGACTCCACCCCCGCCCGGCTCGTCGCCGAACTTTCGAAACCGGTTCCCGCCCGGCGCCCAGGACGACATCGTCCTGCTCGCCGTAGGTATACCCCCTCGACTCCGACCCTCGGGATCGGACCCGCTATCGCACAGGAGGACAGTGTCTTGCATGATGGACAGATGAACGAAGCGACTTCCGAACAGCCGATCATGGCCGTTTCCCAAGCGTGGAGCGGCGACATCGCGGTGCTGTCGGTGGCCGGTGACGTGGATCTGGTCAGCGCCCCGCAGCTCGAGGAGGAAGCCGTCGCCACCCTGGGCAACGACAAGTGCCGGGGCCTGATCGTGGACCTCGGTGCTGTGAACTTCCTCGCCTCGGTGGGCATCGCCGTACTGGTCGACCTGTCGAAGAAGACCGCGGGCACGACTCCCTACGCCGTCGTCGCGCAGGGTTCGGCCACCGCCCGGCCGCTGTCACTGCTCGGGCTGGACGAGGTGTTCCCGATCCACAGCCGCCTCGACGAGGCGCTGGCCGCTCTGCAGGCCGACAAAGCCGGCACGGAGGCGTGAGCCGGTCGAGCCGCGCAGGCTCGACCGGACGTGTCCGGGGCGTGATCCTGTCGGACCTGGCGACGACGAGGGAACGAGGATGCAGACGCGAGGCGTAGCACCGGCCTTTCTGGCGACCGGCCTGTATTTCCGCGGGGTCCGTGCCGAGGCCTCACAGGTGACGATGCTGCGGCAGGCGCTCGACCGCTGGCTCAGCGGCTTGCGGCTCGCCGAGGTCGGTGGTCAGGACGTGCTGCTGGCCAGTTACGAGGCGCTCGCGAACGCCGTGGAGCACGCGTACGTCGCGACCGACGGTGACGGCACGGTCGACCTGGAGGCGAAGTACTCGCCGCAGGACCGGTGTGTGGAGATCGTCGTCACCGATCACGGGCACTGGCGGGAGTCGGACACCCCGGCGGCCGGTACCTCCCGGGGACACGGCCTGGCTCTGATCCGGAATCTGGCCGCGGATACCGACCTGGCCGTCAACCCCGACGGCACGCAGGTGGCGATGCGCTGGCAGCTGCCCTAGGGGAGTTCGACGGTCACCGGCCGACGCGAGTCGGGTGGGCGCCCTCGTCACCACGAACGGATTCCGGCCCCGACGCTTCGCGCGTCGGGGCCGGAATCCGTTCCGGGAAGAAACCTCAGGCAGGTTGCGGGTGCCGACGGCTGCCGGCGTCGCCGCTCGCGGCGAACACCGAGGTGCACACGGTCCCGAGGGGGGCCGTCACGTCTCGCGCCGGAGAGGCCCCCACATCGGCCGGCACGCCGCGACCGGCGAGTGCGGCGAGTATCCGTTCGGGAGCGTCGTGCACGCAGACGCACGGAACGCCTGCGGCGCGCACGGCCTGCATCGTCATCGCCTCGGCAGCGGAGCACGCGCCGTCGAGCACTTCCTCGGCGACGATCGCGCACACCACCCGGCCTCCGGCGAAGGCATCGGTGAGTCCGAATCCGTGCTCCCGTGCCCAGCTCCGCAGCTCGGCCCCGCGGGCGCCGTCGAGCACCCGGGAGCAGTCGCCGACGATCAGCAGTTCGCCGGCCGATCCCCCCTCGAACGATCCTGAAGTCATCTGATCCCCTGCTTTCCGTATCGACGTCGTCGACCTCATGCGCGTCCGGTTCCGGCCGACTGCTCGTCGGTGCGTGGTTCGGCGAACATCGCCTCGATGTGGCGCTTGATCTCCTCGGTGCTCATGGCCGAGCCGGCAGTGGCCGTTGCTCGGCGGGAGGCGGCGGAGGCGAACAAGGTGGTCTGCATGACGTTTCTCTGTCCTAACTCTCTTCAGCGCGTGCTGCTTTCACAGTGGCATCCAAGTCTTCCCGGAGCGCGGGTTTTCGAAACCTGTAACGGACATTTCACATTTTCTGGCCCGTTCTGTCCGGATCCGGCTCGGCGCCCCGTGCGGTCACGACGCGTGCGCGTCGATGGCCGGATTCGCATGCGAGGCCGCACGAATGTCGTACTGTGATAGCTGTCACATCGAGTCGGCAGGTGTCGACGTGCCGACGACCTCTCGGAGGTACGAATGTCCACCACCGAAATGCAGGAACTGCACCGCACCATCGGTCACCTGCGGCACTGTCTGACCTCGCTCCGGTCGAGGTACGGCGACGCCGCCGCCGTGCGTCGTCTGGTCAACGACGTGGACCGGCTCGACATCGACGCGCAGGACCTGGCGGCCTCCCCACCGCGTGAGGCGTCTCGGCCGGTCGGCGAGCGGATCCCGATCCCCGACACCCCGTACGACGAGATCTTCCGCGGCGTCGACTGCGACGACGAGGGGCTCGGCGGCCTGCACGGCTCGCGGTGAGCGTGCCGGCGGCAGGCACCGGCGTGCGCTCCGCGACGCGGGCTCGGATCGCGGCGCGCACGCTACGTACCGACCGGTGGTGGCAACCGCCGCTGCTCACCACGCTGGGACTGGCCGTCTTCGTCGTGTACGCGACGATCCGGTCGTTCGTGCGCACCGCGTACTGGGTCGAGGAGTACCACTACCTCACGCCGTTCTACTCACCGTGCGTCAGTGCGTCGTGCGTGCCCGGCGCCCGGCACTTCGGCACATGGGTGGGTGAGCTGCCCATGTGGATCCCGCTGGCGTTCCTGTCGCTGCCGTTCCTGCTCGGGTTCCGGCTGACGTGCTACTACTACCGCAAGGCCTACTACCGCTCGATCTGGCTGGCGCCGCCGGCCTGCGCCGTCGCCGAGCCGCATGCCCGGTACACGGGGGAGACGCGGTTGCCGCTGCTGATCCAGAACTCGCACCGCTACTTCTTCTATGCCGCGCTCGTCATCTCGGCGATCAACACCTACGACGCGATCCTCGCGTTCCACGGCGCCGGGGGCGGCTTCGGGTTCGGGCTCGGCAACGTCATCCTGGTGGTGAACGTCGTACTGCTGTGGGCATACACCGTCTCGTGCCACTCGTGCCGGCACGTCACCGGCGGCCGGCTCAAACATTTCTCGAAACACCCGCTGCGCTACCGGATCTGGACGTTCGTCTCCAGACTCAACACCCGGCACATGCAGCTGGCGTGGACCACGCTGGGCACCCTGATGATCACGGATTTCTACATCATGCTCGTGGCGAGCGGCACCATTTCGGACCTGCGGTTCGTCGGCTGAGCTACGACGCCGGCCCGGGCGCCTGCCGCGGGCGGTTCGGCAGCAGAGGAGGACTGGATGGCGGACGTCGAACGGCACAGCTACGACGTAGTGGTCATCGGCGCGGGTGGGGCGGGGCTGCGTGCCGTCATCGAGGCGCGTCAGCGCGGACTGCGGGTCGCGGTCGTGTGCAAGTCGCTGTTCGGCAAGGCCCACACCGTCATGGCGGAAGGCGGCTGCGCCGCCGCGATGGGCAACGCCAACCCGCACGACTCGTGGCAGGTGCACTTCCAGGACACCATGCGCGGAGGGAAGTTCCTCAACAACTGGCGCATGGCCGAGCTCCATGCGCGCGAGGCCCCCGACCGGGTGTGGGAACTCGAGACCTACGGTGCGTTGTTCGACCGCACCCCCGACGGCCGGATCAGCCAGCGCAACTTCGGTGGTCACACCTACCCTCGGCTCGCGCACGTCGGCGACCGCACCGGGCTCGAGCTGATCCGCACGATGCAGCAGAAGATCGTGTCGCTCCAGCAGGAGGACTACGCCGCCACCGGCGACTACGACGCCCGTGTGCGGGTGTTCGCCGAGTGCACCGTCACCGAACTGCTGAAGGACGGCGAGGGCCGCATCGCCGGTGCGTTCGGGTACTGGCGCGAGTCCGGCCGGTTCGTGCTGTTCGAGGCCCCCGCCGTCGTCCTCGCCACCGGCGGGATCGGCAAGTCCTGGAAGGTCACGTCGAATTCGTGGGAGTACACCGGCGACGGTCATGCGCTTGCGCTGCGGGCCGGGGCCGCCCTGATCAACATGGAGTTCGTCCAGTTCCACCCCACCGGGATGGTGTGGCCGCCGAGCGTCAAGGGCATCCTCGTCACCGAGGGGGTGCGCGGTGACGGTGGGGTGCTGAAGAACTCCGAGGACGAACGGTTCATGTTCTCCTACATTCCGCCGGTGTTCAAAGGCCAGTACGCCGAGACGGAGGAAGAGGCCGACCGCTGGTACACCGACCAGGAGAACAATCGCCGCACCCCGGACCTGTTGCCGCGCGACGAGGTGGCCCGCGCCATCAATTCCGAGGTCAAGGCCGGTCGTGGCACCCCGCACGGCGGGGTGTTCCTCGACATCGCCTCGCGCATGCCCGCCGAGGAGATCGTCCGGCGACTGCCGTCGATGCACCACCAGTTCAAGGAACTCGCCGACGTCGACATCACCGCCGAGGCGATGGAGGTCGGTCCCACCTGCCACTACGTGATGGGCGGGATCGAGGTCGATCCCGAGACCGGGGCCGCGTCCGTGCCCGGCCTGTTCGCCGCCGGCGAGTGCTCCGGCGGGATGCACGGATCGAACCGGCTCGGCGGCAACTCCCTGTCGGATCTGCTGGTGTTCGGTCGGCGCGCCGGTCTCGGCGCCGCCGACTACGTGCAGGGCCTCGGACACCGTCCACGCATCGCGGAGGCGGACGTCGCCGCGGCGGCGCGCACGGCGCTGGCCCCCTTCGATCCCGCCGAGCCCGCGACGGCGGAGAACCCGTACACCCTGCACACCGGGTTGCAGCAGTGCATGCAGGACCTGGTGGGCATCATCCGGCGCGCCGACGAGATCGCCCGCGCCCTCGACGATCTCGCTGCGTTGCGGGCACGGATCCGCAGCGTCGCCGTGGAGGGTCACCGGCAGTTCAATCCCGGCTGGCACCTCGCGCTGGATCTACGCAACATGCTGCTGGTGAGCGAGTGCGTGGCCCGGGCGGCGTTGCTGCGCACCGAGAGCCGGGGCGGGCACACCCGCGACGACCACCCGTCGATGGACCCGAACTGGCGCCGGACGCTGCTGGTGTGCCGCACGGGCGACGGCGGCGGATCGATCCCGGATGTCACCGTCGCGCCCGAGCGTCAGGTGCCCATGCGTCCGGACCTGTTGGCACTCTTCGATGTCGAGGAACTCGCCAAGTACTACACCGACGACGAACTCGCGGAACATCCGGGACGGAGGCCGTAGCCATGGGCTACCGAGCGGCATTCAGGATCTGGCGCGGCGACGACGGGGGCGGCGAACTGCGCGACTACGCCGTCGAGGTGAACGAGGGGGAGGTCGTTCTCGACATCGTCCACCGGTTGCAGGCCACCCAGGCCCCCGACCTGGCGGTGCGATGGAACTGCAAGGCGGGCAAGTGCGGGTCCTGCTCGGCGGAGGTCAACGGCCGTCCACGGCTGCTGTGCATGACCCGGATGTCGGTCTTCGCGGAGGACGAGGTGGTGACCGTGACTCCGCTGCGCACCTTCCCGGTGATCCGGGACCTGGTCACCGACGTGTCCTTCAACTACGCCAAGGCCCGGGAGATCCCGGCGTTCGCGCCCCCGCCCGACCTGGCGCCCGGGGAGTACCGGATGCAGCAGATCGACGTGCAGCGGTCGCAGGAGTTCCGCAAGTGCATCGAGTGCTTCCTGTGCCAGAACGTCTGCCACGTGGTGCGCGACCACGAGGAGAACAAGGAGGCGTTCGCCGGGCCCCGGTACCTGATGCGGATCGCCGAACTCGAGATGCATCCGCTCGACGTGGCCGACCGGCGCACCTCCGCTCAGGAAGAGCACGGACTGGGGCTGTGCAACATCACCAAGTGCTGCACCGAGGTGTGCCCGGAGAACATCCACATCACGGACAACGCGCTGATCCCGATGAAGGAACGCGTCGTCGACCGTCGCTACGACCCGATCGTCTGGCTCGGAAACAAGCTGTTCCGGCGCTGAACGGCCCGCCCGAATGTCACATTCGTTCAGTTGGACTGCACCGGTGTGACATTCGGTCCGGGCGACGTGGCGCCGCCCGTGTGCAAGCGGGTGCGGATGCCGTCGACGAACAGGGTCAAGCCGAAATCGAAGCGCACGGCCGGATCCCCGTCCAGCAGGTCGTCGTCCGAACCGGCCGCGGTCTCGGTGGAGACGTCGGGGGAGACGGGCCTGCGGGTCAGTGCCCCGAGTTCGGCGAGTTGCAGGCGGGACTGCTCGTCGACGGTGTGGCCGAGGACGTAGTGCAGCAGCGCATAGCCGGCGAGTTCGGCGTGTGCCCGGGACAGCCGGGCGCGTAGACCCGCGGCGACGAACGCCTCGCGCACCCGCGCGGTGGTCAGGCGCGATGCGTAGGTCGCGGCGACGAGTTCCGCGCCGTCCCGGTGCGCGAGCAGTGCGGCGCGGAACCGATGCGCGAGTTCGGAGAGGGCGCCGTCCCAGGTGGGTGCGGTGGGCGGGGCCGCGACGCCGTCGAGGATGCGATCGGCCATCGCCCCGAGCAGGGTCTGCTTGTTCGGGAAGTGCCAGTACAGGGCGCCGGGTTGGACGCCGAGCGAGGTGGCGAGCTTGCGCATCGTCAGATCGCCGAGACCGTACTCGTCGAGGATCGCCATCGCGCCGTCGAGGACGTCGCCGCGTCGCAACTGCACCGTTCGCTCCCGTCTGGTTCCCGAGCATCCGTCGCGTTGACAGTAGACCACCGCCACCCTAGCCTGAACATCGTTCAAGTGAACGGTGTTCAAGTTTGCCGTGACCCGCATCCTCCAGGAGACTCCCGTGACCCAGGCCCCCGCCCGTGCCGACATCCTCGCCCTCGCCCGCGAACAGGTGCTGGGGCGCGGCGAGGGACTCGATCGCGAGCAGGTGCTCGAGGTGCTGCGGCTGCCCGACGACCGGCTCGAGGAGCTGCTCGGCCTGGCCCACGAGGTCCGGATGACCTGGTGCGGCCCCGAGGTCGAGGTCGAGGGCATCATCAGCCTCAAGACCGGCGGCTGCCCCGAGGACTGCCACTTCTGCTCCCAGTCGGGACTGTTCGCCTCCCCGGTCCGCTCGGCATGGCTCGACATCCCCAGCCTCGTCGAGGCCGCCAAGCAGACGGCCAAGACCGGTGCCACCGAGTTCTGCATCGTCGCCGCCGTCCGAGGGCCCGACGCACGCCTGATGGCCCAGGTCGCCGCCGGTGTCGAAGCGATCCGCAACGAGGTCGACATCCAGGTGGCCTGTTCGCTCGGCATGCTCACCCGGGAGCAGGTCGACCAGCTCGCCGCGATGGGAGTGCACCGCTACAACCACAACCTCGAAACCGCCCGCTCCTTCTTCCCCCAGGTCGTCACCACCCACACCTGGGAGGAGCGGTGGGAGACGCTGCGGATGGTCCGTGAGGCCGGTATGGAGGTGTGCTGCGGCGGAATCCTCGGCATGGGGGAGACGCTCGAGCAGCGTGCCGAATTCGCCGCCGACCTCGCCGCCCTCGAGCCCGACGAGGTGCCGCTGAACTTCCTCAACCCGCGCCCGGGCACCCCGTTCGGGGACCTCGAGGTCCTGCCGGCGGCGGAGGCGCTCAAGGCCGTTGCCGCGTTCCGGCTCGCGCTGCCGCGCACCATCCTGCGCTTCGCCGGCGGCCGCGAGATCACCCTCGGCGATCTCGGCGCCAAGCAGGGCATCCTCGGCGGCATCAATGCCGTCATCGTCGGCAACTACCTCACCACCCTCGGCCGGCCCGCCGAGTCCGACCTCGACCTGCTCGGCGAGCTGAAGATGCCGATCAAGGCGCTCGGCGAGACCTTCTAGGAGGCCGGCGTGTTCAATCCGTTCACCGGCCGGCCCGTCGACGAGGGCGCCCCGGTCCCGGCCGCAGCCCGGCTCGGTCTCGAGCCGCCCCGTTTCTGCGAGCAGTGCGGACGACGGATGATCGTGCAGATCGCCCCCGACGGCTGGTGGGCCCGGTGCTCACGGCACGGGATGCTCGACTCGAGCCTGACCGAACGTCGCTGAGGCGGACTCAGTCGAGGACGGCGGTCGCTTCGACTTCGACGAGTACATCCGGCTCGAACAAGTAGTCCACGCCGAGGAGGGAGGCCGGCGGCATCGGCACGGGAAATCCGATCTCCTCGGCGACCTGCTCGATGCCGGCCATGAAGTCGGTGATCTTCTCCGGCGCCCAGTTCGTGACGTAGAAGGTCAGCCGCAGGACGTCGCCGAACCCCGCCCCGGCACCGGCCAGTCCGGTTGCTGTGTTCCGTAAGGCCTGGGCGACCTGTCCCGCCAGATCGCCGGGTGAGACGGGGGTTCCGTCCGCGAGCCGGGCGATCTGGCCGGCGACGTGGACGTGGCGGGTGCCCGTGCCGACGGCGACGTGGTGGTACGGGGTGGGCTGCGTCATGCCTTCGGGGGTCAGGTATCGGACGGTCATAGGTGCTCCTCGATCATCGATCCGAACAGGTACCCCAGTGATACTTGGTTTCTGGCGGTCACTTCAACGAGACTAGGTGTCATGCGTGATACCGCCTCCGACGACGTCGGTGCATTCACCGTCACTGCACCGCATCGCGAGCTACTCGATCAGATCCTCGACAAGTGGTCGTTGGCGGTGTGCAACGAGCTGTGCGAGCGCCCGAGCCGGTTCAACGAGCTGCGGCGCGCGATCCCCGCGGTGACGCAGAAGTCGCTGACCGCGACCCTGCGTCGTCTCGAACGCAACGGTATCGTCGAGCGCACGCTCCTCAGCTCCCGTCCGGTCGCGGTCGAATACCGGATGACCCCGCTCGGCAAGACGCTCCGCCCACCGGTCGACGTCCTCCTCGCGTGGGCCGACACACACCTACCCGAAATCGACGCCGCCCGCGCACGCTTCGATACCGAGTCGGACCTCGCCTGAGGCGCCAGGTCCGGGGTCTCACAGATCAGGGGAGCGCCGGAGCGTGCCGACCGTGTGCTCGGCAGGGCACGTTGGCAAGGGGTCGTGGTGATCGGTCCGGTCCGGGGTCGCGCCGTCAGTCGTGGTCGGCGGCGGCAGAAGTGCGACGCCGGATGCCGTCGGGGATCGACGCGCGCGCTGCGTCCGACTCGTGCGCCGGGAGCGCGGCCAACGCTGCGAGGAGCTCGTCGGGGAGGGTCGTTCGGTTCCGATCCGGTCGCGCCGGCCCACTGGTCGGGCCAGGTGAACAGCGGCGCAAGGCGAGCAGCAGCGAGCGCGTGCTCGAACAGCAGCGGCGCGTACTGCTCGACCAGGTCCGCGGCCGGGTGCCACGCGGGCTTGCCCTGCGCGCTCGTCCACGACCCGGACGTGTCGTCGGTGCCGGGCGCGAGGACGTCGGCACCGTGCTCCCCGTGAACGAGTCGGACCCGGACCGACACTGAGAGCCGAACAGGCACCGGGTGTGCCCGGGCCGTCGGCACCGGTCAACCCGGCGGGCGCAGGGCGGCAAACTCATCGGTGACGCGCAGGCGCGACTCGGTGAAGCGGAACAGCGCCGGAGGGCGGCCGCCGGCCCGGCCGGACGGCGCGGTGGTGCCGGTGGGGGTCAGGACGTCGCGGCGTTTGAGTACGCGCTGCAGGTTCGTGGCATCCACCTGGTACCCGAGTGCCGCACAATAGATCTCGCGCAGCGTGGACATGGCGAACTCGGCCGGGGCCAGCCCGAACGCGATATTGGTGTACGAGAGCTTGGCGGCCAGTCGGGTGCGCGCGTTCTCGACCATGATTCCGTGGTCGAAGGACATCGCCGGCAGGTCCGAGACGGGATGCCAGGCGGTGTCCTCGGGCAGCCGGGGATCGGAGGAGATGGGCACCAGTCCGAGGTAGGTCGAGGCAATCGTGCGCGGTCCCGGCACGCGGTGCGGATCGGAGAACACCGACAACTGCTCGAGGTGCGCGACCTCGCGCACGTCGACCTTCTCGGCCAGCTGGCGACGCGCCGAGGTGGTGAGGTCCTCGTCGTGGTGGAGGCGGCCGCCGGGCAGCGACCAGGTACCCGCCTGCGGGTCGAGAGCGCGCTGCCACAGCAGCACTCCGAGCTCGGTCTTCGTGCCCCCGTGGGTGTCCGGGAAGCGGCGGACCTGGAACACGACGATGAGCACTTCGTGAAGGGTGCTACCATGTGTCATGTTTTCGATCCTAAGTCGAAAACCCTCGAAAACGGAAATCCGGGCACAGCCCGCCCGGTGCACGGCGAAGGAGCAGGCCATGACCACTACGACGTGGGCGGGCGCGCAGACCCCGATCCAGGACGGACCCGGCGGTTACACCGGTGTCGAGGCGACCCCGGAATGGGCCGCGGAGGTCCGGCGACTGGCGCGCGAACGCAACGCCACGCTGCTGGCGCACAACTACCAGCTGCCCGCCATCCAGGACGTCGCCGACCACGTCGGCGACTCCCTGGCCCTCTCGCGTATCGCCGCCGAGGCCGAGGAGGACACCATCGTCTTCTGCGGCGTGCACTTCATGGCCGAGACCGCGAAGATCCTCAGTCCCACCAAGACGGTCCTCATCCCCGACGAGCGGGCCGGCTGCTCGCTCGCGGACTCGATCACCGCCGAGCAGTTGCGCGAGTGGAAGGCCGATCATCCCGACGCGGTCGTCGTGTCGTACGTCAACACCACCGCCGAGGTCAAGGGTCTGACCGACATCTGCTGCACCTCCTCGAACGCGGTCGACGTCGTCGCCTCCATCGACCCCGACCGCGAGGTGCTGTTCCTGCCCGACCAGTTCCTCGGCGCCCACGTCAAGCGCGTGACCGGCCGGCAGAACATGCACATCTGGGCGGGCGAGTGCCACGTGCACGCCGGGATCAACGGCGACGAACTCGCCGCCAAGTCCAAGGCGCATCCCGACGCCGAGCTGTTCGTCCACCCCGAGTGCGGCTGCGCGACCTCCGCGTTGTACCTCGCGGGCGAGGGCTTCGTCGCCGACGACAAGGTCAAGATCCTGTCCACCGGCGGCATGCTCGACGCGGCCCGCGCCACCGGTGCCCGGCAGGTTCTCGTCGCCACCGAGGTGGGCATGCTGCACCAGCTGCGCAAGGCCGCCCCCGGCGTCGACTTCCAGGCCGTCAACGACCGCGCGTCCTGCCCCTACATGAAGATGATCACCCCGGCCGCGCTGCTGCGCTGCCTGCAGGAGGGCAAGGACGAGGTCCACGTCGATGCGGCTGTGGCCGAGCGGGCCCGGCAGTCGGTGCAGCGGATGATCGCCATCGGCAATCCCGGCGGCGGGGAGTGACCATGCCCGCCGGCGTCGGCGCGGCCCAGGCGGAGCGGCAGGACACGATCCGCTGGGAGGCCCGCGCCGACCTCGTGGTGGTCGGGGGCGGCGTGGCCGGCCTCACCGCCGCCCGCGCCGCGTCCCGGCGGGGACTGCGGGTGCTGACCGTCAGCAAGGGCGGCCCCACCGACACCGCCACCCAGTACGCGCAGGGCGGCATCGCCGTCGTCGCCCCGGGCCCGGCGGATTCCGTGGACGCCCACGTCGCCGACACGTGCGCCGCCGGGGCCGGTCTGTGCGACGAGGCGGCCGTGCGGTCCGTCGTCTCCGGCGGCCAGGATGCCGTCGCCGCGCTCACCGACCTCGGCGCCGTGTTCGACCGCGGCCGCGACGGCGGCATCGCCCGCACCCGCGAGGGCGGACACAGCACCCGGCGCATCATCCACGCCGGCGGCGACGCCACCGGCGCCGAGATCCAGCGCGCCCTCGGCGCCGCCGGCCTGCCGGTACTCTTCGGTGCCGCCGCCGCCCGCATCCTCACCGACGCCGGTGGTGTCACCGGCCTGCTCGTTCTCGACGACCGGGGCCTCGGTGTCGTCCACACCCCGGCCGTGCTGCTGGCCACCGGCGGCCTCGGGCAGCTGTATGCGTGCAGCACCAACCCGGCCGGGGCCACCGCCGACGGGATCGCGCTGGCGCTGGACGCCGGCGCCGCAGTCGCCGACCTCGAGTTCGTGCAGTTCCACCCGACCGTGCTGTTCGCGGCCGGATCGGTCGGCCGCCGCCCCCTCGTCAGCGAGGCCGTGCGCGGCGAGGGCGCCCGCCTCGTGGACAGCACCGGCCGCTCGGTCACCGCCGGAGTGCATCCCCTCGGCGACCTCGCACCGCGCGACGTCGTCTCCCGTGCCATCGCCACCCGGCTCGCCGAACTCGGCGACGACCACGTCCTGCTCGATGCGCGGCACCTGGAGGGATTCGCGCGGCGTTTCCCGACCGTCACGGCCTCCCTGGCGGAGGTGGGACTGGACCCGGCTCGGGACCTGATCCCCGTCGCCCCGGCCGCGCACTACTCGTGCGGTGGGGTCGTCACCGACGTGTACGGCCGCACCGGCGTGCCCGGGCTGTACGCGGCGGGCGAGGTCGCCCGTACCGGCCTGCACGGCGGCAACCGGCTCGCCTCCAACAGCCTGCTCGAGGGCCTCGTCGTCGGCGAACGCGCCGGACTGGCAGCGGCCGACGAACGCGGCGGGCTGCGCGTCGAAACCGCCCACGCCGACCTGCCTCCGCGGGCCCGCGCACCTCGGACGGCGTTGCAGCAGATCATGACCCGGCACGCCTCCGTCGTCCGCGACGCGGCCGGACTCGCCGTCGCCGGGGCGAACCTCGCTGCCGCCCCGACCAGCCGGTGCGCCGACGCGCCGGCACTCGAGGACGCCGCGCTCACCGTCGCGGCGCGGGCCCTGACCCTCGCGGCCGGTGCCCGCACCGAGAGCCGCGGTTGTCACACCCGTTCGGACCATCCCGACACCGACCCCGCGCAGCGTCGCAGCCTCGAAACGCGGCTCGACGGCGACGGCGAGCTCACGCTGCGCACACCACAACTCACAGGAGCGCACTGAATGGCCAGTACCGAGCTGCCTGCCGGACTCGATCGAGACGAGACGCTCGCGCTGGTGCGCGTCGCCCTCGACGAGGACCTGCGCTACGGCCCGGATGTGACCACCGACGCCACGGTGCCTGCCGACGCCGTGGCCACGGCCTCGGTGGTGCCGCGCAGCCCCGGCACCGTCGCCGGGATCGACATCGGTCTGCTGGTGCTCGACGAGGTCCTCGGCGCCGGCAACTACGAGGTGCTCGACCGTGCCGTCGACGGGCATCGCGCCGAGGCGGGGGAGACGGTCCTGACGGTGCAGGCACCCACCCGGGGCCTGCTCACCGCCGAGCGCACCATGCTGAACCTGATGTGTCACCTGTCCGGCATCGCCACCGCCACCGCCCGGTGGGTGGACGCCGTCGCCGGCACCGACGCGAAGATCCGCGACAGCCGCAAGACCTTGCCCGGTCTGCGCGCGCTGCAGAAGTATGCGGTGCGGGTCGGCGGTGGGGTCAACCATCGGATGGGTCTCGGCGATGCCGCACTGATCAAGGACAACCACGTCGTCGCCGCCGGTTCGGTCGTCGCGGCGCTGCGGGCCGTGCGGGCCCAGGCCCCCGACCTCGAGTGCGAGGTGGAGGTCGACAGCCTTGAGCAGTTCGACGAGGTGCTCGCCGAGAACGTCGAGCTGATCCTGCTCGACAACTTCCCGTTGTGGCAGACGCAGATCGCGGTGCAGCGGCGCAACACCCACGCGCCCCGGACCCGACTCGAGTCCTCCGGGGGCCTGACCCTCGACGTGGCCGCGGACTACGCCCGCACCGGCGTCGACTACCTCGCCGTCGGCGCGTTGACCCACTCGGTGAGCGTCCTCGACCTCGGTCTCGACATGTGACGCCACGCCGGGCCGCGCGTGGCGCCGGCCGCGCCGATCGCGTACAACTGGCTACGTATCCGCCGCCGTGAGGCAACTCACGGCGGCGGCGCGCGTCCGGCGGGTCACAGGGGGCCCACCACGAACGAGTTCCCCGGCGGGGGAGCGGAGAGAGTTCGCATGCGTCTGCCGATGGCACCGACCGATTCGATGTTCCTGCTCGGTGAGTCGCGTGAACATCCCATGCATGTCGGGGGACTGATCCTGCTGCAACCGCCCCCGGACGGCGACGCCCGCACCCTGCGCACCCTGTTCGACGCCGCCCTCGCCCGTGACGACGTGGCGTCCCTGTGGCGCCGACGTGCCGTGCGCTCGCTCACCACCTTCGGGATGTGGGCGTGGGAGGACGACCCGCACTTCGATCTCGAGTACCACGTCCGGCGCGACGCCCTGCCGCAGCCCGGCGGGAACACCGAACTGCGCGCGCTGGTGTCCCGGCTGCACAGCACCCTGCTCGACCGCAGCCGGCCGCTGTGGGAGATGCACCTGATCGAGGGCCTCGCGGACGGACGGTACGCGATCTACACGAAGATCCACCACGCCCTCGCCGACGGGGTCGGTGCCATGCGGTTGCTGCATCGGGCCCTGAGCGCCGACCCGGACCGCACCGACATGCCGGCGCCCTGGGCGCACTTTCCGTCCCCCGATCCGGTGCACTCCGCGGTCGGGACCGCGCTCGACCTGCCGAGCATGACGGTGCGCGCCGTGCGTGGTGTGATCGACGAGGCCGTCGGGATGGTGCCCGCCGTGGTGGGGACCGTGGACCGGGCTCTGCGCGGCCGCGGTGGCGCGGTGTCGCTCGCGGCGCCGCGCACGATGTTCAACGTCTCCATCGCCGGGGGCCGTCGCTTCGCCGCACACGACTGGTCGCTGGCGCGGCTGCGGCGCGTCGCCGAGGCGGCCGGCGCCACCGTCAACGATGTCGTTCTCGCGATGTCGGCGGGAGCGCTGCGCGCGTATCTGCTCGAACACGAGGCCCTGCCCGACGAGCCGCTCGTCGCGATGGTGCCGGTCTCGCTGCGGCGCGAGAAGACCACCGAGGGCGGCAACGACGTCGGCGTCCTGATGTGCCCGTTGGCGACCCACCTCGACGACTCGGCGGCTCGCCTGCTCGCCGTCAGGGACGCGATGGTCGACGGCAAGCAGTCCCTGCGGGGCCGCTCCCAGACGGCGCTGCTGACCGTGAGCGCCCTGGGCATGGCTCCCCTCGCCGTCGGGGTGCTCACCGGCAACCGGGCCGTGGTGCGGCCGCCGTTCAATGTGATCGTCTCCAACGTGCCCGGCCCGGCCGGGCCGCTGTACTGGAACGGTGCCCGCGTCGACGCCCTGTACCCGCTGTCGGTGCCGGTCGACGGGCAAGCCCTGAACATCACCTGCACCAGCACTGCCGACCGGATCGCCTTCGGTCTGACCTCGTGCAGCCGCAGCGTCCCGCGACTCGATCGCCTCCTCGGGTCCCTCGACGACGAACTCGCCGCCCTCGAACGCACCTTCGGGGTGCCGGCCGCCGGTGACGATCGGTCGGGCTAGGCTCGCCGGCGTGACTTCCTTCGACCCCGCCGTCGTCGCGGCCGTGACCCGGCACATGAACGACGACCACGCCGACGACAACCTGCTGGTGGTCCGTGCTTTCGCCGAACCCACAGCCGACGTCGCGCGCATGACCGGCGTGCACACCCAGTTCGGCGAGTGGGTCGCCGAGGTGGGTGGCGCCGAGACGACGGTGCGGGTGCCGTGGCTCGAACCCGTCGCCGACCGGGCGGGGATCCGCACCGCGGTCGTCGCCCTCTACCGCGCCGCGTGCGAGCGGCTCGGAGTGCCGCCGCGACAGCACTGACGCTAGGCTGCGGCGGCCGTGCGGCGCACGGTGGCGAGGAACGCGGCGGCGGTGAAGAACAGCCCGGCGAACACCCGGCCGGTGAGCCGCTGCTGGTGTGGCGAGCGCAGCAGCGTCAGCACCCGTGCCGCCAGACCCGTGTATCCGGTCATGACGATCATGTCGACGGTCACCATGGTCGCCGCGATGATCAGGTACTGCTGCAGCAGCGGAGCCCCGGGATCGAGGAACTGCGGCAGCACGGCCAGCATGAACACCACCGCCTTCGGGTTGCTCGCGTTGATCAGGAAGCCGCGTGCCACCAGGACCGGCACCGAGCCGAGGCCCGGCGCCGCATCGGGTGCGACCTCGGTGGGCCGCGTGCGCCACTGGCGCACCCCCAGATAGACGAGATAGGCGACGCCGAACCACTTGATCACCGTGAAGGCGGCAGCGGATCCGGCGAGGATCGCGCCGACGCCGGCGGCGACCACCGCGATCTGCAGCAGCAGGCCGAGTTGCAGCCCGACGATGTTCCACCAGCCGCGCCGCAGCCCGTGGGCGAGTCCCGACGACATCGATGCGATCGCGCCGGCGCCGGGGGAGAGGCTGATCACCCAGGAGGCGCCGAGCAGGGCCACCCACGTCTGCCAGGTCATCGTGCGATTCTACGATCGGGCCGGACCGGTCATCTCGGCACCGGCACCGGCCACGGTTCGCCGGTGACGGCCCGGTAGGCGGCGACTCCGTCGGTCGGACGGCGCGTCAGAGTCGGATCCGTGCGCACGTCCACGGTGTAGAGGCCGAAACGTGGTGTGTAGCTTCCCCACTCGTAGTTGTCGGTGAGCGACCAGTAGTTGTATCCGAAGACGGGGGCGCCGTCGGCCGCGGCTCGGCGCACCCGGTCGACGTGCTCGTGCAGGTGTCGGGCCCGGGTCCAGCCGTCGGCGCGGGGCGCCCCGTCGGCGGTGGGCATTCCGTTCTCCACCACGTAGAGCGGCAGCCCGGGGTAGCGGTGGGTGTAGTGCATCAGCGCCTCGTACATCCCCTCGGGGTGCGGAACGATCGAGGCGAAGTCGTCGGTGAGCGCGTGGATCGCGCTCGGATTTTCCGGGGTGGCGCCGTAGTAGTAGTCCAGGCCGAGGAAGTCGAGGGTGTCGCGGACCCGGTCGACGAACAGGGTGTCGAGTCCGGTCTGCACGCCGGGGATGTACGCGGTGTTCGACGTCACGCGCGCACCCGGATCCAGTGTGTGGATCCGGCGGTAGATGGCGCGGTGCGCGACGACCAGGGCGTCGAACATGCGGGGGATGTCGCCGGCGTCGATCCCGCCGAAGGCGAGCTCCTTCTGGACGTAGATTGCCGGTTCGTTGATCGTCACCCACAGCACCCCCTGCCCGGCGTACCGGGCGACGACCCGCTCGGCGTTGGCAAGCCACGCCTCGATGGTGGCGGGATCGCGCCAGCCGCCGCGGTCGGCGATCCACCCGGGATACACCCAGTGGTCCAGGGTGATCATCGGGATCATGCCGTGCCCGCGCACTGCCGCGACCACGTCGTCGTAGTAGCGCAGTTCGGTCTCGTCCCAGCCGGCCGGGGTGGGTTGGATGCGGGACCATTCGACCGAGAACCGGAACACGTCCACCCCGAGGTCCGCGGCCGCGGCGATGTCCTCGCGGTAGCGGTGCCGAAAATCCACCGAGGTGCCGACAGGTTCGCGGGTGCGGCCCGCCGCCGCGTACCGGGTCCAGTTGCTGTCCGGCGGTGAGCCTTCGGACTGGAATCCGGAACTCGACACGCCCCACAGGAACCCGTCTGCCGCGGCGGAGGCGGGCGCCGCCGACCCCACCGCGGCGGAGGCGGGCGCCGCCGACCCCACCGCGGCGGAGGCTGCGACGACGACGGTCAGTGCTGTCGCCACCGCAGCCCTCGATGCCGCCGCGCTCGCCCGGACTGCGATGGCGGAGAGCCTCATCGGGAGTGCGCGGCGATCTCGGCAGCGAGCCGTGGCCACAGGTCGGCGAGGGCGCGCCGGCCGACGAACAGCCCGAGGTGGCCGGCATCGACGTCGTGCACCGTGATGTCACCCGCGGGGGTGCTCACATGGTCGGCGAGGGCGAGGACCTGTCCCGGCGGCACCACGAGGTCGTGTCGACCGAGGACGATGCGCACAGGGCACTCGACGGCGGTCAGGTCCACTGGGCCGGCAGCGGTGGTGACGGCACCGGCGACGAGGTCGTTGCCGATGAACAGGTGCTCGAGGATCCACGTCCGGAACGCCGCAGGGATCTCCTGGCGCCAGAGGAACCACCGGCGTTCCTCGATCGCCTGTGCGAGGGTCTCGGGGTCGTCGAGCAGACCCAGCAGTTCGAGGCTGCGTTCGACCTCGCTCACCGGGTCGGTGGGCAGCACCCCGAACAGCCGGCCGGTGTCGTACCACAGGTTCAGCACGGACGCGGAAACCGCGCGGGGCAGGTGGTCGAAGGCGACGGCAGCGGGACGGTCGGCGTGGAAGTCGATCGGCGCCCCCGCGACGGTGAGGCTGTGCACGGTCTGCGGGTGCAGTGCGGTGTGCATCGCCGCGAGCCAGCCGCCCTGGCTGCCGCCGATGAGGTTGACCCGTCCGCCGAGCAGGTCGACAGCCTCGGCCAGGACGGCGAGATGGTCGTCGAGGGCGGCGCTGTCGGTGGCCGGGCCGGCGGGGGCCCAGTCCAGGCAGTACAGCCGTGTCAGCCCGCCGGCGCGCAGCGCGGAGACCTGACTGCGGTCGGGGGAGAGATCGACGATGCACGAGTGCGACCCGGACTGCGGCGGCAGCAGCAGGGTCGGCACGGCCTCCGGGTCGCGGGCGTCGGGGTCGCTGCAGTCACGCAGCCGGGCGAGCGGCCAGGTGTGGGCGACGGGCCACGGATGCGCCCAGTGCGGCGGTTCGCGGTCGGTGAGCGCCCGCCACCAGTCGGCGATGTCGGTCGCGACGTCGAGTGGATGCGCGCCGCGCCGGGCCAGGGTGGCCAGGTAGGTGCTCCAACCGGCGATCGCCGCCGCCCCGAGACGGAACGGGGCGGCGGCGATCGCGGCGGTCTGCAGGGCGTCCATGGGGTTCATTGAACCGGCGCCCGGCGTCGTGGTACGGCTCCTCCGTCGTGATCGCGACGGAAAAGACGCACAATCGATCACTTGAGGAGATCGCGTGCGGTGGTGGTGACCGTGGCGGTCAGCTCACGGGCGAAGGAGACCTGCGCCTTGGTGAGGTCCTCGACCCAGCCGATGGGGCTCGCGGAGGCGAGCTTCTCCTGCAGGTCGAGCAGGCTCGTCACGGTGCGCTCGTAGGTGTCGACGGTCAGGTTGCCGCTCTGCTTGGCGGCGTCGACGACCTTGTCGTTGAACTCGCTCAGGCGGGCGGCGCTGTCGTCGAGGGCCTTGGTGAACTCGGCGGTGGCCTGGTTGGCGGCGGCGGTGGCCGACTCGGCGATCTTCTGAGCGGCGGCGGTGGCGTCCGCAGTGGCCTTCGCAGCAGCCTCGTTGGCCTTGGCGGTGTCGGCGGTGGTCTTGGCGACGGCGGCGTCGACCGGGGTCTTGGCGGTGGTCATGGCGTTCCTTCCGTTCGAGTGTGCGGCAGCGCCCGGAGGACGCTGTTAGCAGGTTAGCAAAATGATTGCTAACGGACAAGTCCTCAGCTGAAGACGTACGTGCCCGGAGCGTCCTCGAGCGGGGGATGGGCCGCACTGCCCATCGCCGGCGGCGCCACCAGGTCGCCCGCGCGCTTGTTCGACCAGGCCGTCCAGTCCTCCCACCACGAGTGCTCGTAGCGGGTGGCGGCCTCGTCCCAGACCTGCGGATCCGCAGGCAGGGGGGTGCCGGCCTCGGTGTCCGGTGAGCCGACGGCCTTGAACCACACCCGCTTGCCCGGGGGGTTGACCGCACCGGCGACGTGCCCGCCGTTGGTGAGCACGTAGCGCACGTCGCCGCCGAGCAGGTTCACCGCCTGGTACGACGACGTCCACGGCACGATGTGATCGTTGATCGCGCCGACGACATAGGTGTCACACGTGATGTCGTGCAGATTGAGGGGCTGTCCGTCGAGCACGTAGAGGCCCTCGGCGAGCTCGTTGCGGCCGTAGAGCGACCGGAGGTAGTGCGAGTGCATCTCCGCGGGCATGCTCGTGCTGTCCTCGTTCCACGCGAGGATGTCGAAGGCCGCCGGCTTCTCGCCCTTCATCCACCGCGAGACCCAGTAGTTGAAGACGAGGTCCTTCGCGCGGATCATGTCGAAACTGCCGGCCATCTCCTTGCCGGCCAGGAAGCCCTGCTGCCGCATCCGGAACTCGACGAGGTCCAGCGTCGCCGGGTCGGTGAGCAGACCCAGTTCCCCGACCTGGCTGTAGTCGAGCAGGGTGTTGAGCATCGTGAAGGCGCTCACGCGCTTGTCCCCGACGGCGAAGGCGCGGGCCGCGGCCATCGCGGCCATCGCCCCGCCGAGGCAGATGGACAGCACCTCGATCTTCGGGGACCCGGTGATCTCCTCGACCACGTCCAGCGCCGCGGCGATGCCGTCGACGTAGTAGTCGTCCATCGTGATGTTGCGCATCGACTCGTCCGGGTTGCGGTACGAGATCATGAACACGGTGCGGCCGTGCTGGACCGCCCACTCGGCGAGGCTCCGGCCGGGGGCGAGGTCGAGGATGTAGTACTTGTTGATCCACGGCGGCGCGGCCAGGATCGGCACCGCGTGCACCTGCTCGGTCTGCGGCGTGTACTGGATCAGCTCGATCAGGTTGTTGCGGAAGACCACCTTGCCGGGAGTGGCCGCGAGGTTCTCGCCGACCGCGAACGCGTCCGAGTCCACCTTCAGTGGCAGGCCACCCCGGTTGAGCACGTCGTGCACGGCGTAGCGGGCGCCGCGCAGCAGGCTCGCCCCGCCGGTCTCGAAGGCGCGGGTGACGACACCGGGATTCCACAGGAAGTTCGACGGTGCCAACGCGTCGAACATCAGGTTCGCGAACTGACGTGCCTTGCCGTCCTGCAGCGGATCGCCCGCGCCGGCCTCGGTGAGTTCCTCGACGTAGGCCCGCGTGGCCAGGTAGCTCTGCAGGAGCGAGAAGTACGCGGGGTTCTCCTGCCATGCGGTGTCCGAGAAGCGGCGGTCCCGCGGGTCGACCGGCATCGGTGCGTCGGGATCGCTCGCGTTGAACACGCGGGTGGCTGCGGCGGGGATCTTCGCCAGCCTGCCTGCGTACTCCGCCGTCGCGGCGGTGACGGCCTGGGGGTTGCGGACCGCGCGTCCGGCCACCGACGTCACTGCGGGACCCCAGCCGATCGGGTCCAGGGTCGACTTCAACTTCTTGTGCACGTGGTCGAGCAAGGGACATCTCCAGATGGGGAAGAAGGGGTGTGCCCCGAGGGTGACACCGCGTGCCGAGCCGCGCACCTTACCGCGAGGTACATGCGAGCTGCACGTCCCGGGTGCGATCCTGGGCGAGCCCCCTCACCAGCCGAAACATGAGGAAGGCTCACATTGACCGGTGTGGTGTGAACTTGCTCACTCGGTGTCCTCGTCGAGGCGCGCGCCACGTCGACGTTTGCCCACCGTCACCTCCCGGAACGCCTCGTACATCTCCACCAGCGACCGCCGCTGCGCATTCGTCAGATCCGGATCCTCCCGGATCGCGCGCACCACCGCCGACTCGCCCGGATCCGGCCGTCCCACCTCGGCCGTCAACGCATCGGCCGACAGATGCAGCTGCTCGGCGATCGCCTGCAGCACGCGCTCGCTCGGTGCGCGCAGGTTCCGTTCGATCTGCGACAGGTAAGGGTTCGAGATCCCCACCATCGCGGCGAGCTGCCGCATGGGCAACTCGGCGAGCTCGCGCTGCCGCCGGATCAGCTCCCCCAACGTCGGGGGATGCGACGCATCGTCCTCCATGGGGTCAGCATAGGTCCGGCCGCCCTCGCCCCGGGGGCGCGCCGACGGCGCGTTCGGGGAGTGCCGTCGAGGGTGATCGCCGCCATCACGGATAATGGAACGGACCCCCGTTCGCGAGAGAGGACACCTCATGCTTGCCCGCACCGACCTGCGCGGTCGAACCCCCACCACTGCGGAGCTGAGGGGCGCGCTGCCCCGCGGCGGAGTGGATGTGGACGCGGTGCTGCATCAGGTGCGGCCCGTGGTCGAGGACGTGCGCGACCGAGGCGCCGTCGCGGCCCTCGATTACAGCGAGAAGTTCGACGGGGTGCGCCCCGACCGCGTGCGGGTTCCGAAGGCCGAACTCGACCGGGCGCTCGACGAACTCGATCCCGCCGTGCGTTCGGCGCTGGTCGTGGCGATCGAACGGACCCGCACGGTGCACCAGGACCAGCGTCGCACCGACACCGTCACCGAGGTCGTGCCCGGCGGCACCGTCACCGAACGCTGGGTGCCGGTCGAGCGGGTGGGGCTGTACGTGCCGGGAGGCAACGCCGTCTACCCCTCGTCGGTCGTGATGAACGTCGTGCCCGCCCAGGCGGCCGGTGTCCAGTCGCTCGTCGTCGCCTCCCCGCCGCAGGCGAACTTCGGGGGCCTGCCGCACCCGACCATCCTCGCCGCTGCCGCCCTCCTCGGCGTCGACGAGGTGTGGGCCGTCGGCGGGGCCCAGGCCGTGGCGCTGCTCAGCTACGGCGGAACCGACGCGACCCAGGACGGGGACGCCGAACTGGCCCCGGTCGACATGATCACCGGCCCGGGCAACATCTACGTCACCGCCGCCAAGCGCCTGTGCCGCGCCGTCGTCGGCATCGACGCCGAAGCCGGCCCCACCGAGATCGCCATCCTGGCCGACCACACTGCCGATCCGGTGCACGTCGCCGCCGACATGATCAGCCAGGCCGAGCACGACGTCATGGCGGCCTCGGTGCTCGTCACCACCAGCGCCGAGCTCGCCGACGCCGTCGACGCCGCCGTCGACGCCCAGCTCGAGCGCACCAAGCACCGCGAACGAGTACGGACCGCGTTGTCGGGCAGCCAGTCCGGGATCGTCCTCGTCGACGACCTCGACCAGGGCCTGCAGGTCGTGAACGCCTACGCCGCCGAGCACCTCGAGATCCAGACCGAGAACGCGTCCGCGGTCGCGGCGCGGGTGCGGGCCGCGGGCGCGATCTTCGTCGGCCCCTGGGCGCCGGTCAGCCTCGGCGACTACTGCGCGGGTTCGAACCACGTGCTGCCCACCGCCGGCTGCGCCCGGCACCAGTCCGGTCTGAGCGTGCAGACGTTCCTGCGGGGCATCCACGTCGTCGAGTACACCCGGGAGGCGCTCGAGGACGTCGCGGGACACGTGATCACTCTCGCCACCGCGGAGGACCTGCCCGCCCACGGCGAGGCGGTCCGGCTGCGCTTCGAGGACCTGCAGTGAGCGCGCCGGGAGCCGGGATCACCGTCGACGACCTGCCGCTGCGGGAGAACCTGCGCGGCAAGTCCGCCTACGGTGCGCCGCAGCTGACGGTGCCGGTGCAGCTGAACACCAACGAGAACCCGCACCCCCCGACGCAGGCACTGATCGACGACGTCGCCGAGTCGGTGCGCGCGGCTGCCGCGCAGCTGCACCGCTACCCCGACCGTGACGCCGTCGCGCTGCGCACCGACCTGGCCGACTACCTCACGCGGCAGACCGGTGTCGCCGTGAGCGTCGAGAACGTCTGGGCCGCCAACGGCTCCAACGAGATCCTGCAGCAGATCCTGCAGGCCTTCGGCGGGCCGGGACGGTCCGCGATGGGGTTCGTGCCGTCCTACTCGATGCACCCGATCATCGCCGACGGCACCCAGACCGAGTGGCTGCCCACGTACCGGGGCGAGGACTTCACCCTCGACGTCGACTCGTCGGTCGCCGCCATCCGCGTGCAGCGCCCCGACGTGGTCTTCGTCACCAGCCCCAACAACCCGACCGGGCACAGCATCCCGCTGGACGAGCTGCGGGCGATCTGCGCGGCCGCGCCCGGCATCGTGATCGTCGACGAGGCCTACGCCGAGTTCTCCGCCGCCCCCAGCGCGCTCGCACTGATCGACGAGTTCCCGGCCAAGGTGATCGTCTCGCGCACCATGAGCAAGGCGTTCGCGTTCGCCGGCGGCCGGCTCGGATACCTCGCCGCGGCGCCCGCCGTGGTCGAAGCCCTGCTGCTCGTGCGGTTGCCCTACCACCTGTCGGTGCTCACCCAGGCCGCCGCCCGGGCCGCGCTGCGGCACGCCGACGAGACCCTCGGCTCGGTCGCGCGGCTGTGCGCCGAACGCGACCGCATCGTGACCGAGCTGACCCGATTCGGCTACCACGTGGTGCCCTCGGACGCGAATTTCGTCCTGTTCGGCCGCTTCGCCCACGCCGCCGCCACCTGGCAGCACTACCTCGACGAGGGAGTGCTGATCCGGGACGTCGGGATCCCCGGGTTCCTGCGCACCACCGTGGGCCTGCCCCACGAGAACGACGAACTGCTACGGGTGAGCGAAAAGCTCGCCGCCACCGAGATCGAGGACGCGCGATGAGCGAGCAGACCACCCCCACCCCGCGCACCGCGCGGATCGAACGCACCACCAAGGAGTCGTCCATCGTCGTCGAGCTGAACCTCGACGGCACCGGCCGCACGGACATCGCCACCGGTGTCCCGTTCTACGACCACATGCTCACCGCACTCGGTCAGCACGCCAGCTTCGACCTGACCGTGCGCGCGCAGGGCGACATCGAGATCGAGGCGCACCACACCGTCGAGGACACCGCTATCGTCCTCGGCCAGGCCCTGAACCAGGCGCTCGGGGACAAGCGCGGCATCCGCCGCTTCGGCGACGCCTTCATCCCGATGGACGAGACCCTCGCGCACGCGGCGGTCGACGTCTCCGGCCGTCCCTACTGCGTGCACACCGGCGAACCGGACTACATGGTCCACTCGGTGATCGGCGGTTACCCCGGCGTGCCGTACTCGACCGTGATCAACAAGCACGTGTTCGAATCCCTCGCCTTCCACGCCCGCATCGCCCTGCACGTCCGCGTGCTCTACGGCCGCGACCAGCACCACATCACCGAGGCCGAGTTCAAGGCTGTCGCGCGAGCGTTGCGCCAGGCCGTCGAACCGGATCCCCGGGTCAGTGGCGTGCCGTCGACCAAGGGCACCCTGTAGTGGACGTCGTCCTGACGTACGGCCTGTTCATGGTGGCCGGCCTCGCTGCAGGTGGCACCTGGTCGATGTGGCGGGCCGGGAACACCCTCTTCGCCGGGGTGCTGCTGGCGCTGACCCTGCTCGCCGCGATCGCCGGCGTGCTGAGGCTGCTCTGAGCTCCTCAAACCGGCCGGGCCTGCTCGCGGTGCCCGGCCTGCCCGCCGCCTGGGCGATGGCGGCGGGCGCGTTCGCCGGGTTCTCGCTGCTGCTGCCCGTGGTGCCGCAGGCCGTCGCCGACGCCGGCGGCAGCGGCACCCTCGCCGGTGCGGTGACGGCGGTGTTCATGGCCGCGACGGTGCTCACCCAGCCGGCCGTGCCGCGCCTGGTGCGGGCCCGCGGCTACCGCACCGTGCTCGCCGCCGGGTGCCTGCTCCTCGGGCTGCCGTCGCTGCTGCTCCTGCTGTCGCTGCATCCGGCCGTGGTGCTGCCGACCTCCGCGGTGCGGGGCATCGGCTTCGGCATGATTACCGTGGCCAGCGCCGCGCTCGTGGCCGAACTCGCCCCCGCCCGGCTGCTCGGTCGCGCCACCGGGGCACAGGGCATCGCCATCGCCGCGGCGCAGATGGTCGGTCTGCCGCTGGGCCTGGCCGTCGCCGAGCGGGCCACCACCGCGCCGGTGTTCGTGCTCGGCGCAGCGGTGCCCACGGTCGCGCTCCTCGCGATAGCGCGCCTGCCGCGAGTGGTCGCGCGCCGGCCCGGCGCGGCCGGCAGCCGCATCCCGCTCGGGGCACTGGCCCTGCCGGCGGTGGCGATCGCCGCCGGTGCTGTCGCCTACGGTGGCCTCACCTCGCTGCTGGCGATCGCCGTGCCCGCGGCCGCCGGGTACGTGGCGGCCGCGTTGGCGCTGATCAGTGCGTCCACCCTCGTCGGCCGCTACGGCGCCGGTGCGGTCGCGGACCGGATCGGTGCGGGCCGGCTCCTGCCGGCCGGGCTCGGTCTGGTCGCCGTGGCGATGGTGCCGTTCGCGCTCGCCGCGGACGAGCGCGGTGGCGCGGCGGTGCTGCTCGGTGCGGCCGTGGCATTCGGTCTCGGTTTCGGGATCGTCCAGAACGATGCACTGATGCTGGCGTTCCGTCGCGCCGGACCCGCTCACATCGGCGCCGCGAGCGCCGCCTGGAACATCGGCTTCGACGCGGGCACCGGGGCCGGATCCCTGCTGCTCGGCGGGATCGCCACCGTCGCAGGTTATCCCGCCGCCTTCGCCACCGTCGCGCTGCTCGTGCCCCTCCTTCCACTGTGCGCCCGGATCGCCGGGCCGTCGGAGCGGCGCGGCGCAGCCCCATAGAATCGAACTCATGAGCACAACCAAGGTCGCCGTCCTCGACTACGGCTCCGGCAATCTGCATTCGGCGACGCGCGCGGTGGCGCGCACCGGCGTGCAGGTGGAGGTGACCGCCGACCCGCAGGTCGCGCTCGCCGCCGACGGCCTCGTCGTGCCCGGTGTCGGTGCGTTCGCGGCGTGCATGGCGGGGCTGAAGGCGGTGCGCGGGGACCGGATCATCGGCCAGCGACTCGCCGGCGGCCGCCCTGTGCTCGGCATCTGCGTCGGCATGCAGATCCTCTTCGACAAGGGTGTGGAATTCGGCGTCGAGACCGACGGTTGCGGCGAATGGCCGGGCACCGTCGAACGTCTCGATGCGCCGGTGCTGCCGCACATGGGCTGGAACACCGTCGACGCCCCCGACAACAGCGTGCTGTTCGCGGGCATGGACCGCGACACCCGGTTCTACTTCGTGCACTCCTATGCCGCGCAGAAGTGGGAGCTGCCGCCCTCGGAGCTGATCGCTCCGCCCGCGCTGACCTGGGCCGAGCACGGCGTGCGGTTCCTCGCCGCGGTCGAGAACGGCCCGCTTTCGGCGACGCAGTTCCATCCCGAGAAGTCCGGTGACGCCGGAGCCGAGCTGCTGCGCAACTGGGTCGGCAGTTTGTGAACCGTGGCGCGGGCGGCGACGACCCGGCCCGGCCGGACTTCTCGCTCGGCCGGCTCGCCCTGACGGCATTGGGTGCCGCCACCGGGGTGCTCCTGCTCGCCACCGCGGTGATCGTGGTGCTGCAACCGGGGCCCGTCGTCGCGTTGATCGTCGCCCTCGCCGGAGTGGTCGGCGCGATCGCCGCGATGGGCGTCGTCTCGACGCGGACGACGCGCCGCGCCTTCGGCCGCGGCGGTCACGATGCGCCGCGCCGCGACGGTCACGATGCGTCGCGCCGCGACGGGGACGCCGCGCCGCGCCGCGACGGTCACGATGCGCTGCACCGCGGCGGTCACGATGCGCCGCACCGCGACGGGGACGCCGCGCCGCGCCGCGACGGGGACGCCGGGCCGCGCCGCGACGGGGACGCCGGGCCGCGCCGCGACGGGGACGAATGACCGTCGGGGCCGGTGCTCGGCGGCCGCCGCGACCCGCTAGCATGGGCGCAGTGAGCCTGGTCCTTTTGCCTGCAGTCGATGTCGCCAACGGTGAAGCAGTTCGCCTCGTCCAGGGAGAGGCGGGCAGCGAGACCAGCTACGGCTCTCCCCGCGATGCCGCCCTCGAGTGGCAGAACGCCGGCGCCGAATGGGTGCACCTCGTCGATCTCGACGCCGCCTTCGGGCGCGGCTCCAACCGCGAGCTCCTCGCCGACGTCGTCGGCGAGCTCGACGTGAAGGTGGAACTGTCCGGCGGTATCCGCGACGACGAATCCCTCGAAGCGGCGCTCGCCACCGGGTGCGCTCGTGTCAACCTCGGGACCGCCGCCATCGAGGATCCCGACTGGTGCGCCCGCGCCATCGCCGAGTACGGCGACCGCATCGCCGTCGGACTCGATGTCAAGCTCATCGACGGACAGTGGCGCCTGCGGGGCCGGGGCTGGGTCTCCGACGGTGGCGACCTGTGGGAGGTCCTCGCCCGGCTCGACCGCGACGGTTGCAGCCGGTACGTCGTCACCGACGTCACCAAGGACGGCACGCTCACCGGCCCCAACCTCGACCTGCTCGCCCAGGTCTGCGCCGCCACCGACGCTCCCGTCGTCGCCTCCGGCGGCGTGTCCGCCCTCGACGACCTGCGGGCGATCGCCGGTCTCGTCGACCGGGGCGTCGAGGGCGCCATCGTGGGCAAGGCGCTGTACGCCGGCCGGTTCACGCTCACCGAGGCACTCGACGCGGTCTCGCGCTGATCCGATGACCGTGCCCGCCGACCTGTCCAGCCTGCTCGCCGTCGCCGGCGAGGTGCTCGACGTGGCGTCGGAACGGTTCGTCGCCGGTCGCGGGGCGCCGCGCTCGGTGGACAAGGGCCCCAACGACTTCGCCACCGATCTCGACCTCGAGCTGGAACGGAGCATCTCCTCCGAACTCGAACGGCGCACCGGCATCTCCGTGCACGGCGAGGAGTTCGGCGGCCCCGAAGCCGATTCGGGCACGGTGTGGCTGCTCGACCCGATCGACGGCACCGTCAACTACTCGGCCGGGCTTCCCACCGCGGGAATCCTGCTCGCGCTCGTCCGGGACGGCGACCCGGTCCTCGGGCTGACCTGGTTGCCGTTCGTCGGCGACCGGTTCGCGGCCGCCGTCGGTGGACCGCTGCTGCGCAACGGCCGTCCCCAGCCGCCGCTGCAGCGCGCGACGCTCGCGGAGGTGATGGTCGGTGTCGGCAGTTTCGACATCGACAGCCGCGGGCGCATCCCGGGCCGGCGCCGCCTCGACGTCATCACCGAGCTGAGCCGCCGGGTCTCGCGCCTGCGCATGCACGGATCGACCGGAGTGGACCTGGCCTACACGGCGGCCGGGGTGCTCGGCGCGGCCGTCGTCTTCGGGCACCACCCGTGGGACAACGCCGCCGGCGTCGCTCTGGTGCGGGCAGCCGGTGGGCGCGCCACCGACTTCGCCGGCGAGCCCTGGCGCATCGGCTCCGGTTCGGTGGTCGCCGGAGCGCCGGGTGTGCACGAGGAGATACTCGACATCGTGGGATCGCTCACCGGTCCCGTCCCCGAGGAGGACCGAATTACATGACCCTGGCAGTGCGGGTGATCCCGTGTCTGGACGTCGACGCCGGCCGCGTCGTCAAGGGGGTGAACTTCGAGAACCTGCGCGACGCCGGTGATCCCGTCGAACTCGCCGCCGCGTACGACCTGCAGGGCGCGGACGAGTTGACCTTCCTCGACGTCACCGCGTCCAGCGGCGACCGCGGCACCATGCTCGACGTGGTCAGCCGCACGGCCGAGCAGGTGTTCATCCCGTTGACGGTGGGGGGCGGGGTGCGCACCGTCGAGGACGTGGATCGGCTGCTGCGTGCCGGCGCGGACAAGGTCAGCATCAACACCGCGGCCATCGCCCGCCCCGAGGTGCTGCGCGAGATGTCCGAGCGGTTCGGATCGCAGTGCATCGTGCTGTCCGTCGACGCCCGCACCGTGCCCGACGGTGAGGACGACACCCCGTCGGGATGGGAGGTCACCACGCACGGCGGTCGTCGGGGTACCGGCATCGACGCCGTCGAATGGGCCCGCCGCGGCGCGGAACTCGGGGTGGGGGAGATCCTGCTGAACTCGATGGACGCCGACGGCACCAAGTCCGGTTTCGACCTGCCGATGATCCAGGCGGTGCGCGCCGCGGTCCACGTACCGGTGATCGCCAGCGGCGGCGCCGGAGCGGTGGAGCACTTCGCGCCGGCCGTGCACGCCGGCGCCGACGCGGTGCTCGCGGCCAGCGTGTTCCATTTCGGGGAGCTCACCATCGCGCAGGTGAAGGCGGCGATGCGCGCAGAAGGGATCGAGGTCCGATGAGCAGTCTGGATCCGGCGATTGCGGCGCGGCTCAAGCGCAACGAGGCGGGGCTGTTCGCCGCCGTCGCGCAGGAACGCGCCACCGGCGACGTGCTGATGATGGCATGGATGGACGACGAGGCCCTCGCCCGGACCCTCGAGACCCGCACCGCGACCTACTTCTCGCGTTCGCGCGGACAGTACTGGGTCAAGGGCGAGACCTCCGGCCACACCCAGCACGTGCACGAGGTGCGCCTCGACTGTGACGGCGACACGGTGTTGCTCGTCGTCGACCAGGTCGGGGCCGCGTGCCACACCGGCACCCACACGTGCTTCGACGCGGACGTCCTGCTCGCCGCCGAATAGGCGCCTCCGGCGTCGGTGTGTCGTTTGGGTGGCTGGGTCAGCCCAAATGGCACACCGGCCGCGGAGCGACCGAAGGGGATTCGACCGACCGGATTGTTTCGTTACGCCTCGACGTCCGGCTCCGTGGGCGGTGCGGCACAATCTCACCCATGCCCCTCATCCAGATCAGCCAGACCCCCGGTCTCACCGTCGAGCAGAAGCGCGCCACCATCGAGGCGGTGACCAGGGCCTACGCGGAGGCGACCGGCAAGGACGCGAAGTCGGTGTGGGTGACCATCACCGAGGTGCCGCGGGAGCAGTGGGGCGTCGGGGGGGTCCCGCTCGGGTGAGGCGCGCCGCTCCCCGAGCGGCCCGCCCCGCAGCGGGTGCCGCCGGCCGACGGTCCCGCTCAGCGGATCCTGGCAGGATCGGCGTATGCCGTCCGCGAACCTGACCCGTGCCGAAACCGCCGAGCGTTCCCGGGCCGTATCGGTCCGCAGCTACCACGTCGACCTCGACCTGCGTGGCGCCCCGGACGCCGGGAACCCCTGCTTCGCGACCACGACGACGGTCGAGTTCACCGCCACCACGGACGCGACGTGGCTCGACTTCCTCGGCCCCCGGGTGGAGTCGGTCGCGCTCAACGATGCGGCGGTGCCCGTCCGGTACGACGGCGCGCGCATCGGGCTGAGCGGTCTGCGCGCCCACAACGTCGTCACCGTCGTCGCCACCGCGGACTACAGCAGGTCCGGCGAGGGTCTGCATCGGTACGTCGATCCCGCCGACGGACAGACCTACCTGTACACGCAGTACGAACCCGCGGACGCGCGACGAGTGTTCGCGTGCTTCGAACAGCCGGACATGAAGGCGCCGTTCACCTTCGTCGTGTCCGCCCCGGCGGGCTGGCAGGTGCTGTCCAATCGACATGTCGCCGAACGCGAATCGCTCGGTGACGCACAGACGGTGAAGTTCGCGCCGACACTGCCGATCTCCACCTACATCACCGCGGTCGTGGCGGGCCCGTACCACCGCGCCGAATCCTCATGGAGCCGCGACGAACTCACCGTTCCCCTGGCCGTGTCGTGCCGCGCCTCACTGGCGCAGTACCTCGACGCAGACGCGGTCTTCGCCGTGACGCGGCAGGGGATGGACTTCTACGCCGAGCATTTCGGCTACCCCTACCCGTTCGGCAAGTACGACCAGGTGTTCGTGCCGGAGTACAACCTCGGTGCGATGGAGAACCCGGGGTGCGTGACCTTCACCGAGGCGTACGTGTTCCGCGGCGCCGCCACCGCCGCGCAGTACCAGGCCCGCGCGAACACGATCCTGCACGAGATGGCGCACATGTGGTTCGGCGACCTCGTCACCATGACGTGGTGGGACGACCTGTGGCTCAAGGAGTCCTTCGCGGACTACATGGGCGCGCTGGTCAGTGCCGAGGCCACCGAGTTCACCGACGCGTGGGTCGCCTTCGCGAACCGGCGCAAGGCATGGGCCTATCTGCAGGACCAGTTGCCCACGACCCACCCGATCGTCGCCGACATCGTCGACCTCGAGGCCGCCAAACTCAACTTCGACGGCATCACGTATGCGAAGGGGGCGAGCGTCCTCAAGCAGCTCGTCGCCTTCGTGGGGCGGGACGCCTTCTTCGAGGGCGCGCGGCGCTACTTCCGCAGGCACGCCTTCGGGAACACCACCCTCGCGGATCTGCTCACCGAGTTGTCGGCGACGTCGGGGCGAGACCTGTCGGAGTGGGCGCGCGCCTGGCTGCAGACCAGCGGCGTGTCGACCCTGACGCTCGAGGACTCGGGGGAGGGGAGGTCCGCGATCGTCCAGCGGCCGGCGCGGCCCCACCGGCTGGCCGTGGGTCACTACGACTTCGACGAGCACGGGGACCTGGTCTGCCGGCGGCGCGTCGAGGTCGATCTCGAGGCCGAGCGCACGTTGTTCGAGTCCGCGCCCGCACCGCTGATCCTGCTCGACGATGCCGACCTGACCTACGCCAAGGTCCGTCTCGACCCACGCTCCCTCGAGACGGTGGAGCATTCGCTCGACCGTGTCGTCGACCCGCTGGCGCGGGGATCGATCTGGTCGGCACTGTGGAACGCCACCCGGGACGGCGAACTGACCGCGGCGCGGTATCTGGCCGCGGTCCGCAGGTTCGCAGTGGCCGAACCGAATCCGGCCCTGCTGACCGCTCTGTTGACGAACGCGCCCTACGCGATCGAGCACTACCTGCCGCCAGCGAGCCGGCCCGAGCAGCGTCGTCGCTGGCTGGAGGCGGCCTGGACGGCCGTGTTCACCACCGCCCCGGGATCCGACGAGCAACTCGCCTGGGCCCGCGCGGTCGCCGTGGCCGCGGCAGTCGACGACACCCGTGCCGCCGAGGTGCGGGCGATCCTCGACGGGACCGGGAAGACGCCGGACGCACTGCGGTTGGATCCGGACCTGCGCTGGCAGCTGTGGAGCGCACTGGCGGCCACCGGGCACGCGGAGTCCGCCGATCTCGACGGGGAACTCGCCCGCGACGACACCGGTTCCGGGCGGACCGCGCGGCTGCGCGCCCTGGCCGCGCGGCCGCTCCCCGCGGTCAAAGATCAGGCGTGGACCGCGATCTTCACCGACACGGCGCTGTCGAATGAGCACCTCGACGCCACCATCGCCGGGTTCCGGGCCGGAGCGCACCGGGAACTGATCGCCCCGTTCGACGACGACTACTTCGCCGCGATCCGGACGGTGTGGTCCGAGCGCAGTATCGAGATGGCGCGCCGGATCGTCGTCGGGCTGTTCCCGGCCGGGAACACCCTCGAGCCGAGCGACCGGTGGCTCGAGGCGCACGCCGACGCCCCGGCGGCCTTGCGGCGCCTGGTGATCGAGCAGCGCGACCACCTCGCCCGTGACCTGCGGGCCCAGGCGCTCCGCTGAGCGGCGGCTCCGCCGGACCGGGCGGTCGACGGAGTCAGGCCTTGCCGGTCCCGGCGGCGATGCCCCGGTCGAGTTGCCCGAGCAGTGCGGTGCCGAGCTCGGTGAGCGCGGCTACCTGTTCGTCGTCCAGCCCCTGGAACACCAGGGCCTGAACGGTTGCGACGTGACCGGGCGCCGCCTCGACGAGCTTGGTCATGCCGGCGTCGGTGAGCACCGCGAACGAGCCGCGCGTGCCGGGCACGCTCTGCCGGCGCACCCATCCGGCATGTTCCAGCTTGGTCACCACGTGGGACAGCCGCGAGAGCGACGCGTTCGACAGCTGCGCCAGCTCGGACAGGCGCAGTTGCCGGCCGGGTGCCTCGGACAGCTCCGCGAGGACCGAGTAGTCGAAATGGGTGAGCGCCGAGTCCCGCTGCAGCTGCGTGTCGAGCGCGGCCGGCAATCGGGTGATCAGTGCCACCAGTTTCCGCCAGGCCCGCTGCTGGGATGCGGTCAGCCACTCGGTGTCGTCGATCTGTGCGGAGCCCACGGGTGCACCGTCCTTTCTCGATCGTCCACATTATCGGGACGGCCGGTGCGAGAGGACGGCGTCCCGTCGGAGCCGACGGTCAGGGGCGCCGTCCCATGCCGGTGGCGACCTCGTGCAGTCGGCCGCCCACGCTGTCCGCCGTCAGTGGCGGCGTCGGCAGTCCCGCGCCGTCGCGCAGGCCCGTCACGAACTCCTCGAGGGTGGCGCGGGGGGAGAACCGAGGGACCCACTCGAGGTCGGTGCGGGCGCGGGTGCAGTCCATGAGCGGCAGCCGCAGCACGGTGTCGAGCAGCCCGGGGGAGGCGGGGGCGAGCCGGGCGTGCCAGGCGGCGGCGACGGCGGCGTGCAGCGCCGCGGCCGGGACGGGCACCGTGCGGGCGCCGAGGATCTCGGCGAGGGTCTCGGCGTCGACGGGGGGTTCGGCGGCGAGGTTGAAGGCGCCCCGCACCGGCCGCAGCACGGCCCGCACGTACGCGTCGGCGGCGTCCTCGGTGTGCAGTACCTGCATCCGCAGCCCGGCGGTGCGGGGGACGACGGGCAGGGCGCGGACGAGGCGGCCGGGGACGAACGGTCCGGCGAACAATCGGCGCTGGGCGGTGGCGGACTCGCGCTTGAAGATGAACCCGGGCCGCATCCGGACCACGCGGAGGTCGGGGTGCCGCAGTTCGAACGCGTCGAGCCAGCGTTCGAGGTACGCCTTCTCCCGCGGGTACGCCGCGCCGGGCCAGCCGTGGGTGGGCCAGCGTTCGTCGACCCGTTCGTGCTGTGGTCCCGGCGAGTAGGCGCCGACCGACGACGCGTGGACCACGGCGGGGACGCCCGCCGCGGCGGCGGCCTCGAACACCCGGATCGATCCGAGAACATTGTTGCGCCAGGTGATCTCGGGTTTGTGGGTGGGCTGGAAGAGCCAGGCCAGGTGGACGACCGCGTCGGCACCCCGCAGCAGCTCGTGCAGATTGTCGTGGACGACGTCGGCGACCACGAAGTCGGTCTTGGGGCAGCGCAGGTCGGTGGGGCGGCGGGCGATGCCGACCACCGACCCGACGGTCTCCTGGGCGGCGAGTGCCGCCGTGACGCTGGTGCCCACGTTTCCGGTCGCGCCCGTGACGACCACCTTCGGGCCCTGTATTCCGGTCATGAGCGGGGGATACCCGCGCCTTCGTCGATCCATCCCCGCCGGCCGGGAACATTATGGAGGCCGCCGACGCTGCATCGGGTAGCATGGTTGAAGCTTCAACTTTAGGAGTTCGTGTGAGCCGCATGCCCGCCCTGTTCCTCAGCCACGGGGCACCGCCCCTCGTCGACAGTGCTGCGTGGGTGGCGCAGCTGCAGCGCTGGGCTGCCGACCTGCCGACCCCCACCGCGATCCTCGTGGTCTCCGCGCACTGGGAGTCCGCACCGTTGACGATCGGTGCCACCACCACCGGCACCCCGCTCGTGTACGACTTCGGCGGCTTCCCCCGCCGCTTCTACGAGGTCACCTACCCGGCGCCCGGTGCCCCCGGCCTCGCCCGCACGGTGGCCGCGCTGATGCCCGACGGCGAACCGGTCGTGCAGCAGCCGCACCGCGGACTCGACCACGGCGCGTACGTGCCGCTCACCGTCATGTACCCGGATGCGGACATCCCGGTCCTGCAGATCTCCCTGCCCACCCTCGATCCGGCACGGCTGCTCACGCTCGGCGCGCGGCTGCGTCCTCTCCGGGAGCAGGGCGTGCTCGTCGTCGGTTCCGGCTTCACCACGCACGGCCTGCCGTTCCTGCGCGACCCGCGTCCCGAGGCCGCCGCGCCCGGCTGGTCCGCCGAGTTCGACGCCTGGGCCGCCGAGCGGCTCGCCGCCGGGGACGTCGACGGTCTGCTCGACTTCCGCACCCGGGCGCCCGGCATGCCGTACGCCCACCCGACGGTCGAGCACTTCGCCCCACTGTTCGTCACCCTCGGCGCATCGAGCGATCCGGAGCAGGCACCCCGGCAGGTGATCGACGGGTTCTGGATGGGATTGGCCAAGCGCTCCGTCCAGGTGGACTGATCGTCAGTCCCGGGCCGCGCGCCGCGCCCGCAGCGCCGCGAGGGCGCGGTTCGCGTGCACGTCGGGGCGCACCTCGCTGGCGATCACCGCGAGCACCGTGCGGTCGGTGTCCAGCACGAACGTGGTCCGCTTGACCGGCGACAGCCGGGCGAGCAGCCCCCGGCGCACCCCGAACCGGGCTGCCACCTCGCCGTCCGGGTCGGACAGCAACGGGAAGTCGAACGACTGGCGCGTCGACCATGCGCCCAGCCGGTCCACCGGGTCGGTGCTGATACCGACCCGGGTCGCGCCGACGGCCGCGAACTCGGCCGCCAGATCCCGGAAATGGCACGCCTCGGCCGTGCACACCGGGGTGAACGCGGCCGGGTAGAAGAACAGCACCACCGGCCCGTCCGTCAGCAGCGCGGACAGGGTCCGCGGACGCCCGTCCTGGTCGTTCACCGTGAAATCGGGCGCGGTGTCACCGGCTCTCATGTCGGGTGACGCTACCGCGACCGCGCTCGCCGCGGCAGGCCCTGGGATGATGGGCGCCATGTCCGGCGAGCCCACCACCATCCCCGCAGCGGCGTCCGACCCCACCGAGGGCGGCCGACCCGACCCCACCACCACCCGCGAGCAGTTCCGGCTCCTCGCCGCCGAGCACCGGGTCGTCCCCGTGACCCGCAAGGTCCTGGCCGACGCGGAGACTCCGTTGTCGGCGTACCGCAAGCTCGCCGCCGACCGGCCCGGCACCTTCCTGCTCGAATCCGCAGAGAACGGCCGGTCCTGGTCCCGGTGGTCGTTCATCGGCGCGGGCAGCCCCGCCGCGCTCACCGTGGTCGACGGCGAGGCCACCTGGTACGGGCACGTGCCCGCGGGTGCCCCCACCGGCGGCAACCCCCTCGACGTGCTGCGGCAGACGTTGCAGCTGCTGCACACCGAGCGGCTGCACGGCCTGCCCCCGCTCACCGGTGGCATGGTCGGCTACCTCGGCTACGACGTCGTGCGCCGGATCGAACGGCTGCCCGAGCACGCAGTCGACGACCTGCACGTCCCGGAGACCGTGATGATGCTCGCCACCGACCTCGCCGCCGTCGACCACCACGAGGGCGCGATCACCCTCATCGCCAACGCCGTCAACTGGGACGGCTCCGACGAGCGCGTCGACGAGGCATACGACGACGCCGTCACCCGGCTGGACCGGATGACCGCGGCGCTGGCCGCGCCGGCCCCGTCGACCGTCTCGACGTTCGACCGCCCCGCCCCGGACTACCGGCGCCAACGCACCACCGACAGCTTCGGCGCCGACGTGCGCCGGCTCATCGGCGAGATCGAGGCCGGCGAGGCGTTCCAGGTGGTGCTGTCCCAGCGCTTCGAGATCGACTGCCACGCGGCGCCGATCGACGTGTACCGGATGCTGCGGGCCTCGAATCCGAGCCCGTACATGTTCCTCATGCACGTCCCCGACGGCGACGGCGGCACCGCGTTCTCCGTCGTCGGCTCGAGCCCGGAAGCGCTGGTGACCGTCGCCGACGGCGTCGCCACCACCCATCCCATCGCCGGCACCCGCTGGCGCGGCACCAGCGAGGAGGAGGACATCCTGCTCGAGAAGGACCTGCTCGCCGACGAGAAGGAGAACGCCGAGCACCTCATGCTCGTCGACCTCGGTCGCAACGACCTGGGGCGGGTGTGCGAGCCCGGCACGGTCAAGGTGCACGACTACCGGCACATCGAGCGTTACAGCCACGTCATGCACCTCGTCTCGACCGTGACCGGCCGCCTCGCCGAAGGCCGGCACGCCCTCGACGCGGTCACCGCGTGCTTTCCCGCCGGCACCTTGTCCGGTGCCCCCAAGGTGCGGGCGATGGAGCTGATCGACGAGCTCGAACCGACCCGGCGCGGCATCTACGGCGGCATCGTCGGCTACCTCGACTTCGCCGGTGACGCCGACACCGCCATCGCGATCCGGTCCGCCCTGGTCAAGGACGGCGTCGCCTACGTGCAGGCCGGTGCCGGCGTCGTGGCCGACTCCGACCCGGTCTACGAGGACACCGAGGCGCGCAACAAGGCCATGGCGGTGCTCTCCGCCGTCGCCGCCGCCGGCACCCTCACCCCGTACGAGGGGGACCGGCGGTGAGCGCTCCCGGCACCTCGGGGCGGCGCCGCGGCGTGATCGCCGCGCTGCTCGCGACCGCCGCCGCCGCGCTGTGGGGTGCGAGCCGCCTGACCTGGGTGACCGTCACCTCCTCCGACGGCCTCGGTGAGGACCGGGTCATCGAACTCGCCGGGGGCACGTGGGCAGCTGCGCTGACCCCGCTCGCCCTGGCGCTGCTGGCGGCGGTCGCGGCGTCCTTCGCGGTGCGCGGGTGGGCGCTGCGGGTTCTGGCGGTGCTCGTCGCGGTGGTCGCAGTCGCCGCCGCCGTCCCGGCGGTGGGACTGCTCACCGGAAGCGCCGACGACGCGACCGCGGCGCGCATCGCCGAGTTGCCGGTACGCGCCGAGGTCACCTCCCTCTCGGTCACCACCGGCCCGGCGCTGCTCGCCCTGGCCGGCGCCGTGGCCGCGCTGGCCGCCGCGGTGCAGGTGTGGCGCACCCCGCGGGCGCGGGCCGGGCTGTCGTCGCGCTACGACAGCCCCGCCGCCCGCCGGGAGGCCACGGCCCGCCGGGACACCGCCGACGAGCCGGTCACCGAACGCACGCTGTGGGACGCGCTCGACGCGGGCGAGGACCCCACGGTCGATGCCGCCGACGACCGGTCCACCGATCGAGGCGGGGAGGGCGGCACCGACGATTCGGGGACCCGCCGGACGGGTCGGTGAGGGCGCACACTACCCTTCAAGAAACTCCGATGAGCTTCCTCACATCGGATTGACAGGGGCGAAAGGACTTCGAGCCACGATGACTGTTCTCGACTCGATACTCGAAGGGGTGCGCGCCGACGTCGCCGCCCGGGAAGCGGTCCTCGACTTCGCTGCGGTCAAGGCCGCGGCCGCCGCCGCGCCCCCGTCCCTCGACGCCAAGGCCGCGTTGCTCGAGCCGGGAATCGCCGTGATCGCCGAGGTCAAGCGGGCGAGCCCGTCGAAGGGTGCGCTCGCCGACATCACCGATCCCGCCGAACTCGCCAAGGCCTACGAGGCCGGCGGTGCCCGCGCGATCAGCGTGCTCACCGAGCAGCGCCGGTTCCAGGGCAGCCTCGAGGACCTCGACGCCGTGCGGCGCGCGGTGCGGATCCCGGTGCTGCGCAAGGACTTCATCGTGGGGCCGTACCAGATCCACGAGGCGCGTGCGCACGGCGCCGACATCGTGCTGCTCATCGTCGCCGCCCTCGAGCAACCCGTGCTGCACTCGCTCGTCGACCGGGTCGAATCCCTCGGGATGACGGCACTCGTGGAGGTGCACACCGAGGAGGAAGCCGACCGGGCGCTCGAGGCCGGCGCCACCGTCATCGGGGTCAACGCCCGCAATCTCAAGACCCTCGAGGTCGACAAGAGCACGTTCGCCCGGATCGCACCGGGGTTGCCGACCGAGGTCGTCAAGATCGCCGAGTCCGGTGTGCGCGGTCCCTCCGATCTGCTCACCTACGCCGGCGCGGGCGCCGACGCGGTGCTCGTCGGCGAGGGTCTGGTGACCAGCGGCGACCCGCGCCACGCGGTTGCCGAACTGGTCACCGCCGGCACCCATCCGTCCTGCCCCAAGCCCGCGCGCTGAGCGCATTCCCGTACACCGCCGACGGGCCGGACCCGGCGACGAGGCGGGGTCGAGGTTGGGGCAGACTGGACGGGTGAGCACAGACGATCCCGTACTTTCCGCCAAGGGCCGCGGTCTGCCCCGCATGAGCGCCGCAGTGGCCGAGCACAGCGCGCACGAACCCGACCCCGGCGGCCACTTCGGGGTCTTCGGCGGGCGGTTCGTCCCCGAGGCGTTGATGGCGGTCATCGAGGAGGTCACCGCCGAATACGACAAGGCGCGGGTCGACAACGGGTTCCTCGACGAACTCGACCGGCTGCAGCGCGACTACACCGGCCGGCCCTCCCCGGTGTACGAGGCCAAACGGCTGAGCGACCACGCCGGCGGCGCCCGGATCCTGCTCAAGCGCGAGGATCTCAACCACACCGGCTCACACAAGATCAACAACGTGCTCGGGCAGGCCCTGCTCGCCAAGCGGATGGGCAAGACCCGGGTCATCGCCGAGACCGGCGCCGGGCAGCACGGCGTCGCGACCGCCACCGCCTGCGCGCTGCTCGGCCTCGACTGCGTCGTCTACATGGGCGAGGTCGACACCGAACGACAGGCGCTCAACGTCGCCCGGATGCGCCTGCTCGGCGCCGAGGTCGTCGCCGCCACCAGCGGCTCGCGCACCCTGAAGGACGCGATCAACGAGGCGATGCGTGACTGGGTCACCAACGCCCACAACACCTACTACTGCTTCGGCACCGCCGCCGGACCGCACCCGTTCCCCATGATGGTGCGCGACTTCCAGCGGATCATCGGCCTGGAGGCGCGCGCACAGGTGCAGGCGCTCACCGGACGGTTGCCCGATGCCGTCACCGCCTGCGTCGGCGGCGGATCCAACGCCATCGGCATCTTCCACGCCTTCATCGACGACCCCGGCGTCCGCCTGGTCGGCTTCGAGGCCGGCGGCGACGGTGTGGACACCGGCCGGCACGCCGCCACCATCACCGGCGGCACGCCCGGCGCGCTGCACGGCGCCTACTCCTACCTGCTGCAGGACGAGGACGGGCAGACCATCGAGTCCCACTCGATCTCCGCCGGCCTGGACTACCCCGGCGTCGGACCCGAGCACTCCTACCTCAAGGACATCGGCCGCGCCGACTACCGGCCCGTCACCGACACCGAGGCCATGGACGCGTTCTCGCTGCTCTCGCGCACCGAAGGCATCATTCCCGCCATCGAGTCGGCGCACGCCGTCGCCGGAGCCCTGAAACTGGGCCGCGAACTCGGCTCCGGCGCGATCGTACTGGTCAATCTGTCCGGCCGCGGCGACAAGGACGTCGACACCGCCGCGCGGTGGTTCGGGCTCCTTCCCGCCGACCCCGCCACCCCCGACACGACGGAAGGATCCGCGCAGTGAGCGCCCAGCAGTCGCAGTCCCGCCTCGGCGAGGTCTTCGCCCGATGCAAGGCCGAGAACCGGGCCGCGCTCGTCGGCTATCTCCCCGCCGGATACCCCGACCTGCCGCGCTCGATCGAGGCGTTCGAAACGCTCGTGCAGGCCGGGTGCGACATCGTCGAGGTCGGCATCCCCTACAGCGACCCGGTGATGGACGGCCCCACCATCCAGGCCGCCGCCGACGAGGCGCTCACGGCGGGCTTCCGGGTGCGGGACGTGTTCCGGGTCGTCGAGGCCGTCGCCGCCGCCGGCGGCCACGCCGTCGTGATGACCTACTGGAACATCGTCCTCAAGTACGGGATCGACGAGTTCGCCCGCGACCTCGCCGCCGCCGGGGGACTGGGCATCATCACCCCGGATCTCATCCCCGACGAGGCAGCGCAGTGGATCGCGGCCGCGGACCGGCACGGGCTCGACCGAATCTTCCTCGTCGCCCCGTCCTCGACCGCCGAGCGCCTCGCCACGACCGTCGACTCCTGCCGCGGATTCGTCTACGCCACCTCCACAATGGGCGTGACCGGCGCCCGCGACGCCGTCTCCGACATGGCGCCCGAACTCGTCGCCCGGGTGCGCGAACACTCGCAGATTCCCGTGGGTGTGGGCCTGGGTGTGCGGTCGCGGGACCAGGCCGCCCAGATCGCCGCCTACGCCGACGCGGTGATCGTCGGCTCGGCGCTGGTGGCCGCCGTGGCGCAGGGCGCCGACGCGTTGCGCGCCCTCACCACGGAACTCGCGGAGGGCGTGCGCTCGGCTAGCGTGGCCACGTGACCTCCACCGCCGTACCCGCCGCCGCCACCGTCCTGGCGTATCTGCCCAGTCCACCACAGGGGGTGTGGTACCTCGGGCCGATCGCGCTGCGGGCCTATGCCCTGTGCATCATCGTCGGGATCGTCGTCGCGATCTTCTGGGGCGACCGCCGCTGGGTCGCCCGCGGCGGTGAGCCCGGCACCGTGCTCGACGTCGCGGTGTGGGCCGTTCCGTTCGGCCTGATCGGTGGACGCCTGTACCACGTCGCCACCGACTGGCAGAAGTACTTCGCTGCGGGCGCCGACCCGGTCGACGCGCTGAAGATCTGGCAGGGCGGGCTGGGAATCTGGGGGGCGGTCGCCCTCGGCGGGGTCGGTGCCTGGATCGGGTGCCGTCGCCGCGGCATCCCCCTGCCCGCCTTCGGTGACGCGCTGGCCCCGGCGATCCTGCTGGCACAGGCCATCGGCCGGCTCGGCAACTGGTTCAACCAGGAACTCTACGGCCGGGAGACGACCGTGCCGTGGGGCCTCGAGATCTACGAGCGCCGCAACGACGCGGGACTCACCAGCCCGGACCTCATCGACGGAATCTCCACCGGGCAGGTCGCAGCGGTGGTGCACCCGACGTTCCTGTACGAGCTGGTGTGGAATCTGCTCGTCGTGCTGCTGCTCGTGCTCGTCGACCGGCGATTCCGCATCGGACACGGCCGGCTGTTCGCGCTCTACGTGGCCGGATACAGCGCGGGCCGGTTCTTCGTCGAACTCATGCGGTCCGATCCGGCCACCGAGATCGCCGGGATCCGGATCAACTCCTTCACCTCCGCCATCGTGTTCGCCCTCGCCCTCGCCTACGTCGTCGTCGCGCGCAAGGGCCGGGAAGCGCCGGAGGAACTGAAATCCCGCCGTCCCGGCCGCGCAGCCGAGGCCGCCGCGGCCGGTGGCGCCGCCGGGACCCCCGACGACGAGCACCGCGACGGTGCGCCCGGGTCCGTGGCACCGGCCGAGGCCGGCGGTAAGGTCGAGTCAGGCATGCGCAGCGAGAACGAAGGGGACAAGTCGTGACCACATCCGACCCGGGATCCCCGGAGCCCACATCCCACGCCGGATCCCCGGAGCCCACCTCCGATCCGGGATCCCCGGAGCCCACGGGCCCGGATCTGCGGAAGAAGGACGAGACCTCCGCGGGACCGGACCTGCGCAAACAGTCCGACGCCGCGGACGCTCCCGCGGCCGGTGCGGGCGCCGCACCACGCACCGGCGAGCCGTCCTCCACAGAGGAACTGCCCACGTTCGGGGGCACCGCCGACTACGATCCGACCGCTCAGGCGTCGCTGTCCGTTCCGCCGCCCACCACCGAGTCGACCGCGTCCACCTGGGGTACGGCGGGACCGGGCTGGAACACCTATGCGGGCATGGGCAACGGCCCGGGCTGGGGCACCACGCCGAGCTATCCGCCGCCGTCGAGCGATGCGCAGCAGTACGGCACCGCGCACGAGTCCGAGGCACAGACCGGCGGACAGTACGGCGGCACCGGCCCCGTCTACGGCACGCCCGACCCACAGTTCCAGAGCGCCCCGGAGTTCCAGAGCGCCCCGCAGTACCCACCGCCCTCCTCGCAGGGTTACGGGCCCTCCGGCTACGGGCCCTCCGGCTACGGGGCACCCGGATACGGTGCCTACGGCGATCCCTCCGCCCCGTACGGACGGGACCCGGCGACCGGCGAACCGTACTCGGACAAGTCGAAGACCACCGCGGGCCTGCTGCAACTGCTGCTTCCCTTCGTCGGGATCTGCGGTGTCGGTCGGCTCTACCTCGGGAGCACCGCTGTCGGCCTCATCCAGCTGCTCGGGCTGTGGATCGGTGGCCTGCTGGCGATCGTCCTGATCGGCTTCGTGATCATGCCGGTGATCTGGGTGTGGTCCGTCATCGACGGGATCATGATGCTCACCGGTAGCGTCCGGGACTCCGACGGCCGTCCGCTACGGCCCTGACCCACCCGTCCGGCGGCCGGGCGCGCATCTCGCGCGGCCGGCCGCCGCGCGCGTAGACTGACCGCCACCGGGACCGATCCCCGGTTCGATCGTCGGGCGGACCTGGTCCGGCCACCCGCACCGCAGCGCACGCCCGTCGTGGCGACCCCGTCGGGGCCGCTCATCCGACGACGCGTGACGTCGCCCCACACCGGCGACGTGGAGGTGGACCGGTGCGGCATTCCGGGATGCCCGAGGCCCGCGGACTCTACGACCCCGCCCGCGAATCGGATTCCTGTGGCGTGGGCGCGGTCGTCGACCTGCGCGGCCGCAGCACACATCGCACCGTCGCCGACGCGCTCACCGCGTTGCGCAACCTCGGCCACCGCGGCGCCAGCGGCCGGGAACCCGCCAGCGGGGACGGCGCCGGCATCACCCTGGCCCTCCCCACCGCGCTCTTCGCCGCCGTCGCCGGCGTCGAGCTGCCGCCGCCCGGGGACTACGCCACCGGTCTGTGCTTTCTGCCGCGCGACCCACGCGCCCGGGCGACGGCGCGCGACCGGATCCACGCGCTCGCAGCCGAGGAGGACCTCGAGATCCTCGGGTGGCGTGAGGTTCCCGTCGACCCGACGGGCCTCGGCCGCACCGCCGAGGCGTGCCGCCCTCACATCAGCCAGCTGTTCGTCGTCGCCGCAGGTACGGGCGGCGCCCGGCCTGCCGGGGTGGACCTCGACCGGCGGGTGTATCCGTTGCGGCGCCGCGCCGAGCACACCGGCGACGTCTACTTTCCGTCGCTGTCCGCCCGCACCGTCGTCTACAAGGGCATGCTCACCGCACAGCAACTGCCGGGGTTCTACCCCGACCTGCGCGATCGGCGCTGCGCCAGCGCGATCGCACTCGTGCACAGCCGCTTCTCCACCAACACCTTCCCGTCGTGGCGGCTCGCGCAGCCGTTCCGGTACAGCGCCCACAACGGCGAGATCAACACCATCCGCGGCAACCGCAACCGGATGCGCGCACGGGAGGGGCTCCTGCGCAGCGGCCTGCTCCCCGGCGACCTGACCCGCCTGTTTCCGCTCTGCACCCCCGAGATGTCCGACTCCGCCACCCTCGACGAGGTCCTCGAACTGCTCCACCTCGCCGGGCGTTCGCTGCCGCACGCGGTGACCATGCTCGTCCCGCCCGCCTGGGAGAACGCGCCCGACCTCGATCCCCGGCGCCGTGCCTTCCACCGCTTCCACGCCGCACTGCTCGAACCGTGGGACGGGCCGGCGTGCCTGCCCTTCACCGACGGCCGGTTGTTCGGTGCCGTGCTCGACCGCAACGGGCTGCGGCCGGGCCGGTGGTGCCGCACCGTCGACGACCGGGTCCTGTTCGGCAGCGAGACCGGAATGCTCGACGTGCCACCGGAACACATCGTGCACAAGGCCCGGCTCGAGCCGGGCCGGATGCTCCTCGTCGACACCGACACCGGGCGCATCGTCCCGCCCGACGAACTGATCGACACCCTCGCCGCTGCCGGCCCCTACGACCGGTGGCTGCGCGACGGGCAGATCGACCTGGCGGATCTGCCCCGTCCGGCGGGCAACCGCACCGCGGACCGCGACCCGGACCGCGACCACCGGCTGTTCGGCTACACCCGCGAGGACCTCGAGGTGCTGCTCGAACCGATGGCCGCGACCGGTGCGGAACCGCTCGGTTCGATGGGCGCCGACATCGCCCCCGCGGTGCTGTCGCCGCGCCCCCGGCTGCTCTACGACTACGTCGTCGAGTTGTTCGCCCAGGTCACCAACCCGCCGTTGGACGCCATCCGCGAACGCGTCGTCACATCGATGCGGCGCATCGCCGGCCCGGAGGACAACCTGTTCGACGCGTCCGCGAAGTCGTGCCGGCAACTGGTACTTCCCGGTCCGGTGCTCGACTGCGAGGAACTCGCCGCCGTCGCGGCGCTCGGCCCGGGCGGGCCGCGTCCGGGCCTCGCCTCGCGGGCCCTGCCCGCGCACTTCGCGGCCGGCGGCGACCCCGGCGAGGCCCTCGCCGCGGGACTCGCCGCTCTGCGCCGCGCCGCCGACGCCGCCCTCGGCGACGGCCGCGGCATCCTGATCGTCACCGACCGCGGGTGCGGTCCGGACCGCGTTCCGATCCCGTCGCTGCTCGCCGTCTCCGCCGTGCACCACCACCTCGTCCGCACCCGGCGGCGCACCCGCGTCGCGCTGATCGCCGAATCCGGTGACGCGCGCGAGGTCCACCACGTGGCCGCACTCGTCGGGTTCGGCGCCGCGGCGGTCTGCCCGTACGTGGCCCTCGACACCGTGCGCGCACTCGCGGCCGCCGGGCGCATTCCCGGCACGGACCCGGCGGCGGCCGCGGCGAACTACCGTCGCGCCCTCGTCGGAGGTGTCCGCGAAGTGATGGCGAAACTCGGCATCTCGACCGTCGCCTCGTACACGGCGGCGCAGACGTTCGAGGCTGTCGGCCTCGCCAGGGAGGTCGTCGACGAGTACCTGCCCGGCACCGTCTCCCGCCTCGGCGGCGCCGGGCTCGCCGACCTGGCCCGCGACGCCCGTCGCCGGCACCGGCACGCCTTCGGGAACCGTTGTGCCGACACTCTTCTCGACGCCGGCGGCGTATACCGGTACCGGCGCGACGGTGAACCCCACCTGTTCACCCCCGAGACGGTGTTCCTGCTGCAGCACGCGACCCGGACGGGACGGGCGGACGTCTACGCGCGCTACTGCGCCGAGGTCGACCGTCTCGCCGCCGCGGGCGCCACGCTGCGGGGACTGCTGCGCACCGTCGCCGCGGAGCCGATCCCCCTCGACGAGGTCGAGCCGGAGGAGGAGATCGTGCGCCGCTTCGCCACCGGGGCGATGAGCTACGGGTCGATCTCCGGGGAGGCACACGAGGCCCTCGCCGTCGCGATGAACCGGCTCGGTGGCCGCTCGAACTCGGGGGAGGGCGGGGAGGACCGCGACCGGCTCGGGGACCCGCTGCGGCGCAGCGCCGTCAAACAGGTCGCCAGCGGACGCTTCGGTGTCACCGCCGGCTATCTCGCCGACGCGACCGACCTCCAGATCAAGATGGCGCAGGGAGCGAAACCCGGTGAGGGCGGTCAGCTTCCCGGCCACAAGGTGTATCCGTGGATCGCCCGCACCCGGCATGCCACAACGGGCGTCGGCCTGATCTCCCCCCCGCCGCACCACGACATCTACTCCATCGAGGACCTCGCCGAACTCGTCCACGACCTGCGGTGCGCCAACCCGCGGGCCCGCATCCACGTCAAGCTGGTCAGCGGTGTCGGCGTCGGGATCGTCGCCGCCGGTGTCGCCAAGGCCCAGGCCGACGTGGTCCTGATCTCCGGCCACGACGGTGGCACCGGGGCCGCCCTGCTCACCGCCCTGCAGCACGCCGGCACCCCGTGGGAGATCGGGCTCGCCGAAACCCAGCAGACCCTCGTGCTGAGCGGTCTGCGCGACCGCATCACCGTGCAGTGCGACGGCGGTCTGCGCACCGGTCGGGACGTGCTGATCGCGGCTCTGCTCGGCGCCGAGGAGTTCGGGTTCGCCACCGCGCCGCTGGTGGTCCTCGGCTGCATCCTCATGCGGGTGTGTCATCTCGATACGTGCCCCGTCGGGATCGCCACCCAGAATCCCGAGCTCCGGGAGAAGTTCACGGGCAGAGCAGAATTCGTGGAACAGTTCTTCCGGTTCGTCGCCGCGGACGTGCGCCGGCGACTCGCGGCGCTGGGCCTGGCCCGCCTCGACGACGCCGTCGGCCGGGTCGACCTGCTCGAACCCGACGCGGCGCTCACGCACTGGCGTCGCCGCGGCCTCGATCTCGCGCCGCTGTTCACCCTGCCGGCCGACGCCCTCGGTGCGCCCCCGCAGCGCCGCCGCACCCGTCCGGCCGCCGGACCACCCGACGCGCCGCTGGACCGGGAACTGATCGCCCGCGCGGGACCCGCCCTCGACCACGACCGGACCGTGCATCTGACCGGGACCGTCACCAACCGCGACCGCGCCGTCGGCACCCTGCTCGGCTGGACCGCCGGCCGGCGGCGCCCCGAGGGTCTGCCCGACGACACCATCCGGATCGACCTGCACGGCAGCGCCGGACAGTCCCTCGGCGCCTTCCTTCCCGCCGGGATCACCCTCACCGTCACCGGCGACGCCAACGACTATGTCGCCAAGGGCCTGTCCGGCGGGCGCGTGGTGGTGCGCCCCGACACGTCCGCGCCGTTCGACCCGCACGAGCAGATCGTCGCCGGCAACACAGTCCTGTACGGGGCGACCTCCGGCGAGTTGTTCCTGCACGGGCGGGTGGGAGAGCGCTTCGCCGTGCGCAATTCCGGCGCCGATGCCGTGTGCGAGGGCACCGGCGACCATGCCTGCGAATACATGACCGGCGGCCGCGTCGTGATCCTCGGACCCACCGGCCGCAATCTGGCCGCCGGCATGACCGGCGGCCTGGCCTACGTCCTCGACCTCGACCCCGTCCGCGTCAACACCGACTCGGTGCAACTGCAACCGGTCGACCCCGCCGATCTCACGCAGGTGCGCGACCTGATCGCCCGCTACCGCGCACGCACCGGATCGGCAGTCGCCGGGCAGCTGCTCGCCGACTGGGCAGACAGCGCGGGGCGCTTCACCGCGGTGGTGCCCGAGGACCTGCTCCGGATCCGCGCGGCCGCTCGCGAACGACCCGCCCCGATCGGAGCCGACGGTGCCTGATCCCCGCGGATTCCTGCGCTACGACCGCTGCGACCCGCCGCGCCGGCCGGCCGACGAACGCGTGCGCGACTGGGCCGAGGTGCACCGCGCGCAGTCCCCGGACGAGGAGCTCCGCACGATCCGGGAACAGGCCGCCCGCTGCATGGACTGCGGACTCCCGTTCTGCCACAGCGCCGGCACGGGCTGCCCGCTCGGCAACCTGATCCCCGAATGGAACGACCTGGTGCGCCGCGACCGCTGGGCCGAGGCCGCCGACCGGCTGCACGCCACCGACAACTTCCCCGAGTTCACCGGCCGGCTGTGCCCGGCGCCGTGCGAATCCGCCTGCGTGCTGGCCCGGGACGACCACGCCGCCGGTGTGACCGTCGAACGGATCGAGCGGGCGATCGCCGACCGGGCGTGGGCCGACGGCCGCGTGCCGCCGCGTCCCCCGGTCCACCGCACCGGCAGACCCGTCGCTGTCGTCGGCTCCGGGCCGGCGGGTCTCGCCGCGGCTCAGCAACTCACCCGGGCCGGACACGCCGTGACCGTCCTCGAACGCGCCGACCGGCTGGGCGGCCTGCTGCGCTACGGCATCCCGGCGTTCAAGATGGACAAGGCCCTCGTCGACCGGCGCCTCGCGCAGATGCGCGCCGAGGGCACGGTGTTTCGCACCGGCACCGAGGCCGGGATCGATCCGGATGTCGCCGCTCTGCGGGCCGAATTCGACGCCGTGGTTCTCGCGGTCGGGGCCGGACGCGCCCGCGACCTGCCCGTTCCCGGGCGCGAACTCGCCGGGGTGCATCCCGCGATGGAGTTCCTCGTCGCCGCCAACCACGAGTGCGCGGGCGACGGCCCCACTCCGATCAGCGCCGCCGGGCGGCACGTGGTGATCGTCGGTGGCGGGGACACCGGCACCGACTGCTTCGGCACCGCGCTGCGGCAGGGCGCGCGGTCCGTCACCCAGCTCGACTACCGGCCCCGCCCGCCCGGCCGCCGCGACGAGGACGTCACCCCGTGGCCGCTCGTGCCGTGGGTGCTGCGGACGGCACCGGCACACGAGGAGGGCGGGACCCGCCGGTTCGAGGTGACGGTGCAGCACTTCCTCGGGTCCGGCGGGCGGGTCCGGACGCTCGAACTGGCGGAGGTGGACGCGCGCCGCACCCCCCGCGGGGATACCTTCGAAATCCCTTGCGACCTCGCACTCCTTGCAGTCGGTTTCGAAGGAGTGCAGCGCGGACCACTCCTCGAGGCCTTCGGCCTGGTCCCCGGCGAGCGGGGCACCCTCGGTTGCGACGACCACTGGCAGACCGCGACCCCGGGGGTATTCGTGTGCGGCGACGCTCACCGTGGTGCGTCGCTCGTGGTGTGGGCGATCGCCGAGGGGCGTGCGGCGGCGCATGGGGTGGACACCTTCCTGACGGGGGAGTCGGAGTTGCCGGTGCCGGTCCGTCCCGGCTCGTTGCACCTGGGCTTCCCGCGTTTTCCGCCCCGCCGGACGGGGTAGGCCCCACTGGTGAGCGACCGCGCCGGTCGCGGCAGGAAGGAACGTCATGAGCACGATCATCGAGTCGGTCGACGTCCACGTCCCGATCCGTACGGCCTACGACCAGTGGACACAGTTCGAGGAGTTTCCCCGCTTCATGGAGGGCGTCGAGCAGGTCCGCCAGATCGACGACACGCACACCCACTGGGTCGTCAAGGTCGCCGGCGGAACCCGGGAGTTCGACGCGACGATCACCGAGCAGCATCCCGACGAGCGGGTCGCGTGGAAATCCGATGCCGGTCCGGACCATGCCGGTGTGATCACCTTCCACCGGCTCGACGAGTCCACCACGCGGGTCACCGCTCAGATGGATGTCGACCCCGACGGAGTCATGGAGAACGTCGCCGACAAGCTCGGCCTGCTCGATCTGCGCATCAAGGGCGACATGCAGCGCTTCAAGGAGTTCATCGAGAAGCGCGGCGTCGCCGACGGCGGCTGGCGCGGCGACGTCGATCGTCCCGGCTCGTGAGCGCAACCCCGAGGGAGAGGAAGTCGTGACGGAGAAGAAGTCGAGGGACGAGGACGACGAGCCCAAGGGCGGCCGCCCCGGCCCGGTGGACGAGGGCAAGGACGGCGGCATGGCGACACGGGAGAACGCCCCGGAGATCGCGGAGAATTCCCCAGGCGACTGACCGGGGAACCGGGAAGGGGGGGGGGGGGGGGG
>NZ_JAUIZP010000090.1:0-1585 GCF_041414735.1 Rhodococcus sp. GXMU-t2271
GGGGGGCTTCGCCCTCACTCGATTCACGGAAAGCGTGTGAATCGAGTGTGCTGTTTCAGATACCGCACAGTGGACGCGTAGCTTCTTCGTGGTAAGTCCTCGGCCTATTAGTACCGGTCACCTGCATGCGTTGCCGCACTTCCAGTTCCGGCCTATCAACCCGGTGGTCTGCCGGGGGCCTTACCCCCTCGAGGGGGTGAGAAACCTCATCTTGGAACAGGCTTCCCGCTTAGATGCTTTCAGCGGTTATCCCTTCCGAACGTAGCCAACCAGCCGTGCCCCTGGCGGGACAACTGGCACACCAGAGGTTCGTCCGTCCCGGTCCTCTCGTACTAGGGACAGCCTTCCTCAAGTTTCTAACGCGCGCGGCGGATAGAGACCGAACTGTCTCACGACGTTCTAAACCCAGCTCGCGTGCCGCTTTAATGGGCGAACAGCCCAACCCTTGGGACCTACTCCAGCCCCAGGATGCGACGAGCCGACATCGAGGTGCCAAACCATCCCGTCGATATGGACTCTTGGGGAAGATCAGCCTGTTATCCCCGGGGTACCTTTTATCCGTTGAGCGACACCGCTTCCACATGCCGGTGCCGGATCACTAGTCCCGACTTTCGTCCCTGCTCGACCTGTCGGTCTCACAGTCAAGCTCCCTTGTGCACTTGCACTCGCCACCTGATTGCCAACCAGGCTGAGGGAACCTTTGGGCGCCTCCGTTACATTTTGGGAGGCAACCGCCCCAGTTAAACTACCCACCAGGCACTGTCCCTGAACCCGATCAGGGTCCGAGGTTAGAGGTCCAATACGATCAGAGTGGTATTTCAACAACGACTCCACCCACACTGGCGTGCGGGCTTCCCAGTCTCCCACCTATCCTACACAAACCGAACCGAACACCAATACCAAGCTGTAGTGAAGGTCCCGGGGTCTTTTCGTCCTGCCGCGCGTAACGAGCATCTTTACTCGTAATGCAATTTCGCCGAGTCTGTGGTTGAGACAGCAGAGAAGTCGTTACGCCATTCGTGCAGGTCGGAACTTACCCGACAAGGAATTTCGCTACCTTAGGATGGTTATAGTTACCACCGCCGTTTACTGGGGCTTAAATTCTCAGCTTCGCGGATCACTCCGCTGACCGGTCCTCTTAACCTTCCAGCACCGGGCAGGCGTCAGTCCGTATACCTCGTCTTACGACTTCGCACGGACCTGTGTTTTTAGTAAACAGTCGCTTCTCTCTGGTCTCTGCGACCACCCCCAGCTCCGACCGCGAAGGTCTTCACCGGGCGTGGTCCCCCTTCTCCCGAAGTTACGGGGGCATTTTGCCGAGTTCCTTAACCACAGTTCTCTCGATCGCCTCGGTATTCTCTACCTGACCACCTGTGTCGGTTTGGGGTACGGGCCGTGTGAAAGCTCGCTAGAGGCTTTTCTCGGCAGCATAGGATCATGGAATTCGCCTCATTCGGCTACGCATCACCTCTCAGGCTGTGTGTGACACGGATTTGCCTATGTCACGCCCTACAGGCTTACACCGGTACAACCACTGACCGGCCCCACTACCTTCCTGCGTCACCCCATCGCTTGGCTACTACCA
>NZ_JAUIZP010000091.1:0-1310 GCF_041414735.1 Rhodococcus sp. GXMU-t2271
GACACGGATTTGCCTATGTCACGCCCTACAGGCTTACACCGGTACAACCACTGACCGGCCCCACTACCTTCCTGCGTCACCCCATCGCTTGGCTACTACCAGATCGGGTCCCGTGCATCCACACAACCGATTCCCGAAGGAACCGGCCGGCTTCAGGACGGTTAGCATCACTGATTCACCAGGGGCGCGTTCACACGGGTACGGGAATATCAACCCGTTGTCCATCGACTACGCCTGTCGGCCTCGCCTTAGGTCCCGACTCACCCTGGGCGGATTAACCTGGCCCAGGAACCCTTGGTCATTCGGCGGACGAGTTTCTCACTCGTCTTTCGCTACTCATGCCTGCATTCTCACTCGCGCCGCCTCCACACCTGGATCACTCCGGCGCTTCCCCGGCGGCACGACGCTCCCCTACCCACCCACACCACTGCCGGACGGTCCGTAAACCCTCCGGGGTGTTGTGTGAGTGCCGCGGCTTCGGCGGTGTACTTGAGCCCCGCTACATTGTCGGCGCAGAACCACTTGACCAGTGAGCTATTACGCACTCTTTCAAGGGTGGCTGCTTCTAAGCCAACCTCCTGGTTGTCTCAGCGATCCCACATCCTTTTCCACTTAGTACACGCTTAGGGGCCTTAGCCGGCGATCTGGGCTGTTTCCCTCTCGACTACGAAGCTTATCCCCCGCAGTCTCACTGCCGCGCTCTCACTCACCGGCATTCGGAGTTTGGCTGATTTCGGTAAGCTTGTGGGCCCCCTAGACCATCCAGTAGCTCTACCTCCGGTGAGAAACACGCGACGCTGCACCTAAATGCATTTCGGGGAGAACCAGCTATCACGGAGTTTGATTGGCCTTTCACCCCTACCCACAGCTCATCCCCTCAGTTTTCAACCTAAGTGGGTTCGGGCCTCCACGACGTCTTACCGTCGCTTCACCCTGGCCATGGGTAGATCACTCCGCTTCGGGTCTAGAACATGCCACTGCAACGCCCTGTTCGGACTCGCTTTCGCTACGACTACCCCACACGGGTTAACCTCGCGACATGCCACTAACTCGCAGGCTCATTCTTCAAAAGGCACGCCGTCACCCCCAGCAGACCAAACTGCTCGAAGGCTCCGACGGATTGTAAGCGCACGGTTTCAGGTACTATTTCACTCCCCTCCCGGGGTACTTTTCACCTTTCCCTCACGGTACTAGTCCGCTATCGGTCACCAGGGAGTATTCAGGCTTATCGGGTGGTCCCGACGGATTCACAGCAGATTTCACGGGCCCGCTGCTACTCGGGTACCCTCCACGAGAGCCGGCGTGTTTTC
>NZ_JAUIZP010000092.1:0-631 GCF_041414735.1 Rhodococcus sp. GXMU-t2271
TCCCCTCCCGGGGTACTTTTCACCTTTCCCTCACGGTACTAGTCCGCTATCGGTCACCAGGGAGTATTCAGGCTTATCGGGTGGTCCCGACGGATTCACAGCAGATTTCACGGGCCCGCTGCTACTCGGGTACCCTCCACGAGAGCCGGCGTGTTTTCGTCTACGGGATTCTCACCCTCTACGACAGGCCGTTCCAGACCACTTCGACTAACACACCGGTTTCTTACTCTCGCCCACCATGACAGTGATGGGAAGAAGGGCCCCACGACCCCACGGATGCAACGCCTGCCAGCTCTCACACACCCGCGGTTTAGCCTCTTCCGCTTTCGCTCGCCACTACTCACGGAATCACATGTTGTTTTCTCTTCCTGTGGGTACTGAGATGTTTCACTTCCCCACGTTCCCTCCACACGCCCTATATATTCAGGCGCGGGTAACACGACATCACTCGTGCTGGGTTTCCCCATTCGGAAATCCTCGGATCACAGCTCGGTTGACAGCTCCCCGAGGCATATCGCAGCCTCCCACGTCCTTCATCGGCTCCTGGTGCCAAGGCATCCACCGTACGCTCATAAACACTTACAACAAAGATGCTCGCGTCCACTGTGCAGTTCTCAAACAACACACAACA
>NZ_JAUIZP010000093.1:0-2938 GCF_041414735.1 Rhodococcus sp. GXMU-t2271
ACTTCTTCGCTCTGGGGGGCAACTCGCTCAACGCCACCCAGGTGGTGGCGCGGTTGGGTGCGGCGTTGGATGCGCAGGTGCCGGTGCGGGTGTTGTTCGAGTCGTCGACGGTGCAGGCGTTGGCGGTGGCGACCGAGCGGCATGCGGGTTCGGGTGCGGTGGTGCCGTTGGTGCGGCAGGTGCGGCCGGAGCGGGTGCCGTTGTCGTTTGCGCAGCAGCGGATGTGGTTCATCAACCAGTTCGATCCGTCGTCGCCGGTTTACAACGTGCCGTTGGTGATTCGGTTGTCGGGTCGGTTGGACGTGGAGGCGTTGCAGGCGGCGGTAGCTGATGTGCTCGAGCGGCACGAGTCGTTGCGGACGGTGTATCCGTCGGATGCGGACGGGCCGGTGCAGGTGGTGTTGCCGGTGTCGGGGGTGGTGCTCGATCTCGAGCCGGTGCGGGTGCCGGAGTCGGAGGTGTTCGCTGCGGTCGGCGGAGTGATCGGTGCGGGGTTCGATGTCGCTGCCGAGGTACCGGTGCGGGCGCGGTTGTTCCGGGTCGCCGATGCGGAGTTCGTGTTGGTGGTGGTGGTGCATCACATCGCCGGTGACGGTTCGTCGATGGCGCCGTTGGGTCGGGATGTGATGGTGGCGTACGAGTCTCGGCATCGTGGTGAGGTGCCGGGGTGGGTGCCGTTGCCGGTGCAGTACGCCGATTTCGCGTTGTGGCAGCGGCGGATGCTCGGGTCGGTGGACGATCCGGAGTCGGTGTTCTCACGGCAGATGCAGTATTGGCTCGGGCAGCTCGAGGGTCTGCCGGAGGTGTTGCCGTTGCAGACCGATCGTCCGCGGCCGGCGGTGCAGTCGTTCCGTGGGGCGACGGTGTCGTTCGAGGTGCCGGCGTCGGTGCATGCCGGTCTGTCCCGGGTGGGGCGTGAGCACGCGTCGACGGTGTTCATGGTGGTGCATGCGGCGTTGGCGGTGTTGTTGTCGCGCTTGTCGGGCACTGCGGACATTGCAGTGGGCACGCCCGTCGCCGGGCGTGGGGCGCGTGAGCTCGACGACTTGATCGGCATGTTCGTCAACACGCTGGTGTTGCGGACTCGTGTCGAGTCGGGGGTGTCGTTCGAGCAGGTGCTGTCGCAGGCGCGGGCGGTGGATGTGGCGGCGTTCGGGCACGCGGATGTGCCGTTCGAGGCGTTGGTCGACGAGATTGCGCCGGTGCGGTCGACGGCTCATTCGCCGTTGTTCCAGGTGTTGCTGGTGTTCCAGAATTTTGCGCGTACCCGGTTCGAGCTGCCGGAGTTGGTGGTGTCCGGGGTCGAGGCGGAACTGGACACTGCGAAGTTCGATCTGCAGTTCACGTTCGTCGAGCAGTTCGACGAGTCGGGGGCGCCGGCCGGGATGGTCGGTGCTGTGACCTATGCGTCGGATTTGTTCGACGAGTCGACGGTGGTCGGGTTCGGGCAGCGGTTCGTGCGGGTGCTCGAGTCGGTGGTGGTCGATCCGTCGGTGCCGGTGGGTGAGATCGAGATTCTCGAGGCGGCCGAGCGGGTTCGGGTGCTCGAGACGTGGAATGCGACCTCCGTCGAACTCGACGGGTCGGTGACGTTGGTGGATCTGTTCGACGAGCAGGTGCGTCGATCCCCGGCGGTGCCGGCGGTCGTCTCGGTCGACGAGGAATGGAGCTACGCGGAGTTCGCCTCGCGGGTGCGTCGGCTGGCGCGGCATCTGATCGGCTCGGGGGTGGGGCCGGAGACGGTGGTGGCGGTGGCGATGCGCCGCAGTGTGGATCTGGTGGTGGCGGTGCATGCGGTGCTCGCCGCTGGTGGGGCGTATGTGCCGATCGATCCGGATCATCCGGGCGAGCGGACGCAGTATGTGCTGGCGTCGGCGGCTCCGCTGGTGGTGTTGACCACCGCCCGGGACGGGTTCGAGGCGCCGGGTTCGCGGGTGCTCGAGGTGGACGTCGTCGACGTGTCGGGGTACTCCGACGAGCCGATCGCCGACGAGGAGCGGATTGCCGGTCTGCAGGCGTCGAACACCGCGTACGTGATCTACACGTCCGGGTCGACCGGTCGCCCGAAGGGGGTGGCATTGACCCATGCCGCGACGGTGAACCAGTTGCGGTGGGCGCAGGCACGGTATCCGCTCGATTCGTCGGATGTGGTGCTGCACAAGACGCCGTTCACGTTCGACGTGTCGGTGTGGGAGCTGTTCTGGACGTTGCAGACCGGTGCCCGGCTGGTGGTGGCGGCGCCGGACGGGCACCGCGATCCGTTCTATCTGGCCGAGGTGATCGCCGAGTACGGGGTGACCACCGTGCATTTCGTGCCGTCGATGCTGGCCGCGTTCGTGGCGGTCGTGCCCGAGGGTGTCGGTGCCGGGGTGCGCCGGGTGTTCGTCGCCGGTGAGGCGTTGCCGATCGAGGTGGTGCGACGTGTGGTGCGGGACGGCAATGGCACGCCGGAGGTGCACAACTGGTACGGGCCGGCCGAGGCGGAAGTCGTCACCGCGTGGGCGGGTGATCCATCGGCGCCGTCGGCGCTGATCGGGGCGCCGGTGTGGAACACCGAGGTCTACGTCCTCGACGGCCGGCTGCAGCCGGTGCCGGTCGGGGTGGCAGGTGAGTTGTATCTGGCCGGGGCGCAGTTGGCCCGCGGCTACCACGGTCGGGCTGAATTGACGGCGGAGCGGTTCGTGGCCACCCCCTTCGGTGGGGCCGGACAGCGGATGTATCGCACCGGTGATCTGGTGCGGTGGACCGCCGGCGGCGAACTCGAGTATCTCGGTCGTACCGATTTCCAGGTCAAGCTCCGTGGTCAGCGGATCGAGCTGGGGGAGATCGAAGCGGCGCTGCTCGCCCAACCGGGCGTCGAACAGTCGGTGGTGGTCTTGCACAACGATCCGCACACCGGTGAGCAGCTGGTCGGGTATGTGGTTGCTGCGCCGGGTGC
>NZ_JAUIZP010000095.1:0-430 GCF_041414735.1 Rhodococcus sp. GXMU-t2271
ACCGACGGATCGGCCACCACCGCCTCGAGCACCCGCACGAACCGCTCCGCGAAACCGGCCACGGTGCCCTTGTCGAACAGGTCCGTCGCACACGTGAACGTCGCGTCGATGCGAGCCGGCGTTCCGTCCTCGTCGTAGCGGTCGAAGACGGTCAGCTGCAGGTCGGTCTTGGCGAGCTCGAGCTCGAAGTTGGTCGGCGAGACGGTCAGTCCCGGCAGTTCCAGCTTCGTCTGTGCGAGGTTCTGGAAGGACAGGCCCACCTGGAACAGCGGGTTGCGGGCCGTCGACCGCACGGGGTTGAGCACCTCCACCAGGCGCTCGAACGGCACGTCGGCGTGCGCGAACGCGCCGAGGTCCGTCTCCCGGACCTGAGCCAGGAACTCGTCGAATGCGACGTCGGACTGCACGCGGGTGCGGAAGACGAGCGTGT
>NZ_JAUIZP010000096.1:0-1094 GCF_041414735.1 Rhodococcus sp. GXMU-t2271
CGCGCCGAGGTCCGTCTCCCGGACCTGAGCCAGGAACTCGTCGAATGCGACGTCGGACTGCACGCGGGTGCGGAAGACGAGCGTGTTGACGAACATGCCGATCAGATCGTCGAGCACCCGCTCGCCGCGGCCGGCGATCGGCGTACCGATCGCGACGTCGTCGGTGCCCGACAGCCGCCCCATCAGGGTCGCCAGGGCGGCGTGGATCACCATGAACAGCGTGGCGTTGTGGCGGCGTGCCAGCTCCTGCAGACCGCGATGCAACTCGGCATCGACGGTGAAGTGCAGCGAGTCGCCACGGAAGCTCTGGCGCGGAGGCCGCGGGCGGTCGGCGGGGAGATCGATCTGGTCGGGCAGCCCGGCCAGGGTCCGCTTCCAGTACTCGATCTGCTGCGCGGCGACGGAGTCGGGATCGTCCTCCGAACCGATGACGTCGCGTTGCCACAACGCGTAGTCCGCGTACTGGACGGGCAGCGGCTCCCATCCCGGGTTCTCCCCGCGGGACCGCGCCTCGTAGGCGATGGTGACGTCGCGCGCGAGGGGCGCCATCGAGGCGCCGTCGGCGGAGACGTGATGCACGACGAACGCCAGGACGTAGTCGGTGTCGGTGATCCGGAAGATGCGCGAGGCCACCGGCACCTGACGTGTCACGTCGAAGGTCGTCGACATGAACGCGACGATCTCCTCGGTGAGGTCGTCCTCGGTGACGTCGTACGGCGTCAGATCGGGCAGCGCCTCCTCGACGGGGAGCACGATCTGGTGCGGTCCGCCGTCGGGGTCCGGGTAGTAGGTGCGCAGCATCTCGTGCCGGCCGATCACGTCGCGCACCGCCGCCTGCATCGCGGCGAGATCCAGATCGCCCTGGAGTCGCACCGCGAAGGGAATGTTGTCCACCGCGGAGGAAGTGTCGAACTGGTTGAGGAACCAGTACCTCTGCTGGGCGAGCGACAGCGGCACCCGCTCGGGACGCGGTGCCGCTTCGAGCGGACGCCGGGCACCGGTACCGATCTGACGGCCGACCTCCGCGGCGAACGCTTCGACGGTGGACGTCTCGAACAGCACCCGCAGCGGCACCGACGCGTCGAGCGCCGCCC
>NZ_JAUIZP010000097.1:0-1451 GCF_041414735.1 Rhodococcus sp. GXMU-t2271
CCCGTTACCTTCTTCGTAGTCCCGCACCGCGGGGCCACGGTCGCCAAGTTCGGTATGACTTCTTGCCCCTGTCTCTCGAATGATCCGGGGGGTGGTGTCGCCGAGCCTGGTGGCGTCGATGGACCGCTGATAGGGACAGGGCCACCGGATCTGAGGTAGGTCTCTTCGTAACGTGGGTGCCGGGTGTCGACGTCGGATCGGTGACCGTCCGGAGCGGAACGGAAGGCACGCTTCATGGACCCGACCTACGCCGTGTTCTGCGGCGTCGACGTGGGCAAAGGCGAACACCATGCCGTCGGACTCGACCCCGCCGGCACCCGACTGTTCGACAAAGCCCTGCCCAATGACGAGACCAAACTCCGCGCCGTGTTCGACCGCCTGGCCGAACACGGTCCGGTCCTGGTGATCGTCGACCAACCGAACACGATCGGCGCCCTGCCGGTCACCGTCGCCCGCGCCTGCGGCCACGCCGTGGCGTACCTGCCGGGGTTGACGATGCGCCGCGTCGCCGACCTGTACCCCGGTCAGGCCAAGACCGACGCGCGAGATGCGTTCATCATCGCCGACACCGCTCGGACGATGCCGCACACGCTGCGCCGGGTCGATGTCGGTGACGAGGCGCTGGCCGAGCTCGGCGTCCTCGTCGGGTTCGACGACGACCTCGCCGGTGAGGCCACTCGCATCAGCAACCGCATCCGCGGACTGCTCACCGGCATCCATCCCGCCCTCGAACGGGTTCTCGGCCCCAAGATCGCGCATCCAGCCGTGCTCGAAATCCTGTCGCGCTGCGGTGGACCGGTCGGCATCCGCAAGGCCGGCAAGCGCCGGCTCACCACCCTCGCGACCAAGCACGCTCCGCGGATGGGCTCCCGTCTCGCCGAGGAAATCCTCACTGCCCTCGATGCACAAACAGTGACGGTGCCGGGCAGCAACGCCGCCGAGATTGTCTTGCCGAAACTGGCCGACTCGTTGAAAGAGATTCTGCAACAGCGCAAGAGCATCGCCGAGGACGTGGAGAGGATGCTCGACGATCACCCTCTTTCGAAGGTCCTGATGTCGATGCCCGGCGTCGGCGTCAGGACCGCAGCGCGCATCCTGCTCGAGGTCGGCGACGGTTCGGCGTTCGCCTCCGCGGCGCACCTGGCCGCCTACGCCGGCATCGCACCGGTGACTCACCGTTCCGGGTCGTCAATCCGCGGTGAGCACCCCGCGCGATCGGGTAACCGCAAGCTCAAACGGGCGTTGTTCCTGTCCGCATTCGCTGCGCTGCACGACCCGACCAGCCGTGCCTACTACGACCGCAAACGCGCCGAAGGCAAGAAGCACAACGCCGCGCTGATCTGTCTCGCACGGCGACGCTGCGACGTGCTCTACGCGATGCTCAAGAACAAGACCTTCTACCGCACCCCCGCTGCTGCAGCGGCTTGACAGCAAACATAGGGACACCCCCC
>NZ_JAUIZP010000098.1:0-1216 GCF_041414735.1 Rhodococcus sp. GXMU-t2271
GGCTGACTCAGGTGGTCCATGCGACACGCTCCCTGACCAGGGGAGATGTCAGTGGGTCGAGCAGCACGAGAGGCGAAGAAGGCTAGGTTCTTCGCCATGCGCATGACGAAGGTGTCGATCGCCAAGGCCGCAGCCGCGGTCGGTGTCAGCCGCCAAACCGGCTACCGGTGGGAGGACGAGGCCAACGGCACCGTCCGCCGTGCCCCGCACTGGGAGCACGGCGGACGGTCGTTGTCCCTGGGCGAGCGGGAGCTCATCGCCCTCGGACTCGCCCGCAACGAGTCGGTCCAGACGATCGCCGCGCACCTGGGCCGGCACCGGTCGGTGATCTACCGGGAGATCGAACGCAACAGCAACCGCGACGGTAGCTACCGCGCCGTGTCGGCCCACGCGCGGGCCTGGACCCGAGCACTGCGACCGAAAGTCGCCAAGCTGATGGCCGCACCCGAGTTGCGCGCGTATGTCGTCGCCAGGCTGAAGCTGCGCTGGTCCCCGCAGCAGATCTCGGCCAGGCTGGTGGTCGACTTCCCCGACCGAGCGGAGATGCGCGTGTCCCACGAAACCATCTACCAGGCCGTGTATGTGCAACTGAAAGGCGAACTGCGAAAAGAGCTTTCGGAGTATCTGCGGCGCCGGCACACCCGTCGGGTGCCGCAGGGGCGAGTGCCGAGCAGTGCCCGCCATATTCCCGACAAGATCCTCATCTCCCAGCGGCCCGCCGAGGTCGAGGACCGGGCGGTGCCCGGGCACTGGGAGGGAGATCTGATCATGGGGGCGCGCAACCGCTCGGCGATCGGCACCCTGGTCGAGCGCACCACCCGGTACGTGGTGTTGCTGCACCTGCCGAAGGTCCGCGACGTGTCCGGCGTCCGCGATGCGATGATCGCCGCGATGCGGTCGTTGCCGGAGGTGATGCAGCGGTCGGTGACCTGGGATCAGGGCCACGAGATGCGTGCTCATGCCCAGATCACCATGGCCACCGACGTCGCTGTCTACTTCTGCGATCCGCACTCGCCGTGGCAGCGCGGCACCAACGAGAACACCAACGGTCTGCTCCGGCAGTACTTCCCCAAGGGCACCGACCTGTCGGTGTACACGCCCGAGGACCTGCAGCAGGTCCAGGACGAGTTCAACGGCCGTCCCCGGCAGACGCTACGCTGGCGCACGCCAACCGAAGCGTTCACCGAGCTTGTCGCATCGGCCGCCTGAAACCGCC
>NZ_JAUIZP010000099.1:0-463 GCF_041414735.1 Rhodococcus sp. GXMU-t2271
CGTGTACGTGGTCGACTCCGCCGGGGCGATGGTGCCCCGGCACGCCGGGGAGCGCGTCGCGGCCCTGCGGCAGGCGATCTCCGCCGACATCGGTTTCCACGCTCACAACAATCTCGGGGTCGGCATCGCCAACGCGCTCACCGCGGCCGAGAACGGGGCGACGTTCATCGACGGGTCGCTGCGTGGACTCGGTGCGAGCGCCGGCAACGCCCAGACCGAGGTGCTCGCCGCCGCGTTCGAGCGGGCCGGCTGGGACACCGGGGTCGACCTGTTTCCGCTGGTCGACACCGCCGAGCACGTTGTCGCCCCGCTGATGACCGAACCGCAGATCGTCGACGAGACCGCCCTGATCCTCGGCTACGCCGGGGTGTACTCGACCTTCTTCCACCCCACGAAGCGGGCCGCGAAGAAGTTCGGCATCTCCACCCGCGAGATCCTGTTCGAACTCGGGCGCCGCGGTGTC